>DATMHK010000001.1:0-12443 GCA_035554995.1 Gemmatimonadaceae bacterium
ATGGTGCGCAGACATGTGAGCTGCACTTCGTTGGCCGGATTGAACGTGCTCTTTTCGATAGCGGCGATGAACTTCGCGCTGGTGCCGAAGATATTCAGCTTTTCCTGGTCCGCCATGCGCCACAGCGCGCCGGGCTCCGGATGGAAGGGAGAGCCTTCATACAGCACCACCGTTGCGCCCGTCGCGAGCACGCTCGCGAGCCAGTTCCACATCATCCAGCCACAGGTCGTGAAGTAGAACACCCGATCGTCGCGCGTGAGATCGTTGTGCAGCGCGAGCTCTTTCAGGTGCTGGATCAACGTGCCGCCGGCGCCGTGGATCATGCACTTGGGCAGCCCCGTCGTTCCCGACGAGTACATGATGTACAGCGGATGATCGAACGGCAGATGCTCGAAATGGGCGGTCGGCGATGGGCGGTCGGCGGCGGGCGAAGAGTCGGCCAGGAAGTCGGTCCACGTCGTGGCACCACGAATGGCTGACAGATCGTCTGGCTCGTTCAAGTACGGCACGATGACGACATGCTCGATCTCGGGAATGCGCGTCGTGATCTCGCGAACACGATCGAGACAGTCGATCTCGCGACCCGAATACAGGTAGCTCTCGGCGCAGAACAGGACGCGCGGCTGGATCTGCCCGAACCGGTCCAACACACCCGCCGCGCCAAAGTCCGGGGAGCATGACGACCAGATGGCGCCGATCGACGTCGCGCCAAGCATGGCGATCACCGTCTCCGGGATGTTCGGCATGAACCCGGTTACACGATCGCCGGGCTTCACACCCACGCGTCGCAGCGCCGACGCCACGCGCGCAACTTCGCCGCGCAGCTCGTGAAAGGTGAGGCGCCGCAACGGCCCGCGCTCGTTCCACGACACGATCGCTTCGCGATCGTCGTCGTAGCGCAGAAGGTTCTCGGCGAAGTTCAAGGTTGTGCCGACGAACCAGCTCGGCCCCAGCCGCGGATCCGGCGGCGCGACGCGCGTTCGGCCGATGAGAACACGCTCACAGGCGATCGCCGGATCCGGAGGGCCGGCGAGGATTCCTGAGAAGCGACGCACTTCAGACCAGAACAGCTCGGGATTCCTGATCGACCAGTCGTGCAGCGTTTGGAAGTCGACGATCGATTCTGCTCCCTCGCCGAGGGCGCGGACTTGCGCGATGAAGCGCGTCAGGTTGGCGCGCTCGATATCCGCCGGCGACGGCGTCCACAGCGGAGCTTCACGAGAGCCGGACATGGCCGATAAGCTATCGCCCGGCGAATGGCGCGCCTACGGGATCGTGGAAAGCTTGACGTCGAAAATGAGTGTCGAATTCGGCGGAATGTTGGGAATGTCGTTTCGGTTGCCGTAGGCAAGGTTCGATGGAATCACCAGTATGCGCTCGCCGCCCACGTTCATCCCCAGCATGCCATCGCCAAACCCGGTGATGGAGTTGCCCAAGGTCAGATCGACGGGAGCCGAGAGTCCCTGGTCAATGCGCGCGCCGTTCCGCAGAAAGGCAGCGTAGTCGACGAGGACAGGCCGTCGGGTCGTCAGCGTCGGCCCCGAACCGACGGTGATGTCCTTGTAATACGTCCCCAATGTCGTCTTCTGCATCGTCGCGATGTCGACATTGAGCGACGAGGCAAATGCCTCCGTCGCCGGATTGCTCGGAATGTCCTCGGGCACGGGTACATCGAGGTTGCAGCCGGCGAGAAGCAGCGAGCAGATGGCGAAAATGGAACGACGCATTGTGAGAGCTAGGAGGGAGGAAGGAGGGGATTGGAGGAGGGGGAATGGCAAGACGAGCGTTCGCTAACGGATCCTCACGACAGAAAGCTTCACGCTCGAAGGCAGCGTTTGGCCGCCGGACGTGGTGGTCAGCAACGCGTCCTGTCCGCTCGGCACTGAAAAGCGTAAGAACGCGACGCCGTTTCCGACGAGGTTCGTCGACAGCAACGAGCCGTCGACGTTGAGCAAGCGGGTGACGAGCGGAAACGGCACGGATGTGCCGTTCCCCGTGATGATGCTACGCGCGTTCCAGCTCGGTTGCTGAAAACGCGGATCCACCGAGGCGGCGTTGTCGTCGAGGAACACCGACGTCGCCCAGTCGCGAAGCAGCGTGCTGGGCGCGACGCCGAGTGCGCTCGTCAGGTTCGTCATGCCGCTCGTCTTGGCGTTGACGATCTTGAACCAGAGGCTGTTTTCATTCGTCGGCCCGAGATGGTCTGCGGCGAATCGCAGGAAGTTCCACACGGCGCCGCGCGTCGGGAGATCGTCGTCGAAGGCGTCGAAGCCGACCGGGCCCTGCGTCTCGGTGCGCGGCAGGTACTGCGCGTACCGACGGAAATTGTTCAGGCTGAACGTGGAGTACGCCGCGCTGACCAAGGGGTCGGAGAAGATGCTCGCGTCGAGGTTGGAGCGAGTCGAACGACCCGCCGCCCGGAAGAAGTTCAATTCCTCCGCGATATGCGCCATTCCTTCGTCGAGCCAACGCTCCTCGAACGCCGTGCCGACCGAGTTCACATACATGCGGCGCGACGCGTTGATCAGGTGCTGGTACTCGTGCGCAACGGTGCCGTTGGTCAGCGTCGTGACGAGCGATTTCGATCGCTTGTTGCTGTTGACGACGCCGCCGGTGTCGGGCACAAGGAGGTAGAAGACCTCGCCGACATTGCTCCCCAGACACGGCCCGGGCGCCGGCGCCGCTTTCGGGTAGAGATCGCGCGCGTAGAAGAATCCGAGCGTCACCGTGGACGACTGCGGCGGCGTCAGTTCGTTCACCGCCTGGGTGAAGAACATGATGACGTGCCCGTTGTTATCGATATCACTCGGCGCGCCGAATGCGCCGCGGTCCGTGGGATCGACGAGCGTGTCGAACGTCACGCCGATGGACCGATATTCTTCCGCGGTGAATCCGCCGACCGGATTCCCGGTGTCCGCAACGACGATCGCCTTGTCGGTCACGGCCATGACGCGGCCGGTACGCATGCTCGGGTTGTCGCAGAAATCGAACGCGTTCGCGTTCAATTGCAGCAGATCCCCGACGGCCGGCACCGCGAGTGCTGCTGTCGCCGCCACCGAATTTCGCAACGCGGGCCGCGCGCCACCGGCGTTTCCAAATCGCCGCGCCGCTTCCGACCGCTCGCGTTCTCGTAGTCCTGCCTCGAACGCATCGTTCGGCACGATCGCCGGGATCGCGGGCATCACGTTCGCGCGCGGGATCAGATTCGGCGACGGCAGCGGCACCGAAACGAGACCCAGCCCGCGCACCTCGACGTTCGTCGTCGCGCTCGCGACTCCCGAATCGTAGAACGGGATCAACGCGTACTCCGCGTTTGCCGTCGCACCGTGAACGCAGAACCCCTGCGCGGACACGTCGGTGATGACCTGTCCCACACTCATTTCAACGGGCGTCGCGGCGGCGGTGCAGATCGATTGGCCGGCCGCGAGCACCGTGACGAGAACACTGTCCGATTTGCCGCCCGCGCTGGCGACGACGTACGTGCCCGAGCCGCGGCGGACGACGCGAACCAAGCCAGTGGCGTCGACGGTGACGAGCGTCGGATCGCGCGAGACCAGCGTCGGCGCCGGCGTTGCCGTGTTGCCGAAGGCGTCGAGGCTCTTCGCCGACACACGCACCGAGTCGACGTTGACGAGCAGTCGCGGGTTCTGCGGCGTGATCGAGATGTTCGAGACGGGTCCGGCGACGCCCATCGCCGAGAACTTGATCGACGTCACCACGCCGTCCACGCTGGCCGTGACTTCGTTCTGTCCAATGATGGTGCCGAGTGTCCAAGCGGCGGTCGCCTGTCCCTTGGCATCTGTCACGGCGACACGCGGCAGTGTCACGCCGTTCCCGAGCGTCACGGCGAGCGCGACCGTTGCACCCACCACTGGATGCCCCGAGTTGTCGCTCACTTTGACGACGATGCCGCCGGGCACGATCGTGCCGACCTGAGCCGAGCGATTCTGGTCGCTCAGCGGATCGAGTCGAGCTGGGGGACCGGCACTGGGGCTCGTCGAATCGTGGCCGCACGCCGCGATGGCAGTCGCGGCCATCAACGGCAACCAGATTCGAGCAGAAAAAAGACGAGTCACGACGGTGGAGAGGAGTTCGCTTTCGGGGTCGCTACCGTTACCCCGTCGCGCGTAGCTGTTCCGCTATCAATCCAAGTGAAAACAAGACGTTCCCTGTCTATCCCGGCAACGGGCCGGCTGGCTACTTCCCCGCCGCGAGCTCGCGGCTGGCGACGCGGGCGCATTCGGCAAGAACGGCGGCGCCGACGAAGAGACTCTCCTCCGCCGGATAGAAAACGGGCGAGTGTGCCGGGATTACCGGCCCTCCCGCCTCACGCGCGCCGATGCGCAGAAAGCACCCCGGAATGCGCTCCATGTAGTGCGCAAAATCTTCACCCGCGAGATTGAGAAAGCCGAGCGGCACGACGTTGGATTCTCCGAGCACGTTGCTCGCCGCCTGGCGAGCCCATTTCGTCGGACTCGACGGGTTCACGATCGGCGGCGTTCCGCGATCGACGACGACTTTGGCCTCGACGCCGAGTCCCGCGGCGACTTCCTTCGAGACGCGCTCGACCTCGGACAACATCAGACCGCGTGATTGAGGCTCGACAGCCCGGACCGTGCCCGACAATCGCGCGCGATCCGGAATCACGTTCGGTGCGGATCCGGCCTGCACCATACCGATGCTCACGACGCCAGGCGTCGCCGGATTCAACCGCCGCGCCACGATCGTCTGCAGCGCCATGACGACAGCCGCCAGGGCAACGATAGGATCGCGCGCTTCATGCGGACGCGCCGCGTGCGCCCCCACGCCAAGAAGCTCGATCTCGAAGGTGTCCGCCGATGCGGCGAGCGGACCGTCATCGGCCACCACCTGTCCGACGTCGAACCGCCGGTCGACGTGACCGCCGAAAATCGCCGCCACCCCGTCGAGCGCGCCGCTCTCGAGAATGGCGAGCGCGCCTTTGCCGATTTCCTCCGCCGGCTGCAGCACGACGAGCACATCCCCTTCCGCGGGCTCGTTCGCCAACAGCGCGGCCGCTCCGACCGCCCACGAGGCGTGCACGTCGTGACCGCAGGCGTGCATCACGTTCGGGACGACGGACGCATACGGCAGCCCGGTCGCCTCCTGGATCGGAAGCGCGTCGATATCGCCGCGCACGGCGACGACGGGCGCCGACTTGTTGCGGCCACGGACTCGCCCAACGACACCCGTCTCGCCGACGCGGCGAATGTCGTCGATGCCCAGGTCACGCAGCGCCGCCTCGAGCGTGCGCGACGTGCGCACTTCATTGAAGGCGAGCTCCGGCTGTCGATGCAGCTCTCGGCGCAGCGTCACGAGACGGCTGCGGAGCGTCTCCGGGATGCGCTCCGCCACCACGGAATTGGCCGTCATCGATCGAGCGTGAGGTGCTGGCGCGGCGTGCGCGTCATCAGATAGTACGCCTGAGCGTCTCCGTCTTCCGTCAGGAGCGCGTCGATCGTGTAACCGTGCTCGAGGCCCCACCGGATCGCATGCCGCGCCGACGTTCTCCATCGCAGCGCGCGCTGCGGATCCTCGAGGAGCATCGCCTCACCGTCGCGCGGGATGGCGACGCGAATGCAGTACGGCAGAATCGACGCGTCGGCGACGTCGCGAATCCAGTCGTCGCTCGCGATCGGCGCCTCGCGGCAATCCGAGGACGCGAGCGCCCGCTGTGCTTCGGCGATGCGGCTCGCCGTGTCGCCGTCGTCGGTGGACCAGGCGACGACCAGGCGATCCGTCGCCAGCCCGCCGTGCAGCGCGCTCTCGGTGACGCCGTACATGTTCTCCGCATATTCGGCGACGCGCACGCCGAGGCGATTCAAGTTGATGTGCGCATTTCGCGCGACGAGCGGATCGAAGGTCCAGTAGATCACCTCACCGCCCATCGACCGCACCATGTCACGCTGAAATTCCTTGAGCTTTCGGCCGAGTCCGAGGTTGCGTCCGTCGGGTCGCACGGCGAGCATGTCCGACCAATGGACGATGCGTCCTTGCTCCACGCCGGTGAGCCCGAACACGAATCCGATCAGTGTGCCGGCGCGGTCGAACGCGCCCGCTGTCACACCGCCGATGCGCTGCGCGACTTTGAGGATGCTCGCCGGCACCAGGTCGGTGAACGATTCGCCCCAGATGTCGATCTGGAGCTCGACGCAGGCGCGCAATTCCTCATTGGTCGAGACCGATCGAATCTCGATCGTTCCCGGCTGCATCGGCAGCGCTGCCGGACGGTTTGGAGTTTGTGGAATTGCTCGGCTACCAGGAGTTGGTGGCTGCGCTCAGGCCGACGTACCACAGCCGGCCGGCGCCTGGTTCGTAGAACTTCGATGTCACAACGTTCGTTCCGGCGTTCACCGCGACGGAGCTGATGTACTTCCGGTCGAACGCGTTTTGAACGCCGAAGACCGGCGAGAGCCACGGCTTGCCGAACGACGCAATGCCGCCGGCACGCGCGTTGACGATGGCGAACGCCGGCGCCGCGGCGCCGTTCGCATCGTTGACGAATACCTGGCTCTTCGCGACGAGCTCCGCCGAGGCATACGCCCGCGGCAGGTGCCAGGTGGCGACGCCCTGGAACTGATTCACCGGGATTCCCGGAATCGCTTTGCCGGCGTACTGAACACCCGCGTTCAGGAAATCCTTAAAGCGGAAATTCGATCGCGTGTACACGGCGGTCGTGGTCACGGGACCGATGTCCGTTCCAATCGACAGCTCCGCGCCGCGACGGCGCGTACGACCGGCATTGCGATAGTACGTGCGTCCGGCGCCGTTTGGAATCGCGAAAGGAATGAGCTCGTCGCGCACTTCGATATCGAACAACGCGACGTCGTATTGGAAGCGGCTCGCCGCAAGACCTTTCGCCCCCAGCTCGTATGTCGTCGAGAACTGCGGCTTGAGGTCCGGATTGATGCCGGCCGTTCCGTCTGCGTGGTTGCCCAGCTCCGTCGTCGTCGGCGTCTCGAATGCCGAGCCGACATTGCCGTATACGGAATGCAGTGGCGAGAGACGAGCCGCGACGCCGAACATCGGGCTCACCGCGTGCATCGTGCGAACGCCCGAATCGTTCCGACCGTCCGCGAGGTAGTGATCCCGCAATTCGAAGCGGACCTGATCCGATCGAACCCCGGCGGTCGCCCGGAGGCGGCCGACCTGGACTTCGTCTCGCACGTACGGCCCGAGATTCGACACGAGCTCCGACTGATCGAGTGCCAGCGCGCCCTTCTCGCTCGCCAACGAGGGACAGCTGGCGTTCGCCGTCGGGACCGCGTTGCAGTTCGCCCAGTTCTTTCGCGCGTCGTCGAGCCACTGCGCGTCGGCGCCGACGCTGAACCGATTCGACGCGGAACCCACCGACCACGGCAGCGTGAGGCGCGCGGCGCCGCCGCTCTGCCGCCGATCGATGCCGACCACGTTGAACGTGAGCGGGTTGTACAGAGTACGCGTCCCGCCGTACCCCTGCACGAACAGCTCGCCGTCGCCGCCCTTACTATTGAAATGCTGGGTCGCCGACAATCCGAGCTGCACCTGATGCACGGTCTTTCGCGCCTTCTTTGAAACCGAAAGCGCATCGGCCTGCCACGGCGCGCTGTCCGCCTGCGCCTTCGTGATCGCCCCGGGGTTCTCGGCGAGCGGCATGTCGAGTCCCATTCCGATCAAGGCGACGTCGGTGTTACCGAGCGTGCGCGTGGCGCGCACGAACGCGTTCGTCAGCTGTTGGTGCGCGTAATCGCGATATCCCGTGTTCTTGGTTCGGCCGACGTTGCCTTCGATGCCGAACCCGCCGGGCGTACCACCGACCAGCGCCGTGTACCGCTGAAAGCCGTTACCGCCATTGAACGATCGCGCCTGTACGGCGAGCGGGGCGGCGGGAGGAGCGATCGATCGCAGATCGATGACGCCGCCGGACGCGTTTCCATAGAGCGCCGCCGACGCGCCGCGAATCACCTCGACGCGGCCCACGGACTCGAGGTCCAGGTAATCGATCGGCGTCTGGCCGTCGGGCAGCGTGAGCGGCATCCCGTCGCGCAGGATGCGAATGCTGCGCGCGCCGAACTGCGACCGCGCGCCAAAGCCGCGGATCGACACGCGCGTGTCCTGCGACGGATTCGTCCGGTTCGCCACGGTGATGCCGGGCAGAAGCGCGAGCGACTGCTCGACGAGCGTATGCGTCAGCCCCGGGACGAGTGAGTCGGGCCGCGTGCTGCTGATCGCGAACGGCAGGTCAAGGGGCGACCGGCCGGCGTCCCGCGTCACCGTAACGGGTGGCAGGCGGCGCGGCAATGTATCCTGCGCGGCGAGCGGAAGCGCAGCCGCAACGACGGCGACGAGCCCCGCAAGCCTGGAGAAAGGCGCGATCACAGAGTGGATCCCGGTGAGAACCGCCTGAATGTATCCCGCGGCGCACGGGGTTACGAGGACATGCCTCATAAAAAGGGCGCCGCTGCACGCGCGGCGCCCGCGTGATGCATTGTTGACATAGGGGTCGCGCGCCTGTATACCTATGTCACAAAGGGATACAGAGGCGCACGCATGGCTGGCTCCGACATCTTCACCGGCACGCTCGACCTACTCATCCTCAAGGCCGTCAGTTGGGGACCGCGCCACGGCTACGCCATCGGTCGGTGGATTCGCGAGACGACGTCCGAGGACGTGATCGTGCACGAGGGCGTCCTCTACCCGGCCCTGCACCGTCTCGGACGGCGCGGCTGGCTCACCGAGCAATGGGGCGTGACCGATACTGGGCGCGAGGCGAAGTACTACTCGCTCACGAGCGACGGGCGCGCACAGCTCCGCGCCGAAACGAAGCGGTGGTCGCGCTTTTCGTCGGCCGTGAGCAAGGCGCTCACGTCGTCGCCGGCATAGGAGGAACGCATGCGCCGAATCATCCGCCGATCCGACCTGCGCGACGACGCCGCGCGCGACGTCAGCGACGAGCTGCGCTTTCACCTCGAGATGCGCGCGCAGGAGTTCATCGAACGCGGCATGTCGCCCGAGGACGCACGACGCGCCGCCGCGCGAGCCTTTGGTGACCTGGGTGCGATCGACGCCGAGCTGCGCCACGAAGGCGCGCTCCGCGATCGGGTGCGCGCGCGTCGCGACCGACTGCACGAGCTGGTTGCCGATATTCGCTTCGCGCTGCGGACGCTGCGCAAGAACGCCGGCTTCACCGCGGCGACGCTGGCGACGCTGGCCCTCGGAATCGGCGCGGCGACGGCCGTGTTCACCGTCGTCAACGGCGTGTTGCTGCGCCCTCTGCCCTACCCCGATCCGTCCCGGCTGCTCATGGTCTGGATGTCGTCGAAACAGTATGGCGAAGAGCTGCCGATCTCGTCGGGCTTCTACTCCGACCTCGCTGCCGGGACGAAATCGCTCGCGCAGACGGCGGCGTTCCGATCCTGGCGATACACCTTCGCGCCGTCGAACGCGACCGACGCGGAACAGGTGGAAGGAGCGCGCGTCACGCCGAGCTTCTTCGACGTACTCGGCGTACGACCCGCGATCGGGCGCGGCTTTACCGACGCCGACGCCGCCGTCGGCGCACCGCCGGCCGTGATCCTGAGCGATGCGTTGTGGCGTCGTGCCATGGGAGGAGATCGTGGGGTTGTCGGCCGACAGCTCGAGATGAGCGGCCAGCGCTTCACCATCCTCGGCGTGATGCCGCCGAATTTCTCATTTCCTCGCGGCGCCGAGTTGCCGGCGGGGCTGTCCTTCGGCGCGCGCACGCAGCTGTGGACGCCGATGGGATTCACCGAGAAGGACCGCCAGTCGTACGCGACCCAGAACCTGGCGGCGATCGTTCGCCTACGGCCGGGCGCGACCGCGCCACAGTTTCACACGACGATCTCCGCGATTCTCGAGCGCTGGCGCCTCGCCGTGGCGCCGAAGCTCGACTTGCACTACTCGGTCGCCACGCTGATCGAGCAGGCGGGTGAGCACGTGCGACGCGGACTTCTCTTCCTCCTCGCGGCCGTCGGGCTGCTGCTCTGCATTGCCTGGGCAAACGTGACGAGTCTTCTCGTCGCCCGCACGACGCGGCGTCGCCGGGAATTCGCGGTTCGCGCGGCACTCGGCGCCGGTCGCGCGCGCATCGCGGCGCAGCTGGTGACCGAGAACATCATCCTTGCCGTCGCCGGCTCGATCCTCGGGCTCGCGATCTCGATCTGGGCGACGCGCGCGATGCTGGCTCTCGTTCCCGGATCGATGCCGCGCGCCGACGACATCGCGGTCGATTGGCGTGTGATGCTCGCGGTGTCGGCGATGGCGCTTGTCGCCGGAATCGCCTTCGGCCTCGCCGCGGCGACGCAGGCGGGCTTCGCTCACGTTGCATCGAGCTTGCGCGACGGGACGCGCTCATCGACGGGACGACGTTCCACCCTCGGCCGACGCGGGCTCGTCGTCGCCGAAGTCGCGTTGTCGCTCATGCTGATGATCGGCGCGGCGCTGCTCACAGTGAGTTTCGCGCAACTCCAGCGCGTGGAACCGGGGTTCGATCCGTCACACGTCTTCACGGCAGGCGTCGGACTGCCGGTGCCCGGCGAATTCAATCCCAAACGCGACGGTCCGGAGTGGGCGCGCTTCTTCCGCGCCTTGCAGGATCGCCTCGCCAGGACCCCGGGCGTCGAGGCGGCGGGGGCAGTGAGCGCGCTTCCGTTGGCGGATGCCGTCGAAACGGGAAGCACGGCCACGATCGGCGAGCCGCCGCCGATTCCGGGAAAAGCGCACGCAACAGAATACCTCGTCACCGAGGGAGACTATTTCCGCGCGATGCGCATCTCGCTGCTCGGTGGCCGGACCTTCAACTCAGCAGACGTGGCGGAAGGTCCGCCCGTCATCATCGTCAATCGTGAGTACGCGCGGAAATATCTGGGCGGGACGGCCGCGGCACTGACTCACCAGATCCGCTTGTTCGCCGATTTCTCCGGCGGCCGCGATGTTCGCTCCGTCGTCGGCGTCGTCGAGAACGTGCAAAGTGTCGCCCTCGACTCGCCGGTGCAGCCACAGGTCTACGTGCCGCAGCAGCAGATGAATTATCCGGGACTGTCCGTGGTCGTGCGGACGCGCGACGATCCAACCGCGGCGCTACCGCTCCTCAGGCGACAGATGAAGGACGCGGATTCGCGCGCCGCGATGGAGCACCCGCGCGCGATGCAACGGGTGTTCGACGAGTCCCTCGCCCGCCAGCGCTTCAGCATGACGCTGATCACCGTCTTTGCCGTCGCCGCGCTCGTGCTGGCGATGATCGGCCTGTACGGCGTCATCTCGCTGATGGTGAGCAACCGTCGCCGCGAGATCGGCGTCCGCATGGCGCTCGGCGCGCGAGCCGCCGACGTGCTCCGAATGATCCTCGCGGAGGGCGTGGTAATCGCCGTCGTCGGCGTCGCGGTGGGGCTCGTCGGCGCCTTTGCGCTGAGTCGTTTCGTGGCGACGCTGCTGTATGGCGTAAGCCCGACCAGCACGGCCATCTATGTCGGAGCGGCAGTCATCACAATTCTCGTAACGACCGCCGCCACCCTAGCACCCGCACGCCGAGCAACGACTGTGGATCCAACCGTTGCACTCCGTAGCGATTAGCCTCGATTGGGGTCAGACCCCAGCCGTTAAGTCGCGTTTGAACAGGTTCCCCACCCCGATCGGGGTCAGACCCCATCAATGTGAACGGGGTCAGACCCCGATTAAACCAACGGGGTCAGACCCCAGCGTCATGTCTGCTACTTGTCCTTGTACCGGCGCATGACTCGCCTCGAGCGGTGGAGTTGGTGGGACAGAGCGCGCTCCTACATACGCCTCCAGTTCGCTTCACATCAAGGCCGAACCCCCATCGGGAGCTGGACTGACTCTTGCCCGCTGTCGACCCCAACGATTGCTACCCATCGGTCTTCCCTTCGCATCGTGCTGAAAAAGAGCCGCAAGCCCAAGTCGGCTGCTCAGACCGCTCGCGTCGCGACGGCGGCGTCCAACGGACGATCGACTGTCGTGGCGCTGGCGAACGCCTCCGATCTCATCATCTCGCGCGTGCGCGCGCTTCGCGGTCCGAACTATTGGCGCCTCGCGCCCATCGTCGCCTGCGACCTCAAGCTCGGTTCGTTGGAGGAGCTCTGCTCCGACGAGATTCCCGGATTCAACGATCGCCTGCTGCGATTTCTTCCCAGCCTGCATCAGCACCCATGCTCACGGGGCGAAGAGGGCGGGTTTGTCGATCGACTGATCGAGGGCACGCACCTCCCGCACATCCTCGAGCACGTTGCTCTCGAGCTGCAGACACTCGCCGGCAGCGACGTGAGCTTCGGGCGCGTTGTGCAGTCGGGCGATCCGGGCACGTGGTGGGTGATCGTCGCCTACGACGAGGAAGAAGTTGGCGTCGACAGTGTGTACGAGGGCGCGCGGATCCTCCGCGCTTCCATCGCCGGCGAGGACCTCGACGTCGG
>DATMHK010000002.1:0-21625 GCA_035554995.1 Gemmatimonadaceae bacterium
GACGCCTGCGCTGGCTGGAAGGAACTTGGGTGGGGACGGCGGCCGGCGAGCAGCCGATCTACGAGCGCTATCACATCTCGAGCGATTCGACGATCGACGTCACCTACTATCGCGACTCCGCCTTCACGCAGTCGGCCGGCACCGGACGGGTGTATCTCGCCGCGGGGCGCGTCTACCATTCGTTAGGGCCGGGGCGATGGGGCGCCACGCAGGTCGATAGCGCGAGTGCGTACTTCGTCCCACAAGTCAACGCGCACAACACGTTTGCCTGGTCGCTGGTTTCGCCCGACGAATGGACGGCGACGATGCGGACAGGGGTGAGCGGTCACGAGCGAATCACCGTTTACCGGATGCGGCGCGTCGGCGACCGACGGTAGGCCGCCCTCTTGCACTAGACCGCGGTGATGTCTGACCGCGAATCGTCGATTGTGGCGGGGCGCGAGCCCGCGGACGACGACCGTCGAAACTCCGGCGATCGGCGGAGTGAGCGTACGCCCGGCCGCCGAGTTCGTCGCGACCCGATGCGTACGCTGTTCGGCATCGCGACTCGCGATGTCGCCATCATCCTCGTGTGTCTCGCCGCGATCATCGTGGCGATCCGCTTCATCCATCCGATCTACAGCAATCAACCCACAGTCGTCGAGAAGATCACAGAAACCGTCCCGGCGACCAAGGCCGTTCTCGCCCCAACGCCCGCCGACACCGATCGCCTGGCGCAGCTCGTCAAATCGCCGCAGTTCGAAACGGACCGTCAGGCGTTCGCCGCCAGCTTGGTGAAGACGGGACGGATGAATCAGGCACGAGCCGACTCGATCTCGTTTTACGCCGTTCGCGAATCGTATCGCTACGGTATTCCTCCGGCCGTTGTCTTCGGCGTCATGCTGACCGAGAACGCGTTGTTCGTCAGCAGCGCGATGTCCAACGTCGGCGCCGTGGGATTGATGCAGGTCTATCCCAAGATCTGGCTCAAGGAGCTGCGCAAGAAATTCGGCGCGGATCTGGCGGCCGATTCCACGAACTTGAAATACGGGATCTATATCCTCAGTACCTACATCAAGCACTCGTCGGATTCCGGCGGCGTCGCCGCGGGAGATCTGAGCAAGGGATTGCTGCGCTATAACGGCTGCGTTCACGGAACCAACACGCCGAACTGCCGCAACTATCCCTCGAAGGTGAAGACCTACGTGGAGAAGCAGGGCGGGCCGATCTGCGGCACCAAGGGGTTCTACGACTGCATCGCCCGGCCCTTCATCGTGGGATTGTTCGGCAAGGGCTTGCTTGGCGATCGGTCGCCGCCGGACTCGGCGAAGACCAAATAGTCGGGCGACGGCTCAATTCACCCGCAGCACGACCTTGCCGAACGTCGCGTTCCCCGCGACGCGCTCGTGCCCGGCGCCCGCCTGCTCGAGATCGAAGACACTATCTATTGTCGGCGTGAGCGCCCCCGACTCGAGAAGCGGGACGATTTCCGCCGCGAACGCGGCGGTCACGGCTCGCTTCTCCTCGATGGAGCGCGATCGAAGGACGGTGCCGCGAAGCGTCAGCCGCTTGCCGAGCACCATACCGGTCGGAATCGTCGACGCACGACCGGCGACGGTGCCGATGAGCATGATTCGGCCGCGCGGTGCCGACGCGCGAATACTCGCGCCAAGGTAATCGCCGCCGACGAGATCGAGCGTGACGTCGATTCCCTTCCCCGACGTCCATCGCTCGCACGCCGGCACGAACGCCTCGACGTCGTTCTCGATCACAATCCCGTCCGCTAGCCCGTATCGTTTCGCCTTCTCCACCTTCTCCGCCGTTCGCGCGGTGCCGAACGGCCGCGCGCCCCACGCGGCTGCGACTTGCGCACCCGCCAGGCCGACGCCGCTGCCCACCGCGTGAATGAGCACCGATTCGCCGCGTTGCACGCGCGCCTGCACGACGAGCGCATCGTGCGCGGTGATGAATGCTTCCGGTGCCGCGGCGGCTTCCTTCCAGTCCAAGCGATCCGGAATCCGCGCCGCCGTCGCGCTATCCACTGCCACGAATTCCGCGTACGCGCCGCCCCCGGTGATTCCGAACACGCGATCCCCTTCCTTCCACAGGGGAGTGCTCGACCCCGGGCCGGCCGCCGCAACTTCGCCCGCGTACTCCTGGCCGGGGATGTCCGCCGGCGCGCCGGGCGGCGCCGGATACAGCCCTTGGCGCTGGAGGAGATCGGCCCGGTTGATCGCCGTCGCGCGAACGCGCACGAGGATCTCACCGGCGCGCGGCATCGGCGTCGGACGTTCCTGTACCTCCAACACCTCCGGTCCTCCGGGACGAGCGATGACGACGGCGCGCATGTTCGTGCTCGATGTCAGGGCACGATCGGTGGTGCGCTCACGAGGATCGCCGGAACATTGAGCTCGCGCATCAACGCATTGAACGCGGCGAGGTCGCTCGACTCGATCGCCCGGAGTATCGCGATCTGCGCGTCGACCTTCGGCGCGATCTCGCGGTAGATCCCGCCCTCTTGCTGCGTCGGCGCCGCGTCGGCGCTCTGCACCATGCCGGCGAGGGACAGCAACATGTTGTAGTACCGAACCGGATAGTGGAGCGTGATCTGGTCGGCGTGCGAGTGTATCTCGACGAGCGAATCGCGCACCGCCTCGAGCTTGTCGCGCAGCGGTTTCGCCGCGTCGGTGATCCGTTTCGCATATGACTGACCCTTGGCCGCCGCGGTGCGCTCGTCGAGAGCGTGCTCGATGCCGAGAATTTTCGTCACCGCATCGGACAACTCGTTCGTCTTCGTCTGTACGTCGAGCGCGAGCTTGAGCTGCGCGTCGTAGTCTGCTTGCGTCGTCGACAGCCGCGGATCGCCCCGCACGACGAATGGCTGCGTGTACGTCTGCCCTTTGGCGATCAATCGAATCGTGTACCGTCCCGGCGCGACGAATGGTCCCTTGGTCGACCCCTCGTCGTTGACGACGTCCTTCGCTTCGCGCGTGTCCGGATACCGCAGGTCCCAGACGAACCGATTCAGGCCAAAGCGCGCGGTGACGATCGAATCGCTCGGCACGAACGCGAGCGTGTCGTCTTGCAGCTCGCGCGTGCCGCGCGGTTTGCTCGACATCGTGTCGCTCGGCTGCTTGCCGGGGACACGGCCCTGGCCGCGGGTCGAGTCGGCCGCCATGCGGGCGAACGCCGCGGACGTCACCGAGTCGGCGGCGGCCGCACTCGAGAAGTGGCGAATCACTTTGCCGTTCCCGTCCACGAACTCGAGCCGCACGCTGTCCTTCGGGTCGAGCGCCGCTTTGAGCCAGTAATCGACGATGACGCCGGCCGGCGGGTTCTCGCCCGCGCTGTTCGTGAGCGCGTGCCCTCCGGCGAATCGGATCGCGGTGTCCGGCGCGAAAAGGTGTGTCGCCGTCGCGCGGATCTCCGGCGTCAGCGCGCGCAATGGGCTGATGTCGTCGAGGACCCACATCGCGCGTCCGTGTGTCGCGGCGATGAGATCACTGCCGTGGATGTTGATGTCGCGCACCGACGCGCGCGGCAGATTGAGCTGCAGCGGCTCCCACAGCGCGCCGTCGTTCGTCGAGTAGTAGATGCCCGTCTCGGTGCCGGCGAACAGCAGCCCGCGCCGCACCGGGTCCTCGCGAATGGCTCGCGTATACGCGCCGTCGGGAATTCCCCTCGTGATCGTCGTCCAGGTCTTCCCGAAATCGGTGGTCTTGAGCAGATACGGCTTGAAGTCGTCGAGCTGATACCTATTTGCCGCCACATAGGCGGTCGCTGGATCGAAGTGGGACGCCTCGATGATCGAGACGCGCGTGAACTTGGCCAGCGTCGGTGGCGTGACGTTCGTCCACGTCTTGCCGCGGTCACGCGTGATGTGGATCAGACCATCGTCCGAGCCCGCCCACAGCACGTCGGCATTCAGCGGCGACTCGGCGAGCGCAAACACCGTGGCGTACCACTCGGTGCCGGTCATGTCGTACGTGATCGGCCCGCCGGCGGCGACGAGCGTCTTCGGATCGTGGAGCGTGAGGTCCGGGCTGATCGGCTCCCAGCTGTCGCCGTCGTTCGTCGAGCGGAAGATCCGATTCGCCGCGACGTACAGGACGCGCGGATCGTGCTTCGAATAGAGAATGGGGAACGTCCACTGGAACCGATTCGGCACGTCGCGCGACGCCCAGCCGTCGTAGTTGTTGAGCCAGACCGAAATGTCTTTCGTCTGCTTCGTTCGCACGTCGTAGCGCGTGAGCGTTCCGGTGTACGTGCCGGCAATCACGATGTTCGGATCGCCCGGTTTGGGCGCGATGTACCCCGACTCACCGCCGCCGACCGAATTCCAATCGGAAGGCGTGATCACGCCGTCGTCGGACCGGCTCACGATGGAGACGGTGGTGTTGTCCTGCTGCGCGCCATAGATGCGGTACGGCCACTGGTCGTCGGTGGTCACGTGATAGAACTGCGCCGTCGGCTGATTCATGATCGAGGACCACGTGCCGCCGCCGTCGAAGCTGATCGTCGCGCCACCGTCGTTGCCGCTGATCATACGGCGCGAGTCGGCTGGATCGATCCACAGCGCGTGGGTGTCGCCGTGCGGCAGACGGATGCGCGAGAATGTGCGTCCGCCATCCGTCGACTTCCACGTCGAAAGATTCATCAGGAACACGGTGTTCGTGTCCGACGGATCCGCGGTGACGACACTGTAGTACCACGGACGCACCATCCAGCGCTGGTCGCCGCTCGTGCGCTGCCACGTCGCGCCGCCGTCGTCGGAGCGGAAGATTCCACCGGTCGAATCTTCCGGCGGACATTCGATCGTCGCGTACACCCGCTGCGGGTTGGCCGGCGACACCGTGATACCGATGCGTCCGAGCGGGTTCTTCGGGATGCCTGCGTTGCGTGAGATATCGCGCCAAGTATCGCCGCCGTCCGTCGTCTTCCACAGGCTGCCGTTCCCGGCGGTGAATCCCCACGGCGTGCGCTGCATGTGCCACAGCGCCGCGTACGCGATGCGCGAGTTGCCCGGGTCCATCGCGATGTCGATCGCGCCGGTGGAATCGTCGCTGTACAGCACACGTTGCCAGCTCTTGCCGCCGTCGCTCGATCGATAGACGCCGCGCATCGCGTTTTTCCCGCTTGCATGCCCCAGCGCCGCGACGAACACGCGGTCGGGATTGCGCGGATCGACGACGATGCGCGCGATGTGGCGCGCATCCGTGAGACCCAGGGCTGACCATGTTTCGCCGGCGTCGGTGGAGCGGTACATGCCGTCCCCGTACGTCCAGTCCTCGCGAAGATCGGCCTCACCGCTCCCGACGTAGATGACGTTCGGGTCCGATGGCGCGACAGTAATGGCGCCGACCGATGCGATCCTCGAGACACCGTCGGTGATGTTTCGCCAACTCGTGCCGCCGTTCGTCGTCTTCCACACGCCGCCGTCGACGGCGCCGAAGTAGAACACATTTCGCTTGGTCGGATCGCCTGTTACCGCGACGGCGCGCCCACCACGGAACGGCCCGACCAGTCTCCACCGCAGCCCGCGCAAATCCCTCGCGGCCGGCCGCGCGCTATCGGGGACGGAGACGTCGGCTGCGCGCGTCCGGTTCTGCGAGAGCAGCGCGGACGGCAGGATGACGAGGCTAACTCCGAGCGTTTTGAGTGTGCGCATGGCTCGAATGGTAGTCGTCCCGAACGAGCGCAGCGAGCGCGTCGACCCAGCTCTTGCAGATCGCGACCACGGGGCATCCCCAGACCGTGGAGCGTTTGAACAATTAGATACGGGAAAACTCGGAAACCGAACGGACAACCAACAGGAATTCGGGGACGGACCGTACGTGCGAAATCCTGTAGATGGTCCGTCCCACTCCTGTTTTTGTCCGTATCTAGGTGTACCAACCCTCGACGGTCCCAGATGCCGGCGTGGTCGCGGTCCACGGACCATCCGCAGACCGAGGACGATTTGAACCATCAGATACGGACAACCTCGGAACAGAACAGGACAACAAACCGGAAGTTGTTTTTTGAATTGTTGGTCGCGATCTCTCGCGCCAAGGCTGGCCCTGTAGGTCTTCCCGTTCAATCCTAGTTGTCCCGTATCCAACCGTACCAACTCTCCAAAAGCGCAGATGCTGGCGTCGTCGCGATTCCGATTGTTCGGACGCTACCGACCCGATCCGCCGAGCATCAGGACCGATGGCGCGCTCGCCAGGCCGGTCGGACCCACGGCGCTCACAGCGACTTCGTCGGGGTCGGCGGCGCCAAGGGATTCAGTCGAGAGTTGGCCGAGCGACGAGGGACGAAGAATCGTTGTCCACTCGCCGGTCTTGCCCCTCGCTTGAATGAGCCACCAGCGAACGGACGTCGTGTCGCCCGCGGCGATGGTGAACGCCGCGGGTCCGTCAGTGGAAACTGTGGCGAGCAGCGGCGATCCCGGCGGCGCGGCGCCAAGCCACGGGAACGCCGGTACCAGCGCCCGTTGCCCGTACTCCGACGCGATCTGGCCAGCGATGCGATCCCGGTCGGCGAAGAGGGCGGCGAGACGGAAGTGGATGTGCCCCGGCAAATCGTTCGAACCGGTGCGCGAGTCGCGAATCGTCGCGATTTGTGTCTCGATCTCCGCCGCCGGCCAAGGATCGGATCCGCCGTACACGTGCGACGTGTACAGCCCCGGCCAAATGTACCGGCCCAGCGGATTCTGCGTGCGCCACCAGGCATCCAGCGCGCGGAATCGATCTTGAGCGCCGCTCACCTCCCAATACAACTGCGGCGCGAGGTAATCCACCCATCCTTCGGTGAGCCAACGCCGCGCGTCAGCGTAGATCTCGCTGAACGCATCGAGGCCCGTGACACCGGCGGGCGTCCCCGATCGCCAAATCCCGAACGGACTGATGCCCACGAGCACGGTGGGCTTCGTCGCCTTCACACCCTGATAGACCGACCGGATGAAGTCGTCGATGTTGGCGCGGCGCCAACTGTCGCGGTTCGTCCACCCTTTCGCCGCTCCGTATCGCTGCCAGCTCTTTGTGTCGGCAAAGGCGATCTCGCGTACGACGCGCACTTTCTTCTTCTTGACGCGACGCACGGTCGTGCGCGTCTCGCGATACGGATAGAAGTAGTCGTCCAGGTGTACGCCATCGACGTCGTACCGCTTGACCACGTCGAGGATCGTCTCGAGGACGTACTTCCGCGCAGCCGGATTGCCGGGATCGATCCACGTCTGGGAGCCGTACTTCACGATCCAATCGGGGTGCGCGCGCGTCACGTGCGTCGGTGCCGCCTTGCCGGCAAAGATTGGCAACATCGCCCGGAAGGGATTGAACCACGCATGAAGCTGCAGCCCGCGCGCGTGTGCTTCGCTCACGGCAAACGCGAGTGGATCGTAGGTCGGTACCGGTGGTCCGCCGGATGTCCCGGACAAATAGGCTGACCACGGAGCGTAGTTCGTTGGATACAGCGCGTCGCCCGCGAGACGAACGTGCAGAATCACCGCGTTCAACCCGATCGACGCGGCATGGTCGAGCAGCGCGCGCAGCTCGGCACGCTGTGAATCCGGCGAGAGGCCCGGCGACGACGGCCAATCCTTGAACCCCCGGTCCCACATCGGCGTTACCCAAGCGGCGCGAAACTCTCGCGGGACCGCGGGCGGATCGTACGCGACCGGCGTGGCCTGCACCACTTGAGCGACGGCACGCGTCGCCAGTGGAAGCGCAGCGAGGAGCAAGGCTCGACGTATCATCTTATGCAACACTAGATATCGGCCGCGGTCGGATGGAGGGAGACGTTGGGAGTACGCGTTGTGTCACAAGTCACATGTACGCGAAACCGGGCGCCAGCGTTCCGCGTGCATCATTGAATTACGCAGCGGCCGGCGCGAGCCGGCCTGAGGCGTGAACCAACGACCCGCACTCCGGCGGTGGCACGAACAGTGCTCTAGACAACTGCGGCGGGACCGCGAAAGGGAGGGCCGCTCAGCGGCTGAAGGTGGGGCGCGGCTCGTCAAGTGGGGGAGAGAGCTGTACGGGGGGCGTGACGACACCGCCTCCCGTACTGTTTTTTACCCCCAGCGCCGCGATGCCCCGTGCGCGAAACGCGCCATCCTCTCACGCCTCGCAAACTCGAACCTCACATCTCGATGCTGGACTCACGATGAGCCCTGAGATGTCAGCTTGGGCGCCACAGCCTTTCGCAGTCAATCTGATATCTCGACGCTGACAGCGAGTCCAGCATCGAGATGTCAGCCGCCAGCTGGGAGACGTGAGAAGATGGATCCGAGTATCTCCTTGCTCCGTTGCGCACGGGCCGTGACCCCCCTCCTACTTCAGCGGAGGAACCGTCGGAGGCTCGCGGCGCCACTTCGTCGCCTGCTCGTACCCGTACGCGAGCTTGATCAGGCGCGACTCGTCAAACGCGCGACCGAAGAAGGTCATTCCCGCCGGCAACGCGTTGCCTCGCGTGTAGCCCATCGGAACCGTCATTGCCGGCATGCCGGTCGTCGGCGAGAAAACCTGGCTGTTGTCGCCGGCCGGCGTGTTGAGGTCACCGATGAGCCGTGGTGGGTTGCTCCACGTCGGATAGACGAGCGCATCGAGCTGAAGTCGGTCCATCGTGCGCGTCACCGCATCCCGAAGTCCCTCTCGCACACGCTGCCGACCCTGACATCCCGGCACGGAGTCAGGCGGGAGTTGCACGTTGTTCCCAGCCTCGAGCCGAGCCTGGATCGCGGGGTGGTATCGCCGCGAACGAACGATCTCGTCGAGCGTCTTCACCGGAACACGGTCGCCCTGCTGCGCGAGCCACGCGTTGAACTCGTACTTGAACGGGTTGCATCCGCCGCGATTCGATCGCGTCACCGAATCCATCTCGACGATCATCACCGTGTCGAGCACTGTTGCACCAGCGCGTCGAAGATCCTCGATCGCGCGCGCGAATACCGCGCGAACTTCCGGATCTACCGTCGGTCCCTCGAACGCCTGACGAAGCACGCCGATGCGCGCACCCTTCAAACCGTCGCGCACGAGCGACACTGAGTAGTCGGGAAGCGGCTTGTCCTTCACCGCTGCGGTCGCTGGATCATCCGGGTCGTAGCCGGCCACAACTTGGAATACCGCCACTGCGTCGGCGACGCTCCTCGCCATCGGCCCCGCGATGTCCGCAAACAAACTCAGCGGCGCGATTCCCGCGCGACTCGTCAGACCCATCGTCGAGCGAATTCCGACGAGCGCGTTGTGCGAGCTCGGGCCGCGGATCGAGTTGCCTGTGTCCGTTCCCAGGCCGACCTCGCCGAAGTTTCCAGAGACGGCAGCTGCAGTTCCTCCGGACGACCCGGCCGTTACCCTGTCGAGCGCAAACGGATTCTTGGTGTAGCCGGGGAGAACCGAGCTCACCGTCTCGTACGGGCTGAACGCGAACTCCGCCATGTTCGACTTCGCGAGCACGATCGCGCCCGCGGCCTTGATGCGCTTCACCTGAAATGCGTCGGCCGACGGCTGGTAACCCTTGAGCGCCAGATTTCCCGCGGCCGTCTGCAGCCCTATGGTTTGAAAGTTGTCTTTCACGATCATCGGGACGCAGTGCAACGGTCCCGTGAGCTGCCGCGTCTCGCGAAACCGACGATCGAGTGAATCCGCGATGGTCAATGCGTCGGTGTTGAGCACGGTGATCGCGTTTACCGCGGGTCCCTGTTTGTCGTAGGCGTCGATCCGTCGCAGATAGGCTTCGACGAGCGCCCGACAGGTCAACGATCCCGCGCGCATCGCGGCGTGGACGTCGGCGATCGTCGTTTCGTCGACCCGAAACGCCCGCTGTCCCTGCGCAGCCGCCGCGATCGAGAGGAGAGTGAAGGCCAGCGTCGCGGTGCGCCTGAGCATGTAGAAACCCGAAGGGAGGAGAGAGCCGAAGCTATCAGCTAGGCGGCTCTCACCTCAAGCGTCTAGCCCTTCGCCAGCGCGCGCAACGCCTCCTGCGCCTGCCGCACGGTGTCGTTCGGGGCCGTCACTTTCGCCAGCGCGCTCACCAGCGTGTTATCGCGCTCATACAGGTCGTTTCCGAACACGAGTTGTCCGTTCTGGACGAACGCCGTGAAGTAGACGATATAAACGGGAATCTTGCGCGGCAGATTGACCTGCTTGTTGTTGCCGCCGCTCTCCATCGCCTGTTGGACGCGGTCCGCCGGCCAGCCGAGGGCCCACTGCGCGAGCTCGGCGGGCTTCTCGAGACGGATGCACCCGTGACTGAACGCGCGTATGTCCTTCTTGAACAACTCGTCGTTCGGCGTGTCGTGCAAGTAAATGTTGAAATCGTTCGGGAACATGAACTTCACGAGCCCCAGCGAATTCTTGGGCCCCGGCAGCTGGCGCACCGCTTGGCGGCCGTGGTCGTTGTATACCTGCATGTTGTTCGCGGCGAGATAACCCGGGTTCGCTGCTTCCTTCGGGAAGATCTCTTTCGCCGCGATCGCCGGCGTCACGTTCCAATAGGGACGGAACACGACGAACTCCATCGAGTCACTGAACACCGGCGTCGCCTTGTCCTGGTATTCCTGCCCGACGATCACTTTCATGTCCAGCACTTTTTGCCCGCTGTCGAACGCATGCAGGTAGAACTGCGGCACGTTCACGAGGATGTATCGCGTGCCGAGGTCGCGCGGCAACCACCGGTATCGCTCGAGGTTCGCCGCGATCTGCGCCAGACGATACTCGGCCGGGACGTTCATCGATTCGACAGTCTCCCCGCCCAACATGCTGTCCACGACGATCCCGTGCCGCGCCTGGAATTGCGCGACCGCGGCGGCGAGCGAATGGTCGTACACCGGCCGAACCGCGGTCTTTGTTGCTGTCGCCTTCGTGTTCGCGCTGCTCGCCGGCGGCGGCGTGGCAGGCGTCGTGGTATCGGACAAGTAGCCTTCCGCAGCAAGCCGGGCGCGCAACGCACTGATGCGCGCCGGCGAGTCCCCAGCACCTCGCTTGAGCACGCCGCCATTGCCCGCCGGTATGGGTTGCCACCCACCGCGCGAGACCAGCTGGCGATACTTGCCGTATTCGATTCGCAGCGAGTCGTACATCGGATCGTGGGGACGCATGCGCGCCAGGCCGGCGTTGAAGTCGTCCGCGCGTAGCGTGAGCGTGAGCGCGCTGTCGATTCGCTCCTCGCGCCGGCTGATGTGCCAGTTCTGGTTGAACTGCGACGGATCCATCTGGCCGGTGAGCATATTCTCGCCGTACGCCACGTACGCGGACGAAAGGAGCACGTCCGCATTGGCGAGCTGCTCCGCCGTCGGATGCTTGCCGTTTATCGCGCCGAGCGTCTGCGCGAGATCCGTGAGCGGGTAGCCATCGAGCCGCATTGCGTCGCTGTCGGCGTTGGCGATGGCGTTGAGCAGCGCGCTCACGCGCGGCTGGTGGACGCCGTTGTCGTCGAGCCAGAGCAGGGTTTGGTTGAAGCGCGTGTACAGACTCTTCACGTGCTTCCATTCGTCGGCGGTCACGGGTGTCGGCGGCGCGGCCGCGAGGCGGGTCTTGATTGCTGTCTGCACGTCGGACGCGGCGACGCCCATGTACTTCGGCTGTTGCGCGGGCATCCAGTTCCGGCCGACTTCGCCCGCGGCCCTACTTTCTTTCTTGCACGCCAGCGGCGCGATCATCGCCAATGCCGCTGAGACGGCCGTCAATCGAACACTCGAGCTCATCCGTCGCATCATCTGTCCCATCCTCGGCATCGATTCGTAAACGCTCGCATATATGCTTGGACTAAAGGCGAATAACGGGCCATTGGCGCGCTCGACCGTCGCCGGCGAAATTCCCCCGCGATGACTGTCCTGACCCTGGCGCTCTTCGTAGTCGCGGGATCCTTCGGCGCCGGGCTGCTCGGAGCGCTCACCGGGCTGGGCGGTGGGATCGTCGTCGTGCCCATGTTGACGCTGCTCTTCCACGTCGATCTGCGATACGCGGTCGGCGCGTCGCTGGTCTCGGTGATCGCGACATCGTCGGGTGCCGCCGCCGCGTACGTGCGAGAGGGCTTCACGAATGTTCGCGTGGGCGTCCTGCTCGAGGTCGCGACTACCGTGGGCGCGCTGATCGGCGCGGCGGTCGCCGGCTTCACACCGACGAGCGCGCTCGCCGTGTTGTTCGGCGTGGTGCTGCTGTACACCGCCATCCGCTCGCTGCGCCCGCGCGTCGAGCACGCGGTCCTCAGCACGCCCGACGATTGGTCAACTCGATTCCGATTGGACTCCGACTATCCAACTCCACACGGGCGGCAGCCCTACTCGGTCCGACACGTGCCGGCGGGTTTCGGCATCATGTTCGGCGCCGGCGTGCTCTCCGCTCTGCTTGGGATTGGTTCCGGAATCCTGAAAGTATTGGCGATGGACCAGGTCATGGGGCTGCCGTTCAAGGTGTCGACGACGACCAGCAACTTCATGATCGGCGTGACGGCCGCGGCGAGCGCGGGCGTCTATCTCCACCGCGGCTACATCGACCCCGCGATCGCATTTCCCGTCATGCTCGGCGTGCTTGGCGGGGCGTTGCTGGGCGCGCGCATACTCACGCGGGCGAATCCGCAGTGGCTGCGGAGAATCTTCACCGTGATCGTCGTCGTGATGGCGATCGAGATGCTTTACAAAGGCTTCACGGGCTCACTGTGACCAGCAACCAGTCGCGCGTCAGCGATGACGCTGTCGAACAGCTCATCGGGCGCCTCCTTCAGATCGGCGTGCTGATTGCCGCCGCCATCACGTTGGTGGGTGGAACACTGTTGCTGATCCAGCACGGCCGCTCACCCGTCGACTACAGCACCTTTCGCGGTGAACCGAGCTATTTGCGGTCGCTCTCCGGAATCGTCGCGGCAGCTTTCCAGCGAGACACTCGGGCGATCGTGCAGCTCGGCTTGGCCTTCCTCATCGCCACGCCCATCGCGCGCGTCGCGTTCACGTTGGTCGCATTCGCGCTTCAACGCGATCGGGTGTACGTTGGCGTGACACTCCTCGTGCTGGCACTGCTTCTGTTCGGACTCCTCTTTGGCATAGCATGAAGCGTCATCACGCCGTGGTGCGCATCACCCACTGGGTGAACGTGATCGCGCTGACGATCATGATCGGAAGCGGGCTGCGCATCTTCAACGCGTACCCCGCATTCGCGCGGCGCGGCGAGACCTTCTGTTGCTATCCGTTCGAGCATCAGCCGATCCCGGCGAGCCTCACTTTCGGCGGATGGCTCGCCGGAGCGCGGAATTGGCATTTCGCCATGATGTGGGTGCTCGGCATCAACGGTCTCATATATCTCGCCTTCATCTATCTGCACGGCGAGTGGCGCGACCTCGTCCCGCGGCGCGGAATCGTGCGCGACGCACGGGAGATGGTGCGATTCTATCTGACTGTGCGGAAGGATCACCCGCGCCAGGGAAAGCACAACGCGCTCCAGCGACTCGCGTATTTTGCGATGCCGATCGTTGGCATCCTGGCGGTGGTGACGGGGATCGCGATCTGGAAGCCAGTGCAGCTCGCGCCACTCACGAATCTGCTCGGCGGCTACGTCTGGGCGCGCTACTGGCACTTCTGGTCGATGCTGCTCCTCGTCGCCCTCACGGTCGGCCACATCTTCATGGTATTTACGGTCGATCCGTACTCGATCCCGTCGATGATCACGGGCAAGTATCGCCCGGAGTGGTCACCCGAAGCGCGAAACGCGCGGCCATTCGTTCATTTGCTCCCCCAGCCAACTCAACATGAGCCGCCGGCCGGATCGTAGCGAAGAGGCGATTCGCCTGCCGTCGCACGTCGCCGAGCGCGCTGGGCTCGACCGCCGGCGCTTCCTCGCCGCGGCGAGCGGAGCGCTCGGCACGCTCGCGCTGGCCGCCTGCGATTCGATGGGGCCGAGATCGGCGAAGCGAGTCCTGATGCTCGCCGAATCCGGGAACGAGAAGATCGAGCGCATGCTGTTTCATCACACGGCGATGAACGTTCCGCGCGCGAGCGCGAAAGCAGCCGGTTCACATTTTCCGGCGTATTTCGTCTCGGACACCGTGCCGGTTTGGGACGAGTCACTCAACGGTGTCTGGCATCTCGAGGTTGGCGGTTTGGTGCGACAACCGCTGAAGCTTTCGCTGGCGGATCTCGCCGCGTTGCCGCGCACCGGCTACAGGCTCGATCATTTTTGCGTCGAAGGCTGGACGGCCGTAGCGACACGGACCGGCGTCCGGCTCGCCGATCTCGCCAGGCTCGCCGGCGTCCAACCGGGCGCGCGTTACGTGGATTTCGCGTCGTTCGACAGCGACTACCACGAGAGCTGGGACATCGAGAGTGCGATGCATCCACAGACCATCGTCGTGTACGCTCAGGACGGCCACTATCTCAACGCCGCCTGGGGTGCCCCCGCTCGCGTGTATTCACCCGTGAAGCTGGGCTACAAGAATACCAAATACCTCACGCGCATCATGTTCTTGCCCGAGCGCAACGGCGGGTACTGGAGCGATCGCGGGTATGAGTGGTACGGGGGCGTCTAGGTTCGACGTTGATTACAGAAGCCCGGACGTCAGGCTTTCATTCTCGGCGGCGCCGATTGGACGTGCGAGCAACATGGCGACCACGGCGCGCGCGAAAGCCGCCAAGCCATGTCGAGCCACGAACACCGAGGCGACCCTTCGGTTCAGCGCGCGGCGCCGGCCAGCGAGATGCCGTGTGAGACGCCGACGCAGCCGCAGTGTTGCCGCGACGTCGTGCGCGATCACGTTCGCCTCGTCGGGCAACGCTGGAACAGCGGCCATTCTGCCCGCTTCCGAAGGCAGCTCATGATCATCCAAATACTCACCGGAACAGTCCGTCCATCCCTTCCTTATTCTTTCGAGTCGCATGCGTCGCCCATCCAATCCATCCCCTGTCCTCGGTGTCGTAGCGGCGGCTGTCCTCGCCTTTGGCGCCTGCTCACGCAGCGCGACGGTCGCGTCGCCAACCTATCATCCTCGCACTCGCGCCCTCACCGTCACGACCGTTCCTTTGCTCGTCAAAGAGCAGCGGTCGACTTTTCCGTTCCTTGGCGCGGCGTTCGCGAAGGGTGGAGTGCTCGACGGCAAGGAGGTGTATGCCTTCTCACCAAGCACGCTGACAGTCGTCGAGGGCGACACGATCCACTTCACGCTGATCAACCCGGAGGACGACGTCCATTCTTTCGTGCTTCCCGACTTCGCGGTGTCCCTGCCTGGCAACAAGGCGACCGACACGACATACGTCGCCACGCGGGCGGGGATCTTTCCGATTCTGTGCGCCGTGCAGTCGCACCTTCCAATGATGTCGGGTCAGCTCGTCGTGCTACCCGCGACAACGATGGGCGCCGTTAAACCATGATCGCCGAGCGCGCGGATACCGCGTCGATTTACGGAAGGCGGTGAAGCCACACACAGCGTGTTGTTGGGGCAATACTGCGTGCCGATTTACTTCTTCAAGGCGTAGACGATGCTTATCGGCGGACTATCGCTCACCTGAATCGTCAGCGTGCCGGTGTTGCTCCACGCGGCTTGAACCTTCGAGCCATCGGACCCATCGGTGAACGCGACCGTCGCGCCGGTTTGCAACCAGTTACCGCCGCTGCTGTCGGAATAAGTCGACACGATGCCGGCGATCGTCTGGCGATAATTGGTGACGACCGAATACTTGCCGCCGCCCTGAACGCCGAGCGTTCCCGTGAGTACCTCGAGCTTGTAGCCGCCCGTGTCGGAGAAGACGGCCATCGGGAGCGCCTTCCCGTTGATCGTCGAAATCGTATAGTTCCCTTCGGGTGAGGTCGCCGTACCCGGCCCACTCGGGGAATCGCTGCCGCACGCCGTCAGGATGGCCGCGACGAGAGCGACGGCTAACGTTCGAGCTCCGCCGATCGTCAACCGCAATGAAGCGTTGTGTAGTCCGACTCTCTTCATAGGCTCCGCCGTTCCATGCGTGTACCCGCCATCATGCTTCTCGCGCTCGCTGCCGCTTGCGGTGGCTCCGACAATGGTCCGACGAGGCCGCCGACGAACAAGTCCGTGGACGTTTTTACGCTTCCTTCTGCGTTCAGTCCGAACTTCGTGCAGGTCAACGCCGGCGACACCGTCCGCTTCAACATCACGACGGCTCCGAACGGCGAGGGTCACGACGTCACGTTCGACGCCAAGGCGGGCGCCCCGGCGAACATCAAGGTGACACTCAACGGCGTCGTCCCGCGCGTCTTCACCGAACGCGGAACCTTCCACTTCAACTGCTTCGTCCACCCCGGCATGTCCGGCGACGTAGTCGTGCAGTAGCCGCCGGACGCGCTGAAGGCTCTACCTCGTCACGCCGAGCATCGTCGGCGTCCATGTCGGGAAGACAACGCCCAGGTTCGGATTCGCGAGGCGATTCTGAACGATCTCGGCGAGGATGTCGCGATAGTCGACCGTGACCTTGAGATCCTGACCCTGCTCGAGATTCTCGCGCGCGAGGCCGGGCCAAGCGCCTTTGACCAGCACACGGCCACCCTTGATCCCCTTTCCCATCGCAAGCATCGTCGTGCCGCGGCCATGGTCAGTGCCCTGGCTCCCGTTCTCCCGAACGTTGCGCCCGAACTCGGAGATCGCCACAACTGTAACGCTAAGGCCGGTCGCGATCACGTCGGCGTAGAACGCGCCGAGTGAGTTGGAGAAATCACGCATCGTGTTGAACATCGAGCCGGCGAGCGGATCCTGACCCGAGTGCGTGTCCCAACCGCCGATGTCCACCTGCGCCGCCTCGATACCGATGTCGTTCTTGATCAGCACCGCGACCGAGCGCAGCGCACGACCGAACGAGCTGTTGGGATACACGGCGCCGTTGGCCGGCACATACCCCGTGAAGTTGACCGACTTGAGCAGCGCGACGGTATTCGTGGCGTCGAGCGCCGACGAATGCATCGGCTCCTCGGCGGCGGCATAATCGCCCTGAAGGAACGCGATGCGCTGCGGTTGCGTCGCGTCTGAACCGCCAATAGAGAATTTCGTCGGATCGGCGATCGGGAGCGTCTTCGGAGCGCCGACGAGCGTCTTCTGCAATCCGTTCGAGATGCCGATGCCTCGGAGTAGCGCGTCCGACTTGATCGGCGGCATGCTCGCCAGATGTCGTCCCAGCCAGCCCGTCACGAGATTCGGATCGACCGGCTTGCCGACTTCCATGTACCGCTGCGCGTCGAAATGCGAACGCGAGTTGTTGAGCTGCCCCGTCGCCTGGACGATCAGCAGGTCCGTCGCCGTGTACGCCGGCATCAGTCCGCCGGTTCCCGCCGCGTTGCCGGTCATCGCCTGCGGGAACATGAAGAACCCGTCGAGGTTGATGCCCTTCGTCGCAGCCGAAGAGTCCGGCCGCGGAATCGCGATCGTCGAGCGCGACGTGTAGTAGTTCGGATCCGCAAACGGGACCGCGATGCTCAGACCGTCCGCGCCACCCCGCATGAAGACCGAGACGATGATGTCGCGGTTCGACGCGTAGTGGTTGGACATGACGATCTTCGGCAGCCAGGCGGGGAAGAACGCCGCCGCCGAGACTCCCGCCGAGGCCGTGATGAACTGTCGACGCGAGAGCTCGTTGTACTCCTCGCAACCGCAGTCGATGCCGTGTTGGTCGTCCATCGTGGGGCCTCCGGTCAGTACCACTGGAACGCGTTCGCGCTGATCGCCAAAGCGATCGTCTCGCGAACACGGGTGTCGTTGAACGTGCCGGCCTTGAGGTACGACAGGAGGCCGTTGCGTGTCACCAGCGGCATCTCGCCGCCGAAGAAGTTCTGATCCATCAAATCGACGGCGGCGTCCGGCGAGCCGGCGCGATACGCGGTCGTGTCCACGGCGACGGTCGTCGTCGAGTTGAAGTTCGACATCGTCGTCGCGAACGACCAGCGCGGAAGGACGTTGCCCGCCCAATACTCGATCTTGTCGGGGTAACCGTCCGGCGTGTCCCACGCGAAGAGCTGCTGGCCGAGGTTCGTCAGCGAATTGCTCAGCGTCGTCGCGCTGGTGACGTTCGCGTTCGTCGAGCGCATCGCGGACACGAGGAAGTGGAACGGCCGCTTGAGCTTCATCGGCGACGCGGGCAGCCACGTCTCGTTGAGGATCGCGCGGACCATCGCCTTGATGTCGCCATTCGTGGCGCGATACGCCGACGCCACCGCGGCGATCTGTGTCTCACTGGGGCTTGGGGTGAGCAGCCACTTGAGCATCTTCGTCGCGATGAAGCGCGCCGTGCTCGGATGTGAAATCAGCAGGTCGAGCATCTGCTCGCCTTCTTTGATGCCGTCCTGTCCGAGCGAAGGCGAGCCCGCGGGGATGGTCACACCGAGCACCGTCTTTGAGCCCCAGTCGTGCAGCTCGGGACGGAAGACGAACTGCCCGCGCCCGATCACCGTCCAACCGGTGAGCACCCGCGACAACTCGGCCACGTCGTTCTGCGAGTATCCGCCGTCCACGCCGAGAGTGTGGAGCTCCATGATCTCGCGCGCGTAGTTCTGATTGGGCGCCGTGTTGCGGCTCGCGTTCTGGTCGAGATACACCATCATCGAGGCGCTGTGCGCGCTCGCTTTGAGCAGGTCGGCGAACTTGCCGAGGGCGTTCTTGCGAACCACGTCGCGCTGATCGCCCACGAGCAGATAGCCGACCTTATCGAGGTCCTGGTTGAAGTGATCGCTCCAGAACTCGGCCATGCGCTGATGCAGTTGCCGCTGGGAGAACGCTGACCGATAGATGGTCGATTCGCGAAGCTGGTTCTGAACCTGGCCGGCGTCCGCGCTGAATAGCGTGTCCGACGACTGGCTCATGAGCGGCCATTTCGCCGCGATCGTGTTTTCGACAGCCGTGTCGTCGATGCGGGATGAATTGAGCTGATAGTTCAGGTATCCCTGGTAGCCCATCGAGTTGACGCGCTGCACTTCGGCCGGCGTGATACCCAGGGTGACGCGACGTACCAGCCGCGTCGCACCGCTGTCCCACTCGGCGAAGGCGCCGACCATCTCGTTGGGCTGGATGCCGGCAAGCGGCTCGGTACCCGGGCTGTCGGGCGCGATGCGCTTCCGGCGAACCGCCTGGGCCGAGCCACGCCCTGGAAGGACCGCCGCCGCGGCCAGCGCCCCGAAGAAGACGAAGGATCGCCGCGAGGGACGAGTGAGGGCGGGTTCCTGCTCAGCGTCCGGCGCGCTCACCTCATCCTGCCGTTCGTCGTTTCCGGAAACTGCGGCGCCAGATCGTGTCGTCATGCGCATGCGGATTCCCTCGGCTTCATGAGATCTCGAGACCGCGACGTGTGTCGGAGGACGCCCGCAGCCGCTGCAACGTTAAGACCGGGCGAGTTCTTCCCTACCCCACGCTCAATCGGCACATCCCCTAGACGATTGTCAAACCCGGACGTCGCGCCACATTGTAAGGCCATGAATTCCTACCGACTGTCAACGATCCTCCCCCTCCTGCTGCTCCCGGCAGTAGCTGCCGCGCAAAGCCGGTGGAAGGAAATCGGCAAGACGTCCAGCGGTAACCCTGTTTACGTTGACCCGCGGAGCGTAAAAAAAGTCAACGGCATTGTCACGGCGCGCGTGCGCGTGAAATTCGAGCAGCCGGTGAAGACGCCGCAGGGAGTGTGGGCGACGTCACAGACGCTCGCCATGTTCGACTGCGCCAAGTCCGCGATCGCGGCGAAAGAGACGATCTACTACGCCGACGAAAAAACCGGCAAGATCGTCGAGCGGAAAGTGAACGCCCAGCCGGGATTCGGTCCCGCGCTCGGCGGCTCCATGGGGAAGTTGGCGCTGGACTACCTGTGCGCTCCGCCCAAGTGAGCGGGATCTAGGCGCCGCGGCGAATCTCGAAGCGGCAACGCGCGCCGCCGTTGCTTCGGTCGCAGCACTCGCGCACGTTGGCGCCGGTCACTCCGGCGACGAGTTCCTCCATCGCGCGGCATACGCCGGGCTGGACGCGAACCGCATTCGCCACCGGACATGCATGTCCGCGGATGACGAACCCGCCATCCGCCTCCTCGACGTCGATTTCGGCACCAAGCTCGCCGAGCAGAGAGGCGGCAAGGCGCGCGCGCGCGGCGAGTGAGGCTGATTTCGGCGCTGCCTCCTGATCCTCGGCGAGCTTGCGACCGACTTCACGGAATAGCGCGTCGAGCTCCTTCGTGTCGAGACGATTCTCGAGCGCGGCGAGCAGTGCCTCGAGGATCGGCGCGTACGCTGCGGACAGGTGGGGCTCAGCGTCGCGCGCGACGCGGTAGACGGTCGCCGGTTTGCCCGGAGTTCCGGTGCGTCGCACGGTGAATTGCTCTATCACGCCGGCGTCTTCGAGCACGGTCAGATGCGATCGCACACCGTTGTCGGTGACGCCGAGCTCCCCCGCCAGTTCATCGACGGTCTTGTCGCCGCGTCGCAGCAAGCGGATGATGCGCCCGCGCATCGCCCCGCCGATGTTCGTTTCCCACCAGCGCATGCGTCCCCCTCGGTCACTTGCAATTTATCCGTCGTGGATAATTAGTCAACGAATTACTTGACAAATTATCGTGTCGCCCATACGATTGCCCATACCGGACGGTTTTCAGCCGTTCGAACCTTTCTCGCAGAGGAGTGACGCACATGAAGTCCGTTCAGCTCTCGCGCCTTTCGGTCGCCGCCGCGGCCGCGGTCATCGCCTTCGCGCCCTTGTATGCGCAGAAGAACGCCAAACTCGACGATCCGACGATTGTCGCGATCTTCGACGCCGCCAACACGTGGGACATCCAGACGGGGGAGCTCGCCGCAAAGAACGGGTCGACCAAGGAGATTCGCGACTTTGGCGCGATGCTCGCGCGCGACCACAAGAACGTCCGCCAGCAGGGTCGCGACTTGGCCAAAAAACTCGGCGTGACCCCGACGCCGCCGAAGGACTTCGCCATGGCGAAGGATCACGACGCGGCGATGAAGAAGCTCGAGTCACTCAAGGGCAGGGAGTTCGACAAGGCGTTTCTTCAACACGAGGTCGCTTTCCATAAGGCCGTGATCGACGCCGTGACCACCACGCTCCTTCCCGCGCTCCAGAATGCCGAGGTAAAGGACCTGGTCACGAAGGTCGCGCCGGCGTTCAAGGCGCACGAGGACGCCGCGCAGAACGTCCTGAACAAGATCTCGTAACCGTCTCCCGGACTTCCCCGCTGCACCAGGCCGGAGTATCGTATTTTCGGGCTTTCTTCGGGTGCAGAAATGAAGCGGATTTGGTTCGCGACCGACGGTCGACCGCACGATGCAGTGCTGGGCGTGTTCACCACCAAGGAGGGCGCCGAGCGGTACTGCGAGACGTTGATCGAACGTTACGCGCTCGGAAAAAACCTCAGCGTCATGGGCAAGCCCCTCGCTCATGACGCTGATGCTTGGCGGCTCGGCCTCGGCCCCTCAGTCTCGCCCGCGAACCTCGATGAGGACGTCGAGTTTCTGCGCGGCGCGTGGGTCGTGAAGGTCGACGAGACCTGTCGCATGGTTGCCTGCGAGTTCAGCACGATGCTGAAGCCCAACCAACCGCCGTCGATCTACCGAGTCGGCATCCACCGGATTTGCCAGGCGCACGGCCGCACTCCACACGCCGCACTCGACGCCGCGCGCAAAGCGATGGTCGCGCATCTGGGGCGGGCGAGGACGTGAGCGGCGATGGGCGATGGGCGATGGGC
>DATMHK010000003.1:0-45525 GCA_035554995.1 Gemmatimonadaceae bacterium
GGTCGAAGCGTGGACCGATCGCTTCGCGACGTGGCGCTCCGGTCTCGAGAAGAAAGTGAAAGCCGGACAGGACGTGCAGCTCGAGCTGTCCGAGGGCGCGCAGATGGCGCGCGCCGCTTCACGGAGCACGCGTGTGGCAACAGCGCGGGCGTCGCTGCTGCTCACCGCGAAAATGCTCGAGGATCGGCGGGACACGGCGCTCGAGAAGCGCATTCAACGCGCCCTCGACGAGGATCTATTCGCGCTGATGCAGGAGCATCTACGGCCGACCGATCTCACGCGCTCTCACACAGAGCTGACCATCATCGTGGAACGAGAGCTCGCGCGCGCGTCGGCGTGGTACGAGCTGTTCCCACGATCGCAGACGACGCTCGTTCCCGGCGAAACTCCGCGTCACGGCACCTTCGACGACGCGGCGGCGCGGCTCCCACGGCTTGCGGAGCTCGGCTTCGACGTCGTCTATCTGCCGCCGATTCACCCCATCGGCCACACCTTTCGAAAGGGCAAGAACAACTCGCTCACGCCGGAGCCCGATGATGTCGGCAGTCCGTGGGCGATCGGAAACGAAGCCGGCGGACACACGGCGATCGATCCGGCGCTCGGGACACTCGCCGACTTCGATCGATTCGTGGAAACGGCGCGCGGCATGGGTCTGGAGGTCGCACTCGACTATGCCCTCCAGTGTTCACCCGATCATCCGTGGGTGAAGGAGCATCCCGACTGGTTTCACGTGCGTCCCGACGGATCGATTCAATACGCCGAGAATCCGCCGAAGAAGTATCAGGACATCTACCCGCTCAACTTCTGGTGCGACGACCGGCAAGCATTGTGGAATGCCTGCCGCGACGTGCTGTTGTTCTGGATCGGCCATGGCGTGACGATCTTCCGCGTCGACAACCCACACACCAAGGCGTTCGCGTTTTGGGAATGGGTGATCGGCGAAGTCCAGCGCGAGCATCCGGGGACGATCTTCTTCGCGGAGGCCTTCACGCGGCCGAAGCGCATGAAAGCGCTCGCCAAGCTCGGGTTCACGATGTCGTACACGTACTTCACGTGGAAGAACTCGTCGTGGGACCTGCGCGAGTATCTCTTCGAGCTCACGCATTCGCCGATGGTGGAGTACTACCGCGGCAATCTGTTCGTGAACACGCCCGATATTCTGAACGAGTATCTCGTAACAGGCGGCCGGCCGGCATTTCGGGCCAGGCTGCTGCTGGCGGCGACGCTGTCGCCGCTGTACGGGATATACAGCGGGTTCGAGCTGGGTGAGAACGTGCCGGTCCGCGAAGGCAGCGAGGAGTATCTCGATTCGGAGAAGTATCAGCTGCGGCCGCGCGATTACGAAGCGCACGACAACATCAACGCCGACATCGCGCAGATCAACGGCATTCGGCGCTGGCATCGCGCCTTTCAACGAAGCGCGAACCTGTCGTTTCACACGAGCGAGAACCCGACGATTCTGTTTTATAGAAAAGCGCGCGCGGAGCCGGTCGTGCAATGGACGAGCTCCGCGCCGCTGCACGTTCCGGCGGCGATCGCGAAGTCATTGGGGTTCGCCGACGACGGCAGCGACGATTTCCTCATCGCCGTGAACACGGACCCGCACCACGTGCAGGAAACGATGGTGCACGTCCCGATTCACGAGATGGGGATCGACGACGACCGGCCGTACGTCGTTCGCGATCTGTTGAGCGGCGCGCGGTACACGTGGCGCGGCGTCCGGAACTATGTACGGTTGGATCCGAACGAGACGCCGGGTCACGTTCTTCTTGTCGAGCGGGACGCCGTTAGAGACCCCGTTTCACCCACATGATCAGCGTTCCGACGGTCGCGATGCTGATCGACGTCAAAGCCACGTTGCGATGGTGATCCTGTCCCGAGATGCTGTGGCCGGCGTCTTCCGCGACCGCGGCGGTGACCAAAAATCCCGCGTCCGCCGCCAGCATGAGCGCGGAGTGCGTCCAGACGAGCGCGCGATCGTCGGTGCTGGAGCGCGATTCGTAGAGGTTCACGACGCCGGTCACCGTATTTACGACGAACAAACCGCCGAGCACCGCGGCGACCGTGGTATGCGTCGGCTTCACCCAGCCGGCCACCGGGGCATCGTTGATCAGCTTCTGGCCAAGCCAATACTCGGCCCCAAAGACGGGAAGCTCGAGCCAACTTCCCACGCGGTGAATCTGAAGACGCGTGTAGTACGCGTCGCTGTATTGGATGGCGCGTCGCCGTTTCTTCGGTTGCGTGTCCTGCGCCGGCGGCAGGGCCCAGACCGGCATCAGTCGTGCGTCGACCAAGAGCGCGCGAGGAGCGGTGGTGTCGTGGGCAATCGCCTGAAGCTGCATGGCGAGAACGAGCGGGGCGACGAGCATGAGCGAAGTTCCGGAGCTGAGGTTGCCGGGCGAACGCCGTCGCCAGTAGCAGCAAGCGTACCCGTGCGTGTCCAGACACCGCGAAACCAGGCAACCCCCCCGTCGATCACGATGCACGACCCTGAAACGAACGACCAATTGTGACGGACTCAGACGCTCTCTGGTACAAAGACGCCATCATCTACCAGCTCCACGTCAAGAGCTATCGCGACGCGAACGCCGACGGCTTCGGCGATTTTCGCGGGCTGATCGAGAAGCTGGACTATATCCGCGACCTCGGCGCCAACACGATCTGGCTGCTCCCGTTCTATCCGTCGCCGCTCAAGGACGACGGATACGACATCGCGTCGTACGAGGAGATCAACCCGACGTACGGCAGCATCGAGGATTTCCGCGCGCTGCTCGAGGCGGCACATGCGCGACACATCCGGGTGATCACGGAGCTCGTGATCAATCACACCTCGGATCAGCACCCCTGGTTTCAGCGGGCGCGATGCGCGCCGAAAGGCTCGCCGGAGCGCGACTGGTACGTGTGGAGCGACAACCCGAACAAGTACGCCGGAACGCGAATCATTTTCACCGACACCGAGAAATCGAATTGGTCGTGGGACCCGGAGGCGCAGCAGTTCTACTGGCACCGGTTCTTCAGTCACCAACCGGATCTCAACTTCGACAACCCCGAGGTGCTCGAGGCCATTCTCAACGTCATGCGCTTCTGGTTGCGCATGGGCGTAGACGGTCTTCGCCTCGACGCCATCCCGTACCTCATCGAACGAGACGGTACGAACTGCGAGAATCTCCCGGAGACGCACGATATACTGAGGACACTCCGACGCACGGTGGACGCGGAGTTTCCGAACCGGATCTTTCTTGCCGAAGCGAATCAGTGGCCGAGCGACGTGCGCGCGTACTTCGGCGATGCCGACGAATGTCACATGGCGTTCCATTTCCCGGTAATGCCGCGCATGTACATGGCGATCCGCCGCGAAGATCGAACGCCCGTCGTCGACATCATGCGTCAGACGCCCGAGATCCCCGAGCAGTGCCAGTGGGCGATCTTCCTGCGCAACCACGACGAGCTCACCCTCGAGATGGTGACCGACGAAGAGCGCGACTACATGTACCGCGAGTACGCGCGCGATCCGCGCATGCGCATCAACGTCGGCATTCGTCGGCGGCTGGGTCCCCTGATGGAGGGAGGCCGACGACAGATCGAGCTGATGAACGCGCTGCTGATGTCGATGCCCGGCACGCCGATCATCTACTATGGCGACGAGCTCGGGATGGGCGACAACATCTACCTGGGCGATCGGAACGGGGTGCGCACGCCGATGCAGTGGAGCGCCGACCGGAACGCCGGATTCAGCGAGGCCGACACCGCCGCCCTCTTTTCCCCGTTGATCGTCGATCCGCCGTACGGGTACCACACCGTTAACGTGGTCGCGCAGGACAAGCAGCCGACGTCACTGCTGCGCTGGACGCGCCGGCTCATCGGCGTTCGCCAAGAGTACCAGGCATTCGGGCGGGGAACGTGGGAGCCGCTCGACGCCGCGAACCGGCGCGTGCTCGTGTTCATTCGCCGGTACAAGGACGAGATAGTTCTTTGCGTCAACAACCTCTCGCGCTTCGCCCAGTTCGTCGAGCTGGATCTGCGTGAGTTCACCGGACGGGTGCCGCTCGAGCTCTGGAGCAAGAACGCGTTCCCGCCGATCGGCGAATGGCCGTATTTGCTCACACTTGGGCCGCACAACTTTCTGTGGTTCCGAATCCTCGCGCCGGAGCAGGCGAAAGAATATCAGCGGACGACCTGATGATCGGCGAGCGTGACGCTCAGCTGCGCGCCGCGGTCTCGGCGCTTCGATCGGACGAGTTGCTCCGTTTTCTCGCGCGTCAGCGCTGGTTCGGGGCGAAGGGGTCGTCGCCGACGCACGCGCACGTCGTGGACGTGATTCCGTTGCCCTGGTCGGACGGTTCGTACGGGATCGCGCGCGTCAACGTTCGTGATGCGGGAACGGGACGCGAATATCAACTGCTCGTCGGGCTGCGCGATGACGCGCCTATCCATCGCGACGCGGTGATCACGAAGATCGACCAAGCCGGGCGATCGCTGACGCTGTACGACGCCGTGTACGATCCTGTTTTCCGTGCGACGCTCGCCGAGGCGCTCGCCAAGAGCGCGGTCGTAGGCGCCGGAGCGGTGAAGTGGGTCGTGGACGTGATCCGCCCGGGTTGGTCACCGGACGGCGAGGTCGCGACGACCGTCGGCTCGGCGGAGCAGAGCAACACGTCGATCGTGATCGGCGACCGTGCCATCTACAAACTGTTTCGCGCGCTGACACCAGGCGCTCACCCGGATGTCGAAGTCACACGCTTCCTCACGACAACGGCGCGTTTTCCCAACACGCCGGCTCTACTCGCGGAGACGCGCATCGAAACGGGCGAGGACGTCATCACAACCGGGATACTGCAGGAGTATCTCGCCGGGTCGACCGACGCCTGGAGCTTCGCGCTCGATCGGGGAGGCGGCCGCGCGTATTTTGCCGCTTCCGCCAAGGAACCGACGAACGAGTTCCTGCCTCACGCGCGACGCCTGGGGACGATCACACGCGCGATGCACGACGCGCTGGCGACCGGCACGGATGCGGCGTTCGCGCCCGAACCCTTGCGGGCCGAAGACGTGGAGCGCCAGGCGCACCGCGTTCAGCAGTCGATCCGTGAATCACTCGCCCTGCTCGAGGCGCAGACGGAAACGGGCAAAGTCCCCGCGCCGCGGATGGCCGAGGCCCGCGCACTCGTGCGCCGCGCCGATCACTACACCGGCTTCGTCGACGAGATCGTGGACACCGTCGGCGATGATCTTGGCTCGCGAATCCGAACGCACGGCGACTACCACCTTGGCCAGGTGCTGCACACGGCGAACGATGATTTCATGATCATCGACTTCGAGGGCGAGCCGGCGAGGTCGCTCGCCGAGAGGCGACAGAAGATGTCGCCGTTGCGCGACGTCGCGGGGATGCTGCGGAGCTTCTCGTACGCGGCTGCGACAATGGCGGCTGCCGCCGAGCGGCAGCTCGACATGCCGACACGCGAGCTCCGCGGCGCGCGATGGGAGCGAGATGCCCGTGCGTCGTACCTGGCTGGGTACCTCTCCACCGCACAGCGGGCGCCGCTACTGCCCGGCGGCGAGTCCAGCCTCCGGGCCCTCGTGTCCCTCTTCGAAACGGAGAAGGTCTTCTACGAGCTTGCCTACGAGCTGAACAACCGCCCCGAGTGGGTGGGCATTCCGATGAAAGGGATCTCGAGGCTGCTGCAGCAGAGCAATTAGAGGTTTCCGAAAGTATTACAGTCTTTCGGCTCTCCCTTGTCCAGTCCCTTCCGGAACCACGAAACGCGTTGTGCCGAGGAGCCGTGCGTGAACGTGTCCTGGTTCACTCGTCCCGTTGTCTCGCGCTGGATGCGATCATCCCCGACCGCGGCCGCGGCGTTCATTCCTTCTTCGATATCGCCCGGATCGAGGATGTTCTCGCGCTGCGTCTCGTGCGCCCAAACTCCGGCGTAACAATCCGCCTGAAGCTCGAGGCGGACCGATAGTTCGTTCGCCGCATCCGGATTCTGTTGCTGCGCGCGTCGCACGGCCGCGTCGGTGCCCATTAGATGTTGCACATGATGCCCGAGCTCGTGCGCAAGGACATACGCCTCGGCGAAGTCACCGGGCGCGCCGAAGCGGTTGTGAAGCTCGTCGTAGAATGAGAGATCGATGTACAGCTTCTGATCCATCGGGCAGTAGAACGGACCCATCGCCGTCTCACCGACGCCGCAACCGGTCTGCGTCGCGTTGCGGAAGAGGACGAGCTTCGCGTCTCGCCAGGGACGTCCCGTCGACGCCGGCAAAATACGCGACCACGCCGACTGCGCCGAGTCGAGTACGAAGGAAACGAATTGAACTTCTTTCGCTTCGGCCGGTGACTGGTCGGCCGGCGGCGCGATTTGACCGCCCGACGTTCCCCCGCTCGGCGCGACATCACCGCCGCCACCGGATACGAAGTCTCGGCCGAAGACCAGGCTCAGAATCAGGAGAATGACTGTCCCGCCGATCCCGGCACCCGCCATCGGGAAGCCGCCCGATCCGCGACGATCTTCAATGTTCCGACTCTCACCACCGGGTGTCCAGCGCATTCGTGTAGCCTCGCCAAACGGTTCAGCTATTGGACGAAGGCAAGAAGCCGGCCGATAGTGGGGGCTTAGGCAGCGTCACAACGTGCGCGCCATCACGAAGTCGTGCTGACGGTCAGCGCCGACCATGAAATCCTGCCGGCCGACTTTGCGAAAGCCACACTTCTCGTAGAAGGCGACCGCGCGCGGGTTGAGCTCCCAAACCCCCAACCACATCGCGTCGCAGCCCCATTCGTGTGCCTGCTCCACACAGACTGACATCAGCGCTTGCGCCAAACCGCGGCCCTGGAAGGTCGAAGCGACGTAAAAGCGCTGGACTTCGGCCGGATGATTCGCCGCGACGGCGGGAGAGGCGGCGCCTCGCTTCAGCATCGCGTAACCCGCGGTGTCGCCGTTCGGCGACTCGGCGATCCAGGTTACGCGATCCGCGTCGGCGAGCTCGTCGCGTTGTCTCGCGGGGATGAACGCCGTCGCTAAATACGCCTTCAAATCGTTGGGATCGTTCTGCGCAGCGAACGCGGCGGCGAAGAGCTCGGCCCCGACGCGGGCGAGCAGCGCGGCGTCACCCGTGGTGGCGCGGCGAATCAACGGTGCGGTCATGTCGGCGATAAAGATACGGCTACAACTGCTCAGATCGGCAGCAGCCAGTCCCAATTCCGGCCACAGCCGCGCGCGCATGGTCTCTGCGTCTGGGCGATTTACCGTCGGTCTCCCTAGACTCCATCGTTGTTGCGACGGTCTCGCACCACCCAAAATCAAATTCAAGAAAGACGCAATGCGCGTTTGGCCAGGCCAACCCTATCCCCTCGGAGCGACGTGGGACGGCGAGGGGGTGAACTTCGCTCTGTTCTCGGAGAGCGCCACTTCTGTCGAGCTCTGCCTGTTCAATCATCAGGCAGACGCCGTCGAAGCGCACAAGATCCTGCTTCGCGAGCGCACCGACCAAGTCTGGCACTGCTACCTGCCCGACGTGCGCCCGGGACAGTACTACGGATATCGCGTGGACGGGCCGTACGATCCGAGCAACGGACACCGCTTCAATCCCGCGAAGCTGCTGATCGATCCGTACGCGAAGGCGATCACGGGCGCGATCTCGTGGAGCAACGCCCTGTTCGCCTACAAGATCGGCGGACCGAAGGAAGATCTGGAACTCGATCCCGACAACAGCGCGGGCGGCGTGCCGAAATGCGTCGTGATCGATCCGGCGTTCACCTGGGAGGACGACCAGCCGCTGCGCGTTCCGTGGAATCGCACGATCATCTACGAGTGCCACGTAAAGGGAATGTCGCGCCTGCACCCTGACGTCCCGGATCAATTGCGCGGCACGTACCTCGGTTTGTGCAGCGAGCCCGTGCTCCAGTATCTGCTCGACCTCGGTATCACGGCGGTTGAGCTGCTGCCGGTACACCAGTCGGTCGTCGACCGGCATCTCGCGGCGCGCGGGTTGTCGAACTATTGGGGTTACAACTCGATCGGCTTCTTTGCGCCGGACGTCCGCTATGCCGCGAAAGGACTCGGCAACCAGGTGTACGAGTTCAAGAGCATGGTGAAGACGTTTCATTCGGCGGGCATCGAGGTGATCCTCGACGTCGTGTACAACCATACGGGAGAGGGGAATCACCTCGGCCCGACCCTTTCGTTGCGCGGCATCGACAACCGGACGTACTACCGGCTGGACGCGAATCCGCGCTTCTACACGGATTTCACCGGGACCGGCAACAGCCTCAACATGCAACACCCGCGGACCATCCAGCTGATCATGGATTCGCTGCGGTACTGGGTGACGGACATGCACGTGGACGGGTTCCGCTTCGACCTGGCGCCCGTGCTCGCCCGCGAGCTCCACGACGTGGACCGGCTCTCCGCGTTTTTCGACATCATTCACCAGGATCCGACGCTCGCCAACGTGAAGTTGATCGCCGAACCGTGGGACGTAGGGCCGGGCGGATATCAGGTCGGCAACTTCCCGATTCGGTGGGCTGAGTGGAACGGGAAGTATCGCGACACTGTTCGCCGGTTCTGGCGCGGCGACCCAGGGCAGGTGCCGGAGCTCGCGTCGCGACTGGCCGGGTCGAGCGACATTTACGAGCCGAGCGGCCGCGGGTCGTACGCCAGCGTGAATTTCATCACGGCGCACGACGGCTACACGCTGTACGATCTGGTGAGTTACGAGCAAAAGCACAACGAAGCGAACGGCGAGGAGAATCGCGACGGTAACAACGACAACATCAGCCGGAACTGGGGCGTCGAGGGCGAGACGCAGGACGAAGCGATCCTCGACCAACGCTTTCAAATGATGCGCGATTTCATCGCGACGCTGGCGTTCTCGCAAGGCGTGCCCATGCTTTCGCATGGCGACGAAATTGCACGCACCCAGCATGGCAACAACAACGCATACGCGCAGGACAACGAGATCTCGTGGATCGATTGGAATCTCGATGACCGTAAGCGGCAACTCCTCGCCTTCACGCGCAAATGCCTGAACTTGCGGCACTCTCATCCCGTGCTGCGGCGCAGGCACTTCTTTCGCGGCGAACCTACGCTCAAGGGCGGACCGAAGGATCTGTCATGGATTCGGCCGGACGGTGAGGAGATGACGGATGGCGACTGGCATACGGGAGACAACCACGCGCTCGGCATGCTGATCTACGGTGAGGCCACGGACGAGACCGATGATCGCGGCCGACCGATCAAGGGAGAGACGCTGCTCCTGATTCTCAACGCTGGTGACAAGGGCATCAGCTTTAAACTGCCGAGGATCCACGGCTCACCCGCGATGTGGGCGGAGATGGTCGACGCGGCGCATCGCGACCTACAGGTGATCAATACGGGCTGCGTCGAAGTGGAGCCGTTCAGCCTCGGGCTGTTGCGATACGGCGAGAACCGACGAATGGCCGACGAAGACCGTCCGGACGAACGCGGGACAGTGGGGGGGTCGCGAGACACGAATGGCTGAGAAGCGGAAGCGGACGAAGAAGAACGGCAACGAGGAGACGCGGCCAACCCGCGCCGAAGCGATGATCGATCCGCCGAAACCCGGCGCGACCGACGAGCGAAAGTCGGCTATCGTGGCGGAGTCTCCGGCGAAGAAGCGTTCGCCGCGGAAGAAGACGGCGGCGAAACGAACGGCGGACACGGAGGTGTCGATCGAACCCAGCGTCGAGGAGGGGGGAGGGGAACCGACCGTGGCCCGGACGTCGTCCGACCTCCCGAAGAACGAGATCGACCGAATCACGGCCGGCGAACACGCGAATCCGCACGCGATCCTCGGCGCGCATCCGATGTCGCTCCTCGGCGAGAGCGGCGTCATGATTCGCGCGTTGATTCCAAACGCCGAACGCGTCGAATGCGTGCTCGAGAACGGTGAAGTGTTGCCGATGACGCGAGAGGCCAATGGGGTTTCGGACCTCTATTCGACGTTCGTGAGCGGCGCGACGTTGCCGTTGTCCTATCGCTTCCGTTTCCACTACGCGGACGGCGCCACGTGGGACCGCGCCGACCCGTACCGCTTTTTGCCGACGCTGGGCGACGTCGATCTGCATCTGTTCAACGAAGGCACGCACCGCCAACTCTGGAAGAAGCTGGGCGCGCACGTGCGCACAATGGACGGGGTGCGAGGCGTGGCGTTCGCGGTGTGGGCGCCGAACGCGCGCCGCGTGAGCGTCGTGGGTGACTTTTGCGGATGGGACGGCCGCGTCTTCCCGATGCGCATGATGGGGAGCTCCGGCGTGTGGGAGCTGTTCGTGCCGGACATCGGACCCGAAACGTTGTACAAGTTCGAGCTGCTCACGCGCGAAGGCGCGCTCCGCGTCAAGACCGATCCTTTCGCCGTGAAGCTCGAGCAAGGAATGGCGGCGGCGTCGATCGTGCAGCCGGAAGACAGGTATCGGTGGGACGACGACGAATGGATGCAGACCCGCCGAAATGTGGATCACGTTCGGTCACCGCTGAGCATCTACGAAGTGCACCTGGGCTCGTGGGCGCGAGTGCCGGAGCACGGCAACCGCCCGCTCTCGTACCGCGAGATCGCGCCGCAACTCGCCGATCACGTGAGCAAGCTTGGCTTCACGCACGTGGAGCTGATGCCGGTCATGGAGCATCCGTTCTACGGCTCATGGGGCTATCAGGTCAGCGGCTACTACGCGCCGACGTCGCGATACGGGACTCCCGATGATTTCCGTTTTCTCATCGACAGCCTGCACCAACGCGGGATCGGCGTCATCCTCGACTGGGTGCCGGCTCACTTTCCGAAGGACGACTTCGCGCTGCGCCGCTTCGACGGGACCGCGCTCTATGAGCACGAAGACCCGCGGCTCGGCGAGCATCCGGATTGGGGGACCCTGATCTTCAACTACGGCCGGCCCGAGGTGCGGAACTTCCTCGTCGCCAACGCGCTGTACTGGCTCAACGAGTTTCACGTGGACGGCTTGCGCGTGGATGCGGTCGCGTCGATGCTGTACCTGGACTACAGCCGGCAGTCCGGACAGTGGCTGCGCAACCGGCATGGCGGCCGTGAGAACCTCGAAGCGATCGAGTTTCTCAAGCAATTCAACGAGACGGTGCAGGCCGAGGCGCCGGGATGCATGACGATCGCCGAGGAGTCCACCGCGTGGCCCGGCGTGACGACACCAGTGAGCGACGGTGGCCTCGGTTTCACGTTCAAGTGGAACATGGGCTGGATGCACGACACGCTCGCCTATTTCTCGCGCGATCCGGTGCATCGTCGCTTTCACCAGGACCAGATCACCTTCGCGATGCTCTATGAGTACAGCGAGCGGTTCATCATGCCGCTGTCGCACGACGAAGTCGTGCACCTCAAAGGCTCGCTGTTGTCGAAGATGCCCGGCGACGAATGGCAACAGTTGGCGAACCTCCGTCTGCTGCTGACCTACATGTTCACGCGGCCGGGAAAAAAGCTGCTGTTCATGGGAACGGAGCTCGCTTCGTGGACGGAATGGAATCACGACACGAGCCTCGACTGGCATTTGCGCGACGATCCGGGGCGGGCGGCGTTCTCACGCTACGTAGAGCGTCTCGCCGCGGTCTACCGCGATACGCCGGCGCTCTGGCGCGACGATCCGAGCTGGGAGGGCTTCGCGTGGATCGACGTGGCCGACAAGGAGAACTCCGTCGTGTCATACGTGCGCCGCGCCGGATCAGCGCATGCCGTCGTGCTGCTCAACCTCACGCCCGTCCCGCGCGAGCGTTATCGCGTCGGCGTGCCGAGCGAGGGCCGCTACGACGTTCTGCTGGCGAGCGACTCGACGGAATGGGGCGGCAGCGGCGTGAATGAAACGCGGTCGGTGTCGACGGAGCCGTCGACGTTTCACGGATATCCGCAATCGATCGAGGTGACGCTTCCCCCGTTGGGCGCGCTGGTCGTCGCGCCGGCCGGCGCCTGACCGCTCGTGCTCGAGCCGAACGACGGACCGCTCGAGCAGCTGGCCGATGCCTTCGGCATCGCCAGCGAGTACCTCGACCAGACGGGAGCGGAGACACGAGTCACCTCCGACGAGACGCGTCGCGCGCTGCTCGCGGCGATGGGCGTGGATGCCTCGACGACCGCCGCGGCTCGTGACGCGCTCGCCGAGCTGCGCGAGCGTGAGCGTCGCCGGGCGATCGACAGTGTGCGAGTGGTTCCAATGGACGACGCCTCGGTCGGGAGGCTGCGCGTGCACGGCGCGCCGAGCGGACGTTGGCAACTCGAGCTGCGGTCGGAGAACGGCGACGTTGAGACGCGATCGGGGCAGTGGGGAGGAGACGACTACGGATCGTATGACCTGCCTCTGCCTCGCGCCCCGGCGCCGGGTTACCACCGGCTGCGCCTTTCCATCGGCAAAGGCGGAACCGAACAGGTTCATGAGCAAACGCTAATTGTCGTCCCGCCGCGTTGCGTCACGCCGTCCGACATCCTCGGCAGCGGCGCGCGCGCGTTCGGGATCACGGCGAACCTGTACACGATCCAGAGCGGGACGAACTGGGGCATCGGCGATTTCACCGACCTCGGCGAGCTCGCCGCGTGGGCCGGCGACAACGGCGCCGACTTCGTCGGCGTCAATCCGTTGCACGCGCTGCTGAACCGGGGGATCGATATCAGCCCGTACGGTCCGCTCACCCGGCTGTTCCGCAATCCCATATACATCGATGTTGCTCATGTGGCGGAATTGGGCTACTCGTCGGAGCTGTGTGAGCGAATCGGCTCGCCGGAATTCCTGTCGAGCCTCGAGCCGCTGCGCGAATCGACGCTCGTGCGTTACGAGCAGGTGATGGCGGTGAAGGGCATCGCGCTCGACGCGCTCCATCGCGTGTTCATGGAACAGGTGCGCGGCACCGCCGACGCGCGCGATCGCGCCTACGAGCGATTCGTCGCCGAGCAGGGCGAGTCGCTCGAGCGCTTCGCGCTGTGGATGGCGATCATGGAACAGCAAGAGACGAGCGACTGGCGGCAATGGCCGGCCGAGCTTCGCTCGCCGCGCAGTGCGGCCGTCGAGCGGTTTGCCCGCGAGCATGCGGCGCGGCTCGATTTTCATCGGTGGGTCCAGTTCGAGGCCGACCGCCAGCTCGCCGACGCGGCCGAACGCGCGAGTGACGCCGGCATGCGTATCGGGCTTTATCAGGATCTGGCGATCGGCGTGTCACCGGCGGGCGCCGACACGTGGAGCTTTGCCGACCTGTTCGCCCGCGGCGTGGCCATAGGAGCACCACCAGACCCCTACTCGGCAACTGGGCAAAACTGGGGACTGCCGCCGATCGATCCGCGCGCCCTCGCGGGAACCGGGTACCGCTACTTCATCGATACGCTGCGCAGCGCGCTGCGTCATACCGGCGCGCTGCGTGTCGATCACGTGCTTGGATTCTTTCGTCTGTTCTGGATTCCGGACGGCGGAACGGCCGCGGACGGCGCCTACGTGCGCTATCCGGCGAATGATCTGCTGGGAATTCTCGCCCTCGAGAGCGCTCGCCATCTGGCCGTCGTGGTTGGCGAGGACCTCGGCACCGTGCCGGATGAAGTTGCTCCGATGCTGGCGAAGTGGGGCGTGCTGTCGTCCAAGGTGCTCATCTTCGAACGTGAGCGAGACGGACGCTTCAAGAGCCCGCGGTCGTATCCGTCGCTTTCGCTGGCCACGGCGAACACGCACGACATGTGGCCGCTCACCGGCTACTGGGATGGCCGCGACATTGATACGCGCGTCACTACCGGACTCCTGGCGAGCGCCGACGCGGAACGCGCCCGCGAAGAACGGGAGCGCGACCGGATCGCGCTGCTCGAGCGACTGGCCGACGACGACGTGCTGCCATTTCCGATCGCGCCCGCGTCGCCGGCCGACCTCCGGGGGGCGGTACACGAGCTGCTGTCCCGGTCGTCGGCGCAGCTCGTCGGCTTCTCGCTCGACGACCTCGCTGGAGAGCTCGACGCCGTGAACCTGCCGGGCGTCGGACCGGAGAGGCACCCGACCTGGATGCGGAAGATGCGGCATCCGCTCGAGGTCATCATGATGAGCGACGACGCCCGCGCGTCGATGCGCTGCGACGGGCGACGGCGCGGTTCCGACAGCACCGCGCCGAGCGACTGACCGTGCGCGACGCCGAGTCGCGTCGCCGAGCGCGGCTCACGGCGACGTACCGCCTGCAAGTGAACGCCGGCTTCACACTCCGCGACGCACTCGCGCGCGTCGAGTACTTCTCGCGGCTCGGTATCTCACACCTCTATCTCTCGCCAATCTTCGCGGCGCGACGCGGCAGCGCGCACGGCTATGACGTGGTCGATCCCAATCGCGTCAACCCGGAGCTGGGGAGCCGCGCTGACGTCGAGGCATTGGCGCACGCGCTCCACGAGCGCGACATGGGCCTGATCCTGGACATCGTGCCCAATCACATGGCGACCGGGCTGGAGAATCAGTACTGGACGGATGTGCTCACGCACGGCGAGCGGTCGCCGTTCGCCAAGTGGTTCGACGTCCTTTGGTCGTCGGGCAAACGCCAGATCGCGCTCCCCGTGCTCGACGACGGGCTCGATCGCGTGCTGGAGCGGGGAGAGCTCGACGTCCAAATCGGCGACGATGGCAACCTGCAGCTCGTATATCGCGCGCAGCGTTTCCCAATCGATCCGGGGTCACTGACACCGGAGCTCCAGCTGACGACGATCGACGCCGAGGAGACCGGCGAGCTCGTGAAGCTCTATTCGCGAACCGCCGGTCGCGAACGCCTCAAGGCGCTGCTGAACTTGCAGCACTACCGGCTCGTGTCGTGGCGCCGCGAGTTGGGCGGAGGAGAGATCAACTATCGTCGCTTTTTTGATGTCAACGATCTCGTCGGTGTACGCGTCGAGGACGAACAGGTTTTTCGTGAGACGCATGCGCTGACATTGGAGCTGGTCGCGGCCGGACTGATCGACGGCATCCGCGTCGACCACATCGACGGGCTGGCCGACCCTCGAGAATATCTCGAGCGTCTTCGCGCCGCAGTCGGTGAGGATATTTCCATCTTCGTAGAGAAGATCCTGTCGTTCGGCGAGAGCCTGCCCCGCGATTGGCCGGTGCAAGGAACGACGGGTTACGAGTTCTTGAATGGGCTGGAAGACGTCTTCATCGACCCGTCCGGCTACCAGTCGATCGAGCAGACGTACCGCGCGACGCGACGGCTGGGCAAGACAACGTTCCACGACAAAGCCCGCGCCGGCAAAGCGGCGGTGCTGGAGAACGCGTTACGGCCGGATCTCAATCGCCTGGCGAGGCTCGGTTTCGCCATCGCGACGCGCGCGGGAAAGACCTGGAGCGAGACCCAGCTCGCAGAATCCGTCGAAGCGTTCGTCGTCGCCTTGCCGGTCTATCGCACGTACGCCGACGCACGAGGCCCGATCAGCGACGCCGATCGCCGCGTGGTCGAGCGAGCGGAGAGCGAAGCGCGTCAGCATGCGGAGCCGGACATCGTCGGCTTCGTTGCATCGCTCGTACGCGGTGAGCTCGCGAGCGATCCCGACCACGCGCAATTCGTGCGGCGACTGCAGCAGCTGAGCGGCCCCGCCGCGGCGAAAGGCGTCGAGGATACCGCGCTCTATCGGTACGTTCCGCTGCTCTCGCGCAACGAAGTCGGCGGCGCGCCGGACGAGCCGCTTGCCGGCGCCGTCCAACGGTTCCACGACGAAAGCATCGAGCGACGATGCCGGTGGCCGTCGAGCCTCGTCACCACGAACACGCACGACACGAAGCGAAGCGCGGACGTGCGCGCGCGCCTCGACGCGTTGAGCGAGGTGCCACGCGACTGGCAGCGTGTCGTGCGGCGTTGGCGCCGACTGAATGCAAGACATCGTCGGACGGTTCGAGGGCGGATCGCGCCCGACCCGAACACCGAGTACCTCTTTTACCAAACACTGGTCGCCATATGGCCGGCCCAACGGCCTGGACGCCGAGTAGACGACCTGCCGGACCGCGCATGGCGCGACGCGGCGCGCGAACGACTCGTGCGCTACATGGTGAAGGCGGTCCGGGAAGCGAAGCTGCGCACTTCGTGGACGGAACCGGATGCGGCGTACGAAACGGCGCTGACATCGTTCGTGCGTGAGACGCTGGAGCCGTCAGAGGACGCGCCCTTCCTGTTCGACGTGGCGCGTCTCGTCTCACGAATCGCCGCGGCAGGCTTCACCAATTCGCTCGCTCGTATCGCCATTCACCTGACCGCGCCGGGAACAGCGGACCTCTATCAGGGCGACGAGCTGTGGAACTTCACACTCGTCGATCCGGATAACCGTGGACAGATCGACTATGATCTCCGCGTGGCGACGCTCAACCGGCTCGAGGAGATCAGCAAACGATTAAGCGCCGGTGGGCCGATCGACATGACGGATAACGGACTCAAGCTTCTCGTCACCCAACGACTGCTCGAGGCCCGACGGTGTTCCCCTCGACTGTTCGCCGAGGGTCAGTATCAACCACTCGCCGCTCGCGGACCGCGCGCCGAAAATGTGATCGCCTTCGCCAGGATCGACGGCGACAGCGCCGTCGTTACCGTCGCGCCGCGTCTCGCAGGCGAGCTCGACGCGGGAGACGAACAAGCGAACGGTTGGTGGGGTGATACCTTAGTAATCCTTCCGGACGGGCTGCGGGGCCGCTCGTGGCGAGCCCCAATAGGGGCTCGCGACGTTTCGGCGCAGGCAGAGTTGCCGGTTCCCGATCTGTGGCGTCCGCTCCCGGTAGCCGTGCTCATGAGCTAGCCTAAATGCGCTATCGGTTGGCACGAAAAAATCAGGGGTTGTCGTTTTTGTGATCCGAGGAGCGTGATGAACGTTGCCGCGTCGAAAACCACCGTCGCTTACTTCTCCATGGAGATCGCGCTCGATACGGCGATCCCCACCTATAGCGGCGGACTCGGTGTTCTTGCGGGTGACACGTTGCGGTCGGCGGCGGATCTCGCGTTGCCGCTCGTCGGCATCAGCCTGCTCCACCGAAAGGGCTATTTCGAGCAGCACCTGGATGCCGCGGGCAACCAAGCCGAGTCTCCGGTGCAGTGGAATCCGGAACAGGTGCTCGAGCCTGTCGACGCCACCGCCTCGGTGCAGATCGAAGGTCGCACGGTTCGCCTCCGCGCGTGGAAGTACGCGGTGCGCGGGGTGACCGGACACGAGATCCCGGTCTATCTCCTCGACACGCAGCTTCCCGAAAACGACGAACGCGATCGCCGGCTCACCGACTCGCTCTACGGCGGCGACAGCCACTACCGACTCTGCCAGGAGATCGTGCTCGGCATGGGCGGCGCGGCGCTGCTGCGTGCGCTCGACGTTCACGAAGGTCTCTATCATCTGAACGAAGGGCACTCGGCGCTGCTCACGCTCTGTCTTCTCGAGTGGCAGCTCGACGGCCGCCAGCCGTTCGAGCTCGACGAAAGCGACATCGAAGAAGTGCGGCGACGCACGGTGTTCACGACGCACACTCCGGTGCCGGCTGGTCACGATCGCTTTCCCCTCGAGATGGTGCGCCAGGTGCTCGGCGAGCAGCACGTCGCGCTGCTCGAGTCGGCGCATTGCGTGGACGCGGGCCAGCTGAACATGACCCACGTTGCGTTGCGTCTCGCGCGCTTCGTCAACGGCGTGGCGATGAAACACCGCGAAGTCTCTCAGGGGATGTTCCCGAACTTTCCCGTGGACGCGATCACCAACGGCGTGCACGCGATGACCTGGACGTCGCCGGCGTTCCAGCGGTTGTTCGACCGCCGGATCCCCGAGTGGCGAACGGACAACCTGTACTTACGCTACGCCGTCGGCATCCCGCTCGCCGAGATTCGCGCCGCGCACGCCGAAGCGAAGAAAGCGATGATCGCCATGATCGCCGAGCGCACGGGCGCGGTGCTCGATCCGAAGGCGTTCACGATTGGCTTCGCCCGGCGGGCGACGCCATACAAGCGCGCCGATCTGATCTTCGCCGATCCAACGCGTCTTGCCGAGATTGCGTCATCGGTCGGTCCGGTCCAGATCGTGTTCGGCGGCAAAGCACACCCGAATGACGGCGGCGGCAAAGAGCTCATCCGGCGCATCTACGCGGCGTCGGCGTCGCTGGCCGGCTCGGTCAGCGTGGTCTACGTCGAGAATTACGAGATGGACATCGCCGCGCGCATCGTGGCGGGCGTCGATCTCTGGCTCAACAATCCAATGAAGCCGCTCGAGGCGAGCGGCACGAGCGGGATGAAGGCGGCGCTCAACGGCGTCCCGAGCCTGAGTGTGCTCGACGGCTGGTGGATCGAAGGCCACGTCGAGGGAGTGACGGGTTGGTCGATTGGCGGGCTGGATCCCGAGGGCGACCAATCGAAGGACGCGATGGAGATCTACCTCAAGCTCGAGCGCGTCATTCTGCCGTTGTACTACGGGCTGCCCTTCGCGTACGCAGAGGTGATGCGCTCGGCGATCGCGCTGAACGGATCGTTCTTCAACACCCAGCGCATGGTCGAGCAGTACGTGAGGAACGCGTACTTCCCGGAGACGACGCTCACGCTGGCGGAGGTCGGCGACTGAGCGACGCCGCGCGCTGGCGGGCGTTTTCGGCGCGCGCTTTGAACGGCGAATCACCGGCGGACCAGACTCGGGCGACGAGCGCGTAATTCGCCGCGGCGCTGTCGCGGACGCCCGCGTCTTCCCACGCTTTCGCCAACAATTCGTGCAGCTCGGTGCGATTGACGTAGAGCGCCGAGCCGTCGAGGGCGGCGTGCAGCGCGGGGCGGAGAACGATGAGCGCGTCGCGCGGACGGCCGGAACGGACGTAGGCGCGCGCCAACTCGTAGCTCGTGCGCGTGTAGCCGTCCGTCAACGAGTACACGGCGGCGCGGAATTCCTCGATCGCATCGGCGTCGCGGCCGCGGGACGCCTGCAACAGCCCGCGCAAATGGTGGAAAAAGCGAGCGTCGCGCGCGGACCCGGTGACGGCGCCCAGCAAACGCATGCTGTCGATCATGCCTTCGGCGTGCGAAGTGTCACCGGCGGTGATCCGCGCCGCGAACGCCTGCGCCAACGGCCAGACACGCGGCGGAGGAGTCACACTCTGGATGAGTGGGAGCCGAGCAACCGTGTCGAACAACGCGGCGGCGGCGACTGGACGACCCCGCTCCAATTCAATCTGCGCCTCGAGGACGCTCGACGAATGAGGCCCGCCCGGTTTTCGCTTGAGATCGGGAAAGCGCCGCAGGACGCGCGCGGCGTCCAGCGCGCGATCGAGCCGCCCCTGTTCGCGCAAGCTTATCGCGAGCAACCAGTATGCGTCGAGCTGGCGCAGCCCCCCTCCGGACGTCTGGTTGGTCTGTATGTCGAGCATCTGTTCCGCTGCGGCGTAGTCGCGAACGCGAATGAGATGTGCGGCGCGAAGCGCGAAGGTTACGTCGTACGGCAGATCCGCTGCCCGGAAGATGGAGTCGACTTCGGCTGCTCGACCCTGCCGGTCGAGCACGGACAGCAGAGTGGTGGTCGCGTCCACAAAAGTTGGTTGCACCTTCAGCCACCAGCGCGCGGTACGTTCGGCGGCGTCGAGCGAGTCGGTGAGAATGAACACGCTCACCAGCGATCGGAGCGCATCACATCCGGCGCAGGGGAGCTGCCCCGAACGAATGACCGCAGAGTCCATCGTCACCGCGCGCTGAAGCTCGGCGCGACTGGCCGCGAACTCACCCTCGCGCAGCAGTGCGACGCCGAGCGCGAGATGGCCACCGACTTCCGCCGGGAAGCGTGTGGTCAATGTCTCGGCGATCGCGCGCAGCGATACGGCGCCGACACGAAAGGCCCAGTCGGCGGTGATGGCGAGTCGCTCCCGTTCGGTAGCGCGCGACGCGAGCTGCTTGGCGCGCTGCATCCGATCGAACCATTCGTCCATGCCGGCGGCCGATGTCGCGAGCGCGCCCTGATACGCGGCAAGCGCGAAGAGTGAGTCTTCGTGGAGCGCGGCGTCGAACAGGTTCATCGCCGACCGGTAATCGGCGCGGTAATACGCGCGCAGCCCTTCGGCGTACATGCGATACGCCATCACCGACGTGGTCGTGACGTCGGTGACGGAGCCCGGCGGCGCGGCGCGGCCGAGAGCGGCGACCAGTCGCGCGGTTCCACTGTCGACGAGCGCAAAAAGGTCGTTCCCTTCGATGATGTGAGCTTTGCCGATCGCGCCGCTCCGGACGTCGACTTGTCGCAAGTCGAGTCGCAGCCTGCCTGCGGGGAGCGCGTACAGCGTTCCATCGATCACTTGCGTGGCGCCGGCCTGCCGCGCCGCCTCGATGAAGCCCGCGCTGCTCGTATCGCGCGCCCCGTCGCGAACGCGCATCAGCTCGAGCATGCGTCCCTGACTGACGACGCGAAGGCCGGACACGCGCGAGAGACTCGTTGCGAGCAGATCGGACACGGGACCGGCCATCGTCCGCGCGGCCGAATCGGTGCCAAAGCCGGCGACATGACCGACGGCGACCAGAGGCAACGTCGCGTCGTTCGGCTCCGCAGACGAAGTACGTTTGGACCGGACCACGAGCATCGCCGCCGCGGCGATCACAACGAGCGTCGTTCCGACGATGGCCCAACGCGACGCTCGATTCGCGCGATGCGCCGGCTCAGTGCTCGCGGTTGTCACGGCAGGCTCGACTCTCGGCGAAAAAACCGCGTCGTCGAGGGGGGCTGGAGGAACGATCGCCGTGGGCGGCAGCGGTGCTGGAGGTGCCGGTGTCGCGACCGCCGCGTCGGCTCCGGCGCGCAGACGCTCGGCAAGCGACAACACCTCCTTGTCCGGCGGAAGATCCAACTCCTCCTGAACGAGCAACTCATAGACATGCGCGTGACGTATGGCCGCCGCGCGTTCGCCCGCGTTAACGAGTGCCTCCATGAGTCCGACAGCCACTCGTGCGTTGAGCGGCTCGAGCGCGGCCAACTTCCTCCACCATTCGACAGCGGCCACTGAATCACCGCGCGTCACGGCGGCGCGCGCGAGCGACTCCAGACTTCGTGTGTAGTCACGCGCGATGGCGACGCGCTCGGCGTCTACCCAGCGAGAGAAATCCTCCGCGTTGGGAACGTGGAATCCGTCGAGAAACGCGCCGCCGTAAAGCGCGGCTGCGCGCTCGTCGTCGCCGCGCGAGACAGCGGCCATGAATTGTCCGATGTCGGTCGAAACGAGTGCCGGGTCGAGGCGCAGCTCCTTTGCGCCGGCGATCGCGTCTTCAACGCCCAGGTCCCTGCGCAACGCGTAGAGCGCTTGTGCCAGCGTGCGCGGACCTCGCTCGGCGTCCAGGTCCGGCCAGAAGAGCGAGATCAGTTTTTCACGCGACACGCCGCGCTCGCCCGCACGGGCCAGAAGGGCGAGCACCGCCATTCGGCGCGGCTGGGCGGCGGCGCCCGAGATCGGCTTGCCGTCGTCGCCGCGGACGGAGAGGCCGCCGAGCGTGTGAATATGGATCACGACTACGCCTCGAGACGCAGCAAGAGCGAGCGCCAAGCTATGGACCGGTCATCCGGCAGGCAACGAGGCGACGACTTCTGTCTTTCGGTATCACCCGGATATCACCCTCGCGGCCGGGGCCGGCATACATCGACGGTCCGGGTGCCGATGCGACTTCTCCAATGCGCGGCGGGACAACGACTTGTGTTGGTGAAACGGGAAGTGATAGGCGTGACACACGCCGTCCCAGAATTCTCGGCGCACGCCAGGTCGGCGCGCCGGACTTCAGGTCCGCAATCGAGTTCAGCGGTTCACCGGAGCACAACCATGCGTACGACTCTTCTCGTTTTCTCGACCCTCGCCATTCTCGCCGCCTGTTCGCAGGATGGATCTACGTCTCCCGCGCAAAGCCGCTCGCCCAACGCCCGAGCCAGCCAGGATGCGACTCCAAACGGACAGGCGCCAGGCGCGAGTGCCAAGCCGGCCTACTTCACGACGATAACGCAGGTGACCGGTGCGGAAGCCAGTTGGGACGGGGTCGGCAAGATCTACGGCGCGTCGGTCGCGACGTGCCCTGCCGGCGCGAAAGTCACCGGCGGTGGATACACGATGTATGGGGCCGAGACCGCCGTCATGTACAACGCGCCGTTCGGTCCGGATGCCTGGCGGGTATACGGCGTTTCGCACGCCTCCGGGTCGGTCACCGCGTACGCGGTGTGTGTTCAGTAGAGACCGCGAACAGACGTGGCCGGCGCGATCCGCCGGCCGCGCCTCGCCGGTCCGCGTCGCAAATCCTCAACTCGAATCCGCCGTGACTCCCGAACAGATCGCGCTGGTGCGTGCGTCCTGGCCGCTCGTTTCCGCCGACGCCGAAGCGCTGACATCCAATTTTTACGACCGTCTTTTCGAAATAGATCCCGCGTCGGCGCTGTTGTTCACCGGCGTGGACATGAGCGCGCAGCGCAAAAAGGTCGTGCAGTCTCTCGGCGTCGTCGTCGCCGCGCTCGATGATCCCGACCGCCTGCTTCCCGCGCTCGCCGCTCTTGCCAAACGACACGCGACGTACGGAGTTAAAGACCATCACTTCGCGAGCGTGGGTGAAGCGTTGCTCGGTGCGTTGGCATCGTCGCTCTCCGGCCAATTCACGCGCGAGTTGCGCCTGGCGTGGGCGGACGCGTACGCGCTCGTCGCGTCGGTGATGCAGCGCGCCCTCGCTCGCCATCGACAAAACTCCACAGGCCTGGAGGGATCCACCGTATGACTGATGACCGGCTTCGTTTCATCGCGGCGAGCGGCCTGGCAGTCGGTGCCCTGTTGGGCATGGCCGGATCGTTCGCACCGACCGCCGAGCTGCGCGCCCTCGCGTGGGGCATCGATGGAACCAGCATCATCGTCGCGTGCGCGCTGCTCGCGGTTCATCATCTGCGACGCGGCGACGTGCAGCTGAGCGCGGGATTCCTCGTTTTCCTCGTCGCCGAGGCGGTGGTCACGTCCGGTGTGGCGATCGACCCGGCCGCCTTCGCGCCGACGTTCGCCGCCGGCGCGGGAATGTGGGCCGCGGCGCTCGCGCTCATCAGCGCTTCGGCAACCGTGCCGACGTTCGTGAGAGCGACCGGCGCGATCGCGTCCGTCCTGCTCGGGGCGACGGCGGTGAGGATCTTCCTTGGCGGCAGTCTGAACCCGCTCACCAAGCCGCTGCCGTTCTACGCGTTTCCCTTTCTCGCGCTGACGTTGTTCGGTTGGGCGTGGATGCATCTCCGTCCGTCGCCCGCCGCGGCGCTCCCATCGTCTATCGATGGGACTTGACGTTTGCCGGCGCAGTGGCGATCGTCCCATCGTCTATCGATGGGACGATCGTCTTGGCGCGACAAGCGGCACCGTCTGAGCTGCTTCCGGGTACGCTCGACCTCCTCATCCTCCGCGTTCTGCGTGAGGACAGGCTGCACGGCTACGCGATCGCGCAGCGGCTCCGAGAAATCTCGAAGGACGTGCTTCACGTCGGCGAGAGCTCACTCTATCCCGCGCTCCAGCGTCTTCTTCTCGACGGCAACGTGCGCGCCGAGTGGGGCGCGTCCGAGAACAATCGCCGCGCACGGTTCTATACACTGACTGCAGCCGGCCGCAAACAACTCGCGGCCGAGCAGGAAGAGTTCGAGCGGATGGTTGGCGCCATTCAGGCCGTGCTTCGATTCGCATGAACGCCCTGCGTCCTCTCATGCGTCTCGCGCGCCGCGTCGCTTATTGGGTGCGGTTCGGACGACACCAGGACGAGCTGCGAGAGGAGCTCGCCTTCCATCGGGAGCAAGTCGCGGCGGACGCCGAGCGGCGAGGGCTCGCTGCCGAAGCCGTAGGCAAGACGATGGGCCACGAGACGTCCATGCGCGAAGAAGCGCGGGAGGTTTGGCTCGCCGCCAGTCTCGACGCGCTGTTCAAGGACTGCCGGCACGCGTGGCGCGCGTTGCGTCGAACGCCGGTGTTCACGGCGGTCGCGGTGCTCACGCTCGCGGTTGGGATTGGCGCGAACACGGCGATCTTCAGTGTCGTCCACCACTTGCTGCTCGCCCCGCTGCCATTCCCCGACGGTAATCGCATCGTTCGCCTCGGAACGCGATCGGCGGCCGATCCCGATGAACCGTTCGACCTTCCCACGGCGGTGCTCAGCCGCCTGGAACAACGATCTCGCGCGCTCGAGGATTTCGCGGCCGCGGCTTTCGTCCGTGCCACACTCGACGACACGGCGAACCACGATGTTCTGCCCGGGGCGCGCATTACCCCTTCGCTGCTGCACATGCTGCGGGTCGCGCCCGTAGCTGGTCGTGCATTCACGCGAGACGACGCGCGTCCCGGAGCGCCGCCGGTCGTGATGATCAGCTACGGTCTCTGGCAATCGCGATTCGGCGGCGCACTCGGGGGCGGTGCCGTGATTAGAGTCAACGGCGTACGGCGAACGATCGTCGGTGTCACCCCGCGCGACCTTACACTCCCGATGCGTGTCGAGGAACCGCCGCAGGTTTGGCTGCCATTCGACCTGGGTGCGGAGGACGCCGCGATCGGCTACGCGCGTCTGAGAGCGGGTGCGACGACTGACGCAGCTTTGCGCGAGCTTAGAACCGCGATGGCCGAGCGGCCGGACCCGCACTGGTCGAAGTCCACCGACGGGAGCGTGGAGCGCGCGGTAGATCGGGTCGATCCGCGGTTCAAGCACGGCATAGTGATCATGTTCGCCGCCGTGAGCGGCCTCCTGCTCATCGCCTGCGCCAACATCGCGAACCTGCTGTTCATGCGCGGGTGGACGCGACAACGGGAGCTCGCGATTCGCCGCGCGCTCGGCGGCGGCCGTTTTCGCGTCGCGCGGCTGCTGCTGATCGAGAGCTCCTTACTCGCAATTCTCGGCGGCGCTCTCGGTCTGGGCATCGCTTGGAAAGGACTGAGCATCATTCTCGCCATCATGCCGGGTGGAAATTCCATGGTGGGCGGACCCGAAGTGACCGGAGCGGGAATCAGCCGCGGCGTGCTTGCATGGACGACGGTGACGACGATCGTGACGAGCCTGCTCTTTGGCGTCGGACCGGCGTTTTTGTCGACCGGCGAGGCGGCGGCTGAGGCATTACGCACGGGCATTCGGAGCCTCGCGGGGAGCGTCGGCGCGCGACGTTTGCGCAGCGGTATCATCATCGGCCAAATCGCGCTGTCTTTTGCCTTCCTCGTCGCCGCCGCGCTGCTCGTGAAGTCGTTCCTTGTCCTCGCGCACTTCGACGTCGGCTTCAATGCTCGCGGGCTGGCAATCGCGACGATCAAACTGGCCAACGAACCTACGGTGCAAGACCGAGCGTCGGTCGAGCAGGCGATCGCGAAGGCGGTGCAGTCCGCGCCGGGCGTGACCGGCGTGGCGTTCGGCGGCCCGATGCTGATGACGGACATCCGCGGCGGACCATTCATCGTCGACGGGCCGCATGGAACCGAAACGCTCGATCTCGACATGTGCGAGATGCCGTTCGTCTCCCGTGACTATTTCCGGGTGACGGGCATTCCCCTCATTCGCGGCAGATCGTTCGAGGGCGGTGATGACGTCGTCATCAATCAAAAGCTCGCGCAACGATTCTGGCCGAATGGAAACGCGCTTGGCGTGCGGATGCGCGTCGGAAATGGGCCGAAGGCGAAATGGATGACCATCGTCGGGATTGCGGGCGACGTCACCATGCCGGGCGTGAAGCAGCTCTTCACGATGCAGATGTACCGCCCGACGAGCGCCGCGACGCAGTTCGTGAATCTCGTTTCGTTCAGGGCAGGCCGAAGTCCTGAAATGCTCGACGGAGATATCAAGCGGACGCTCGAGAACGCCGGCGCAGCGGCCACGCTCGTCTCGATCCGGGGTGTGGAGTCGGTGCTCGACACGCGCGTGCTGGCGCGTCCGCGATTCGCGCTCACGTTGTTCGGCGTGTTTGCATCGATCGCGTTGTTGCTCACCGCGGTCGGTCTTTACGCAGTCGTCGCCTATTCGGTGACGCAACGCACCCGCGAGATCGGCGTGCGCGTTGCGCTCGGCGCGGACTCGGCTGCCGTCGCCCGAATGGTTCTCGGCGACGGAATCCGGCACGTTGCGATTGGCGTTTTGCTGGGACTGGGTATCGCGTTCGCGACGACCCGGCTCCTCACATCATTTCTCTACGACGGCGATGCGTCGGATCCGCGAGCCTTCGCGGGTGCAACGCTGGTTCTCGCCATCGTAACGCTGGTCGCGTCGTCGATTCCACTCCGACGCGCGCTGGGCATCGCGCCGGTGGACGCCCTACGCGCCGACTGAGTCCGCGGCGACGACCGGGCTTCCCAACCCGCCGATCCGCTCGATGTCGACGTCCATGGTGTCGCCCGGCTTGAGAAACACGGGCGGCTTCCGCGCGAAACCGACGCCCGCCGGGGTTCCCGTGGGGATGACGTCTCCCGGTTCGAGCGTGATGCTTTGCGTGATGAACTCGATCAAGCGCGGTATGCTGAAGATCAGCTGATCCGTGTTCGAGTCCTGCATCACGTTGCCGTTCACCTTCATCGTGATGCGGAGCGTGTGTGGGTCGGGAATCTCGTCGGTCGTGACGATCGTCGGGCCCATCGGGGCGAACGTGTCGCACGACTTGCCGCGCTGCCACTGGCCGTCACCGAACTGGAAGTCGCGCGCCGTGACGTCGTTGAACGCGGTGTAGCCAAAGACGTAGTCATAGGCACGCTCGGCGCTCACGTGCTTGGCGCGCCTCCCAATGACGATCGCCAACTCCGCCTCGTAGTCCACTCGCTCGCTCGTCGTCGGAATGACGACTGGCTCGCCCGGCGCGATCACGCAGGTCGAGAATTTCGAGAAGATGACCGGCACCTTCGGCACGGCGAGCCCACTCTCCTCGGCGTGGTCGCGGTAGTTCAACCCGACGCACACGATCTTGCCCGGCCGAGGAACTGGTGCGAACCAATACGCGTCCTCCGCGGGTACGAGCCAGCCTTTCTTTCGCGCGTCTTCGAATGCAGCGGCGTCACTCTCGAGTCGGCTGGCCGTGTCGCGCGCGCGTTGGAACCAGCGCCCATCCATGTCGAACCACGCGAGTGGGTTCGACGGACGGTCGGCCGACTCGAACAACTTCTCACAGTCGAGACGATAGCGACTATCGCGGCCATTCGTGTCGAGGATGATCCCCATCCGGGGGGTATCAAACTTCGAATCCTGTGTACCGAACGAAATGATGCGCATCAGCTCCTCGTTTGAGCGGCTTCCCAGGCGACGCGGTTGAGCTGCTCGAGCTCTTCTTCGTAGACCGATCGCAAAAACAACGTCGTCATCAGCTTCTCGATCGCGCCGCGTACACCAGGCTTGCGCGGCACCGCGGTGACGAACTCCACGCGCGACTTCGTGTCACTCACCGCATCGACGGTGAATGTAGTGACGAAGCCACGATCGAGATCGGTCTCGACGAGCACGCGTCCGGGCTCGGGCTCGGTGACGCGCGCCCGCGCCTGTTGCGCCGCGCGCTTCATTCCGAACGGATACATCTCGAACGCAATCTCCGTCCCGGCGCCGTAGCCGCCTTTCGTCGCGCGAAGGTTGCCGAAGTATTTCTCGGGCAGAATGCGTTGGTGGCCGCCCTGGTAGTCGGCGATGAGGCGATATGTGACGGCCGCGCTCGCGCCGATCGTGCGCGACGCCGAGACGGTGAACGTTCCATCAGATGGCGTGGACACTATCGCGCGCCCACCGGGCCGGTGTAAGGGACGGAGGTTGACACCGAGGCCAAAAATACCGCCTGCCGACGGTCCGGCTAGGCGAGCTCTCGGCCTAACGATTGTTCCCGGCAGGCCGGCTGATGCGAACCGGGCCGATAGGCCACGTACCCGTCGCCGGACACACCCGCGCGCCCAGCCGCTGGACGAGCGGAGAGAAGCGCGGGTTGGATTTGAGTGGATCGAACAGCGGGTCGCACGCCAAGCTCACGATGCCCAAGAGCGGCTCTCGTGCTGCCACTCCCCGCTCGAGCGCCGTCATGGCCGCATCGGTTTCGCCGAATGCCAACCCCACAACCATGCGGCTGTAGTTGGGCGAGTTGTCGCCCGTCTCTCGCTCGATCAACGCGCGCTGACGCGACGCGTCGGCCCACCTACGCGCCGCCGCGTATCCGAATACCAGATTGCTGCGACCCCCGAACAACGTTGGGTTCAGTTTGAATCCGCGCTCGAACGATGCCACCGCGCTGTCCGGCTGCGCATTAAACGCGTAGTAGTAGCCGAGCGCTCGGTGCATGATCACGTTCGTCGGGTCGAGCACCAGCGCGGCTCGTATCTGCTCGATCGCCGCATCGTATTGCCGCGACAGCAAGAGAAGATACGACAGCAGACCGACGGCAGTCCCCGACAGCGGGTCGCTCTCCCGGGCCCGTCGCGCCTGAACCAACCCGTCCGCGACACGACCGATCTGACCCAGTCCCATGGCGTAGTTCGCGACGATGTCGGCGTTCGTAGAATCGAGCCGGACCGCCTGTTCCATCGGCCCGAGGGCATCGCCGAGTCGCGTCTCGCCTCCCAACACAAACGACTCGGCAGCATAGGCCTCGGCCACCGTCGAGTCGAGTCCCAGCGCTCGCGCCGCGCTCGCGAGGGCCAGCGCATTCATCGAATCCATCGGCGCGACGCCGAGCGTCGGCAGGTTCGCGTACGACATCGCCAGATACGCGTGGGCCCGGGCGAATCGCGGATCTCGGGCGACGGCTTTGCGGAACAGCTCGATGGCCGAAGCGAAATCGTTCTGGTCGAACGGGTGGCGGCCCTGGAGGAATAGATCGTACGCTTCGACGTCCGATGTTCCGCGTCTTCCGGCCACGCGCGCGCCATTGCCGACGATCATGCCGGCGAGACCCAGTCTGCGGCTGATCGCGCGCACTATCGTATCCTGTATGCCCGCCAATTCGTTCGGTGACCCGTCGAACGTTTTGCTCCAGAGAACGGATTCGTCCGCCGCCTGCACGAGCTCCGCGGTGACGTGAAGACGAGACCGCGATCCGCTCACGCTGCCTTGCACAACGGCGCGGACACCGAGTTTCGTCCCGATCTCGCGCGCGCTACGACCCTTCATCTGCTGAGAGGAGCCGCGCGCCTTGATCGTGAGACCGGCGATCGCGTTCAATGCATCGCGAACGTGGTCCGTGACGCCATCCTCGAGATAGTCGAACGTCGTATCGCCGCTCGTGTTCGCGAACGGCAGCACGGCAATTGAACGGATTGCATCGCGGTCGACACTGGTGCCGCGCATCCGCCACCACGCCACTGTCGCGAACAGGACGACTGCAACGACGGCAATACCCAACACGCGCCGTCCGATTCGCGGCAGCTGAAAAGTCGCCGCGGCAACCGGCGGCACGCCGATCGACGGCGCTCCACTCGGCGCGCCAATTCCGTCCAACACCTTCACGATTTCGGTCGCATTCTGCGGCCGATCGCCCGGTCGTTTCGCGAGACAGCGCATCACGACATCGGCGAGCGGTGCGGGAGTCGCCGGTCGAAGGGTCGCGATCGATCCTGGTTGCTCAGTGGCGTGCGCGGCGAGCATGCCCTGGGCGCTGCGTCCCGCGAACGGTACGTGGCCGGCGAGCATCTCGTACGCCATCACGCCAAACGCATAGAAGTCGGCGCGGAGATCGGTGCCGGGATCGGCGGCCGCCTGCTCGGGCGCCATGTACGCAGGAGTTCCTAGCGCGACACCGATCGACGTCAACGGACTGCCAACGGTCGCGTCGCTCACCGCTTTGGCCACGCCAAAGTCCGTGATGACGGCGGACGTGCCGGCGATGAGCACGTTGTCCGGCTTGATATCGCGGTGCGTTACGCCGTTGGCGTGCGCGAACGCGAGCGCCTTTGCGACATCTCGCAACACCGATACCGTTTCGGCGATGGGCAACTCGCCATGCGAGAGCCGATGGCGCAGCGACTCGCCGTCGACGAACGGCATGACGTAATACGGCAGTCCGTCGACTTCGCCGGCGGCCAGGAGTGGAACGATGTGAGGATGCTGCAATCGGGCAGCGACCGAGATCTCGCGACGGAACCGAGCGACGGACACGTTTCCGGACAGTTCGGCCGGGAGCATCTTCACGACGACACGCCGGCCGAGCGCTCTCTCCTCGGCTACGAAAACGCGCGACATCCCTCCGCCGCCGAGCTCACGCTCGATTGCGTAGGCGTCACCGAGCGATGTTTGGAGCTGGTCGCGGACGTCCGTCAATCGAATCGGAGCAGGAGGTCGCGCTAAGGTAGCGTGACGACGCGTGGCGCGACAGGCGCCTCAGTCCGTCGCTGGAAACAACCGTCCTAACGCGGCGGTGATTTCAGGAACTGCACGAGCTTCGCGTGGAAGATCTCCGGTGACTCGAACTGCGGCACGTGTCCCACGTTCTCGATCAATTCGAGTTGCGCGCCGGGAATCGATTCCGCGACGTGCTTGGCCTGCTCCGGATATTGCGGCGTGTCCTTGGCCCCGCCGATAACGAGTGCTTTCGACTTGATGTGCTGCCAGTCGTACACGACCGTCTCGGCGCTCAGCATTTGCGTCAGCGCGCCGCGCACCTTCGAGAACCATTCCCAATCTTTGTGCTGCGTCCAACCCCAGTGGATGCGGACGTACTTCTCGTACTCCGGCTTCCAGGTCACGAAGTAGCGTGTGATCGTCGCGCGCACCTGATCGTACGATCGATTCGGCAGGGCGCCGTTCGAGTCCGTACGATAGGCGTCGTCGAGATAGTGTGGCGAACGACCCGCGCGCACGTCGGCTAGCCCGATCTGGTTCACGAGGACGACATGCGTCGTTGCCGTGGGGTAGAGCATCGCGTACCGCGATGCAAGCATCCCACCCATGGAATGCCCGACGATCGCCGCCCGATCGATGCCGAGTGACTGCAACAGGCGCCGCGTGTTGTGCGCCATGTCGTTGAAGGTGTACGGAATGAACGGCTTCGACGAGCGACCAAAGCCGATCTGATCGGGCACGATCACGCGAAACCCTTCGCGCGTGAGAACGTCGATCGTGCCGGCCCAGGCCTCGCCGAAAAAGTTGAAACCGTGAAGCAGTACTACCGTTTGCCCGTTCGGCGTTCCGATCGACTTCACGTCCATGTACGTCATCTTCACGTCTTTGCCGTACAGAACGAACGCGAATGTGGACACGGGATGCGGATACGGAATCTCGGCGACGTCCGCGCTGACCGGGCCGTAGTCGGTCGGCGCTTGCGCCGCGAGCGAAAGCGGCGCAAGCGCCAATGCGAGCGCCGCAATCGCGCGCTTCATGAGCCTCGCATGTAGGCGCATCCCGCATTCTGCGCGCGCACGAGCGCGAACACACCCGTCGGCATGAGGATGGCGCCGGGCACGAGATTGTTCCGCACGTCGTTCTTCACCGCTTCGACGTCGAGCTTGAGCCGCTCCGCGGCGCTCGTCGCCCAGTTCATCGACGCGCGATTGCAGACGAGGAAGATCGCGCCGCGCGCGTGCAGCGTATCGAGCTTCGACGCGACGGCCCATGCCGGATCACCAGCAATCGTCTTCGCCCAGGGGTTGCGCTTCGCCGGCTGTTTGGTCAAGGGATCGTTGACCTTTCGCTCCTCACCGATCCCGTACTTCTCCCACATCGTGTCGTTGAATGCCATCACCTGACCGAGCTGTCGCATGATGATCACCATGCGCGTGCTCGAATCCGTGCCATAGACTTCTTTAAAGTTGTCCCATATGCCTGCCGCGAGGTCGGGTGCGGCGCCGTCGGCCAGGGAAGGGGAGTCGAAGACGGCCTTGTATGGGACTTTCTGTAGCTCTTCGACCCACGACATGTTCCAGGTCGGCTCGGCGGCGAAGGCCTCACCCAGGCCATCGAGCTCCTCGGCGCCGAGTGGCGTAACGATCGCGCCGCCGCCGAGGGCGACCGCGCCCAAGCCGAGTTTCGTCAGAAAGTCACGACGATCCTGTGTCATGATAGCCTCGAGATCTCCGGGTTCGAGGCCAGCTCATCGTCAGCGTCCTCGAACTCGTCTTCGATGTCCTGCGTTTTCCGAACCGCGCGGAGCGCGGTGTTTCCGGCGACGATGGCGCCAAGAACTATATAGATGTAGAACGTATAGAAGCGCCACCAGAGCAGCGCCGCCGCGAAGTACTGTCGGCCGATGACGCCCGCGAGCGCGGCGCGGAACGCGAGCTCCACCGCCCCGCCGCCGCCCGGCGCCGGCACCACGGCGGCGCCGTAGAGAAATCCGAGCGGCCAGAGCGCGAGCGGCGCGAGTGGGGCGTTCGCGCCGGCGCCGAGGACGAGCGCCGGCAGCACACAAAGACGCATCGCCACATGGATCACCGACATCGTGTACGACGCGGTCGCCCACCGGAAATCGATGTGCCGCACGCTGTCGACGGTCGTGCGAACTTGGGCGAACCAACGCTGGATCATGTCCCAGCGGCGGCCGCCGAGTCCAAGACGACGCGCCCAGCGCGGCGCATCGTCGTCGACATGCTTCCTAGCAAGGACGATCGCGAGCACGGCGATCCCGAGCACGAAGCCCGCGTACGCGCCGACAACCCCGACCAACGCACCAAGGACGAATCCCGCGTGACGGAAGACGATGGCGACGACGATGACGACCGTCGCCAGCGACAGCGCCTCGAGAAAGAGCTCGGCGTACAGGACGACGAGCGCGCTCGACGTCGGCACACCTGATTCGGCGAGCACGAGATAGCGCGCGGGCTCGGCGCCCGACCGTGCCGGCGTGATCGACGCGCCGAAGTCGCCGGCGAGTGTCGTGCGGAGCGCGGTCATGAACGGCAGCTTGATGTGCGCGGCCTTGGCGCTCCACGTGATCTTCCAGCTGCGCGTCAGGATCTCCGTCACCACGGCGGCGATCGCCCAGAGGTGGGCGCGGGGCGGCAAGCTGATCGCGCTCCCTTGGCGCCACCACCCAATGATGAAATACGCCGACACCCCGATCACCGCGGCAAATGACAATGCGGTGAACAACCATCGACGCCAAGTCATGCGGCGTCGCGTGACGGAATCGGGGCCGGGAGCCTGGGCATTCCGTGCATCTTAACCCCAATCGCACGATTCGGCCCGGGTCGCTGGCAAATCGGGGCCGAGCGCGACTAGCGGGCGCGTCTACGCAGGCGCCAGTTCTTGAATGAGCTCGGGGTTTGTCCGGAGGGCGAGCGATCTTCGCGTCGTCACGATACCCATCGTCCTACTGCACGAACAACCTCACATGCAATCGGCGCTCGGCCTGAAAGAGCCGGTTGGACCAACCCGGCAGAATCGCCAGCTGCACGGGAGCGAGAATCTCCGGGTACTTCGTGCGCACCTCGACCCGCGTCAATTCCCAGGCCTCATCAATCGTGTCATCCATCCGCCGCGACGCGTCAGCAAAGTCGTAACGCTCGGGCAGATCCGACAAACGCTGTGCGAGTCCCGACCAGAGCGCATCGATTCTCTTTCTATAGCCGGCGCGCGCCGACTGGAGCGTCGTGACTTGCGCGGCGGTGAGTAACAATGAATCGGTCTGCTGCAGCAACTCGCCGTAGGGGTCGGGCACGTTGCGTTGCAATCTTTGCGTCAGCTGTTCAACGGTGAGCTTCGGACCCGGTCGCCCTCCACGTCCCGGCCTAAGCCAGCGGTCGAGCTGCTGATCGGGCAGGGCGCGCGCGAGATCGACGGTGAGATCGAGGGTCAAACGGAAGGGCGCGCGCAGTGTGTTGCTCGACGGAGCCGTCGTGCCGAAGCGCGGATTCACTTCGTAACGGAAGCGATTCGTCGCCGGATCGAACCCGCGCACATTGTAGAGCACCGGATCGGGCAGCGACGGGGTGCCCCAGCCTTTGAGGTTGCTCGACCCATGTAGCGCTTGATCGAGCCCTCCCAATGGATTCGTCAGATTGAGCCCGAGTTGGAAGCGCTCCCACGACGGCCGGTAGTCGCCGCCATTGATGACGACGTTGAGGTTGAGCGCCGCGGTCCACGGTCCTTCGCAGCTCGCTCGAGCCGCAGGTTGTCCAACCTGGCGATTGATGCAGTCGCGCACCGTCTTGGATCCGGAGGTGCGAAGACTCTGCAGAGCGTTGCCCAGCGTCGCGTCGCTCGCGCTTGCCGGATTGAAGATGAACGCGCGATCGTTGGCGAGGCCGTCGCCGTTGACGTCGCTCCCCACCATCGGCGTGTACGGCAGTCCGGATTGCACGTGGCCGTAGAAGAAGAACCCCGGCCCGCCGCGCGTGCCGCGCGGCCAGAAGATCGTCTGGAAGGTGAATTGATGCCGCGCGTCGAGATCGCCGCGACCCCATGTGATGCTCCCGGGATCTCCAAACGTCGTGCCGTTGAAGCCGCGCTGCTGCGCGCGCGTGCTCGAGAGCACGTACCAGAGGCTCGGATCCCGGAGATAGAGACCGACGTGTCCGAGATCGGGACGCAGCGCCAGGCGCAGCTGGCGCGTCTCCGACCGGAGATCCGACAGGTTCTCGGCAACGCGCCCAAAGCTCGCCGAGTTTCTCGCGTCGACCGACGATACCACGCCATTCGCCGGTACCACGCTCGACGCATTCGCGTACACCGGCCGATTCTCGTCGGCGCTCGTGAAACGCTGCACGCCGCTGAAGTTGAGATCGCGCGCGCTCGGTTGGTCGAGGTTGAGTGAGTAGAGTCCTTCGAGCGTGTACAGCGTGCGTCCCCACAGTCCGGACGTCCACGAGAGATTCGAACGCCAGCTGCGCGACGGCGCGTAGTCCGGCGAAAAGAGCAACACGTTCGGTGCGGCGTCCACATAGCTCGGCAACGCCGCGCCCCCTCCGGCGCACTGCGTCGGCACGAGCGACGGATCGCGCTCGTACGCCGTCCAATCGGGTGTCGGCACCGCCGATCCGATGCACGTAAGCCGCGTCATGCCGACCGGCAGACCGGTCGTGACCGACGCTGCCGACAGCAGCGCCGGATCGAGCAGATTCCGAAATTCGCCGATGCCGCCGCGTATCGCGCCCGATGGCGCGCCGGCGCGGCCTGGCCGATTGAGCGTGAAGCCGAGACGCGGGCTCACGTGGTATGAACTCGGCGCCACATCCGTCAGCGCACCGCCGAAGGCGTTTGCGACGGCCGGGTTGAAGACGGGCGCCTGCGTGAACGCGTTGCCTTCCACTCGAGCGCCGTACATCACCTGCAGGTTCGGCGACACACGCCACAAGTCGCCGAGCGCGAGATAGCCGTTCCATTCACCGCCGGTTCGGATCGGTGCGTTGAGCGTTCGGGTGAACGTCGACGGCCTGTTCGCCGCCAGATCAGCGAGTGAGTTGAAGGTGAAGGTGCCGAGCTGATTGCTCGCAAGGTCTTGGCGGTATCCATCGAGCCGCGAGTCGGCGGTGAGCTTCACGCGATGACGCGACGCAGACGCCGGGAAGAGCTGGAGCTCGCTCATTGACTCCCAGGTCCACTGTCGCGTGTCGGTGTGCGGGCTGCTGCCGCCGAACGCGAGCGGCGTGACCGCCGTCGAGCCGTCGTTGAACTGGCTCGCGACGAGCACGCGTCCGTCGGGCACGCGGACATACGGATCAGCCGTGTTCCGCGACACGGTGAGTCCGCTGCGGACGTCGCCCAAATAGTCTCGGCCGAAATAGAACGAGTATTCGCCGGAGAGCGCGCCGATCGCCTGCTCATTGTGTCCGGCGTGTCCCGGCGTGCCCGTGGGACTGACACCCTGCGCCTGATTGCGCGACGCGCTGGCGTACCCGATCAACCCCCACGTGCTCCGCGATGGCTGGAGCGTAGCCCAGTTATAGCGAGCGTGATCGAGGCGGCCGAGGAAGACGATGTTGTCGTTGGTCGCGGCGCCCGGCACGCCCGTGCCCGGCGGAACGTGGGCGCCGTTCACCAGCTGCACGAAGCGCGAAGCGGAATCCGGCGACACACCGGCGTGACGTAGGAGGTCGTTGTCCGCGGTGAGCAGCGAGGTCACGTCGGCCGACCGCCGGCCTCCCTGAAGGCCGACGTTGTAATCGAACTTGTCGTCCAGGATCTCACCGCTCATGCCTAAGCTGCCATTCACATTCTTGTATCGCTGTCCAAGGCGCGCGGCGACCGGATCGCTCGCCTGGAGCGACGGCGCGTCGACGGTGAGATGGCCGGTCGCCTGTGAGAACAGCTCACTCGACGGGACGTATACGTTCGTTCGCGCGCCGCTGAACCAGCCGTTTGCCGGATCGTAGCTCGACGCCGAGACGGTAACGCGCATTCGGATGTCGCGCGGTATCATACCGCCGGCGAAGGACATGCCGTTCACCGTGACCGAGTTCTGCGACGGCGCGAGTCCGAGCACGGAGTTGCCGCCGGCTGTCGCCACGACGCCGGGCACCATCGCCGTCATGGCGGCGATATCGCCAACGACCTCAGGCGCCGAGCGCCGGTACGTATTCGCGTTGCCCGACGTCCCTCCGACGTCTGGATCTTCGTTGCGAGTCGGCGTTGGCCGCTGCGCCTGCGACACCACTGGTGCGAGCTGCTGCACGCGGGGACGATTGGTCAGCAGAACATCGAAGACGAGGACCGAGTCCGTGCCTTGCCGCGTGATGCGCCGGCTCGTTGTCGGCAGGCCCGATGCCGTGACCGTCATGAGATACTCGCCAGAACCATCCGGCCAATCGATGACAAACACACCGGAGGCATCCGTCGTCGCGACCTTGCGGGCCCGATCGGGCGCCCGAAGCGCCTGCACGCTAGCCGACACGACCGCGCGACCGCTATCGGTAGTAACTCGGCCGCGGATGATCTCATGTCGCCCGCTACTCTGCGCGGATAGGACCGCGGGCGCGACAAGTACCAAAAAGATCGAATGGAGTCTCATCGGATCGGGGAGAGAGTCTGTCGCACAATGCGGCGAGGCCGCATTGTGTCATCGGCCGCCGAGCCGCCGAGCCGCCAGTGACAGTCCGGCCCTTTCATGCATTGTAAGACGTGAACCCGAGCGCCTTCGATCCCGCCGCCTTGGCACAGCGCCAGCAGCTCCTCGAGCGGCGGCTCGCGATCGCCGTGCAGCGCCTCGGCGACACGCGGCTCATCGATCGGCTGCGGCCGACGCTGAGCGTCGGCACGGCGGTCGAGCTGTTTGCGCTGCTCACCGATGACGATCGACGGGTAGCGACGGCGGCGCACGAGTGCGTCATGCTGCGCTTTTCATATGTAGTGGCGATCGTCGCGCAGTCGATGGCCTTTGACGCCGACCGCCGCGACGATCTGGTGCAGCGCACCTTTCTCAATCTGCCGCAGGTCGTGCGGCGGTCGGTCGTCAACGGTGTCGGCATTCCCAATCCGGAAGGTTGGCTCGCCTACCGGGCGCATCTCATGGCGCGACAGATGTTCCGCGAGGAGCGTGGCAATGCTCGTCGCGACGCGGACGGACGGATCACATCGACGCGCGGCCGCCGCGTGCCGGTGGAGGCGATCGACGAGCTCACGGTCATGGAGGACAATGCGATCCTCGCCGCGCTCGACAACGCGGCCACGCGCGCCGAGTTGGAAACCGCGCTCGACCGTTTGGCGCAGGAGCAACCTGTCGGCGCGCGCGTCCTCCGCATGCACTACTTCAGCGGTCTGGCGCTGGACGAGATCGCGCGGGCGCTCGGGCGATCGCACGGCACGGTGCGCAACGACGCGAGTAAGGCGCGGACCCGTCTGGCCGCGATCATACAACAGCATCATCCGGGGCTGCGCGATGCCGCGGGCTGATCGTCGGCTGGACGCGCTCCTGTATTTGCCGAGCGAGGAGCTCGTCGCCGCGACCATCGAGAGCGGCGACGCGGACTGGTCGGACGCCGTGGGCTACGTTCCCTCCGAGCTAGTCGTCGCGCGGGTGCTCGAAGCACCCTCGGTGCCCGTCGCCACGTTCCGCTTTCCGCCGTGGATGACGGTCGAGCGTACGGTGAACGAGCGCGGTCTCCGGCGCGCGGCAGCGGTCGTCCTCGGGGCGTTGGGTCTCTCGCCATCGTCGCTTGCAGCATCTACGGTCACGCACATCGTCATACTGGTGATCGTCGGGCCCTGGGTCGCGGCAAGTATGGGCGGCACCTGGAGTTTTGTTCCCCGTCAGCCAGTCGCTCGTACGCCGATCGAGCGTGTGGTGTATGTATCACGTCCGGCGCCGGCAACAACTCCTGCGCACCGCGAGCCCGCGACTCGACGCGCCGTCACGCCTCGCGTGGACTCGGCGGCGATTCGCGCGCGGCAGGAAGCGATGGAGCGCGAGCGCCGCCTCGCGCACGAAGCGGACGTACGGAACGCGGCGACGATGGAGATTCTCCTCAGCGCCGAACTTGGTGTGGAACAGGGCAGCGGCCGCGATATCGAGCAGCTGTTCAAGCTGCTGGAAACGGAGCCCTGGCTCAGGATTCAGATCGTCGGGCGCGGCGCGCGCCGAGAGCGCATGGGTGAACCGGGCCGGCGCGAGGCTGAGGCGGTAAAGCGGATCCTCGTCAACGCCGGCATCGCCGCTGATCGCATCGAGCTCGCGGGCGAATCCGCGTGCGGTGAGCGCGAACCGGCGTGCGGCGCGCGCAGTCTCGTGCACATCGTGCCGCTGCCTTGATAGCTGGACCAAGCTCGCCATCTGCATGGACAGCAGGCGCCGACGCGTGCCATGTTCAGCGGAGACATGACCGCCCCTCCCTTCCGCCTCCATCACGGGCAACCCGTTGCCGGACGCCGGACGCGCCGGATCGTCCTCGGCGCGCTCGCCGCGTTTTTCCTCGTCATCGTCGTAGTCCCATGGCTGGCGACCTTCGCGACCGACTGGCTCTGGTTCCGCGAGGTAGGGTTCGAGTCGGTCTTTCTGAAGTCGCTCGTCGCTCGCGCGACGCTGTTCGTGGGATTCGCCGCGTTTGCCTTCGCGTTCTTATATCTGAATTTCAGGTGGGCGCGTCCCAGACCGACGGACGTCCTCACGTCCTTCGTCAATCAGAAGGGTGAGCGGATCAGCCTGGACCTGACGTCCGTGATCCCACGACTCACGCTCGTGGCGTCGATTGTCGTCGCGTTCATCACCGGCATCATCGCCGCGGCGCAATGGATGTCCGTGTTGATGGCAATCCACGGAGCGTCGGTCGGTGAGGTAGACCCGGTGTTCGGCCGCGACATCGGATTCTACCTGTTTCGGTTGCCCGCGATCTCCGCCGCGCTCGCGACGCTTGTCGGCTTGACGGTACTCTCCGTGGTCGGCGTGACTGTCCTCTACGTGACGCGCGGCGCGATCGCGCTGCGCCGGCGGGCGGCGGTCGAGCCCTCCGCGGCGATTCACGTGGGTGCGCTACTGGCGTTGTTGTTCATTTTGTTCGCGGCGCAGCTGTGGATCGTCGATGCCGCCGCGCTGCTCTATTCGAGCACCGGTCCATTCGCGGGCGCCAGCTACGCGGACGTTCATGCGTCGTTGCCCGGCATTCGCTTGTCGGCGGTGGCGGCCGTGATCGCCGCCGGCATCGTGGTGTACGGGATCGTCAGACAGAAGCTCATCTGGTACGCGGCGATCGCCATCGCGCTGTACGCGGGCGTCGGGGTCGTGTTCCGCTTTCTCATTCCGGAGACCGAGCAGAAATTCGTCGTCGCCCCCAACGAGCTGGCGCGCGAGCGGACGTACCTTCAGCAACACATCGCCGCGACACGACGCGCCTGGCGCCTCGACAGCGTGACTACACGCGACCTGAGCGGCGACGTCCAGTTGACCATGGCGGACGTGCGCGCGAACGCGCCGACGATCGACAACGTGCGCCTGTGGGAGCGTGACCTCCTGAAGCAGACGTTCGGCCAACTTCAGGAGATTCGGACGTATTACGACTTCGCGTCCGTGAGCGACGACCGATACATGATCGACGGCCGCTACCGCCAGGTGCACATCTCGGCGCGCGAGCTCAACACGGCGTCGCTGCCGACCCGCAACTTCATCAACGAGCGTCTCACCTTCACGCATGGCATGGGCATCGCCATGGCGCCGGTGAATCAGGTCACGAGCGAGGGATTGCCGGTCTTGTTCGTGAAGGATCTGCCGCCGGTATCGACCGTCTCGGTCAAGGTCACACGTCCGCAGATCTATTACGGGCAGCTCACGAACAGCTATGTCTTCGTCGGCACGGGCCAGAAGGAGTTCGACTATCCGGCGGGTGAGACGAACGTCTACACGAATTACACCGGCAAGGGCGGCGTCCCCATCGGATCGTTTCTGAGGCGCGCGCTGTACGCATGGCAGCTTGGCTCGACGGACATCGTGCTGTCGTCCTACATCTCGCACGACGCGCGGATCATGTACCGCCGCAACATTCTCGAGCGTGCGCGCACGGCGCTGCCATTCCTGGAGTTCGACAGCGAACCGTATCTCGTCGTGACGGACGCGGGCACGCTTGCCTGGATCCTCGACGCATACACGTCAAGCCGCAATTGGCCCTACTCGAAGCCGACGTCCGACGGAACCACCTACATGCGCAATAGCGTGAAAGTGGTGATCGACGCCTACGACGGGACCGTTGATGCCTACCTCGCCGATCCAGGCGACCCCGTGGTCCGAACGTATGCGTCGATCTTCGGATCGATCTTCAAGCCACTCGCCGCGATGCCGGCAGATCTTCGCGCGCATACGCGCTACCCCGGCGATCTGTTTCGCCTTCAAACTGCGTTCTATGCCACCTACCACATGGTGGAACCCGACGCGTTCTATCACCGCGAAGATCAGTGGCAATATCCCGACGTGGACCAGGACAAATCCAACGTCGCACCGTTCATGCGGCACATCATCATGAAGCTTCCGGGCGAGGCGAGCCCGGAGTTCATCTTCATGACGCCGTTCACGCCGCGCGGGAAAGACAACCTCGCCGCCTGGATGGCGGCGCGAATGGACGGTGCGAACTACGGGAAACTCGTCGCATACCGGTTTCCAAAGCAGAGTCTCGTGTACGGGCCGAAGCAGATCGTCAACCGGATCAATCAGGAGACCAGCATCTCGCAGCAGATCACGCTGTGGGATCAAAAGGGATCGTCGGTGATTCGCGGCGAGCTGCTCGTCATTCCGATCAAGGAAGCGCTGGTGTACGTGCAGCCGCTGTACTTGCGGGCCGAGGGCGGAAAGATCCCCGAGCTGAAACGTGTTGTCGTCGCGCTGGAGAATCGGGTGGCGATGGCTGAGACGCTCGAGGACGGCCTCGCGACCCTGTTCGGTACATCAGCGGGCGCGCGCCCGACAGTCGTCGCCGCGGACTCGACGACTGCCCTCGGAGCCGTCGGAGCAGTCGGAGCAGCGACCGCCGTTCCTGGTGTTGCGGCCGATCTCATTCGTCAAGCGCAGCAACACTACGATCGCGCGATCGCCGCGCAGCGCGCCGGCGATTGGGCGACGTATGGCCGCGAGATCGACCAGTTGGGCGCGATTCTCGGTCAGTTGCGCGCGCGCAAGCCCTGACAATGCAACAGTCGTTGCGATGGTGGGAAGGACTCTGGTCCGTACCGTCGTTGGCGCCGACGTCTTCCCACCGATGAGCTTGACACAGAGAACTCAAAGCGTTCAGTCTGGTTGGCCCACGACGCCGTCGGCGTAGCGCTATCGAGTTCCATCGCTCGTTCACGAGGTGTCAAATGGCTCTGTCGCTCCCCGCGGTGAGGCGCATTCCGCTCGCTCTAGCAACCGTCGTAGGGCTGTTGTTGACCACCGGTTTCGCATCCGCGCGGCACGTGAAGATGCCGGGCGATCTCGTGGCCAGTCCGTCGTTCGTCAACCTTGGAAACGTGGGCGCCGGCATCAACACCGAAGTCGATATCACGATCACCAACAACACCAGCCAGGCAGTCGTGTTGACCGATGTGACTTTCAATACCGTGAATGCTCAGGGGCTGGCCCAGGTCGACGTTAGCGTGCCGGCGAACGGCACCGCACAAGCCAAGGTGTTCATGGGACCGGCAAGCACTGGCGTCGCTGTCATGCGCGTTCGATGGCGCGGCGGCTCCGAGTCCACCAACTGGGTGACGATCGCGGCCAATGGGACGTGAACGCGCGGCCGCGAGGCCGAGTTCCGCGCGCTGCGGACGATGACCGATTTCCTCCAGGACGTCCGATACGCGTTTCGTACGTTCAGGCGAACCGCCGGCCTGACCTCCGTGATCGTCGCGTCGCTCGCCATCGGCATCGGCGCGAACACGGCGGTCTTCAGCGTCGTCAACGCGCTGTTGCTCAAACCGCTGCCATACCCGGATCCCGATCGTTTAGCCGTCCTGTGGCTTCGGTCGCCCGGCATCAACATCCCGCAGGACTGGCCGTCGCCGGGACAATTCATCGACGTCAAGAACGAGAACCGATCGTTCTCCGAGATGTCCATCTCGCAGGGTCGGAGCGGCACGATCATCGGGCGCGGCGGAGAAGCGCCCTTCCCCGAACCGCAGCGAGTTGAAGTTCTCCTGACGTCGTCGAGCCTCTTTCACATGCTCGGCGCCAAGGCGATGTACGGCCGGCTGATTCTCCCGGACGAAGACACGCCAGGCAAGGCGCCCGTTGTCGTGGTCAGCAACGCGTTTTGGAAGCGAACGCTCAACAGCGATCCGAGCATCGTCGGCAAGACGATCGTCCTCAACGGCTTCTCCGGGCCGAAAGACCCGAACAATCAGTTCCAGGTCGTTGGTGTGTTGCCGCCGGACTTCTTGCTCAACGCCGAGATCATGCCGACGGTGGCGAGCATTCAGCAGATGGATCTGTTTCTGCCACTCCCACTCGGCGCCGATGCCGTGAATCGTCGCGGCGACGAGAACTACAATCTCATGGCGCGGCTCAAGCCGGGCGTGACGATGGCACGAGCCCATAGCGACGTCGCCGCCATCGCCGCGCGTATTCGCGACAAGGACAAACGCGACAGGACTTTCACGATCGACGTCGTGCCGCTCGTCGAATCCGTCGTCGGCAACGTGCGACTGGCGGTATTGGTCGTCATGGGCTCCGTGACGCTCGTGCTGCTCATTGCCTGTGCGAACGTCGCCAACCTGCTGCTCACGCGTGCGACGGCGCGCCAAAAGGAGATCGCGGTGCGCGTCGCGCTCGGCGCACGCTGGCAGCGGCTGGTCCGGCAACTGCTCACCGAGACCACGTTGCTCGGTCTCATGGGCGGCGTCTCCGGCTTGGTTGTCGCCGCGCTCGCACTGCGCGCGATTCGCACGATCAATCCCGGCAACATTCCGCGACTCGACGCCATCACTCTCGACGGCAGCGTCCTCGCCTTCACCTTCGCCGTGTCGATTCTCACCGGCGTGCTGTTCGGCTTGGCGCCGGCACTGCGAGCGGCGCGGGTCGATCTCAATTCGACTCTCAAGGCCGGCGGCAGGAATACGCAGGGGGAAGGCGGCCTCGGTGGCTCGCGCCGCCGCGTGCGAGGCCTGCTGGTCGCCGGAGAAGTGGCGATCTCGATCGTGCTGCTCGTCGGCGCGGGGTTGCTCATTCGCAGTTTCGTGCGACTGCAGAGCGTATCGCCGGGCTTCGACCCCGAGGGCGTCATCTCGATGCGGCTCGGTTCATCGGCCCGGCGATTCGAGAGCCGCGACGCCTCCGTTGCCTACAGCGCCACTTTCGGCGAACAGCTGGCGAGTGTTCCCGGTGTAAAGGAGCGAGGCGCGGTTTCGGCCCTTCCGTTCACCTCATCCGTCGGTTGGGGCACGATCAACGTCGAGGGCTGGACACCGGAGCCGGGACAGGAGCTCCAGGTCGATCAGCGCGGCGTGACCACCAAGTATTTCAGTACGATGCGGATTCCGCTCGTCGCCGGGCGGGCCTTCACCGATGCCGATCTCCCGCAGAACGCCGATCCGGTCGTCATCATCGACAACAAGTTCGCCAAGCGCTTCTGGCCGCCGGCGGGAGCAAGCGCCATCGGCAAGCATGTGTGGTTCAACCCGGCCCGAAAGTTCACGATCGTCGGCGTCGTCGGCTCGGTGAAACAGTACGGCCTCGACGTCGACGGACGGATCGTGGTCTACATGCCGTCGCCGAACGCCAACTATCAGGTGGCGAGAACGACGGGCGACCCCGCCACGGTTGCCGGGGCGATGGTGAGGAAGATCCACGAGCTGGATCCATCACTGCCGGTGTTCGACGTCCAGACGATGTCCGCCCGAATGAGCGGCTCCATGGCGCGACAGCGATTCGCCACGACGATGCTCGGCGCGTTCGCCGCGTTTGCGCTGCTGCTGGCGATCGTCGGCGTCTATGGCGTCATGTCGCATCTCGTCGCGCAAGGCTCGCACGAGATCGGGATCCGCATGGCGCTCGGCGCCGACCGGGGCGGCATTCTGCTGATGGTGCTGCGGCAGGGAATGGAGCTGACCGCGGTCGGTGTCGTCGCCGGGCTGCTCGGCGCCTTTGCCCTCACGCGCGTGATGGCCAGTCTGCTGTTCGGCGTCAGCACGACCGATCTGGTGACGTTCGCCCTCGTCCCGGTCGTGCTGATCGCGACGGCGATGCTCGCGATCTACGTCCCGGCGCTTCGTGCGACGCGGGTTGATCCGACGGTGGCGCTGCGCGAGGAGTAAGGGCTGGACCGACTGGTCATCCGGGGACAACCCCGCGGCCCTATCGGTACGGTCGTCCTACGATGAGCAGCGACGTAAGCGTGAGCCCGGACGGGGAAACGGTCCCGCTAGGAGCACCGCGTCGGAATACCTCTCGGTAGCCGGCGGTGAGCGCCACGTGCAACCAGCGCGCGATATTGAGCTCGCCGCCGCCGCCCAGAGTGACGAAAGGGGAAGTCCACGATGAGTCCTTTGAGCTGCACAAACACCGGGCGGTGTTACGGTAGACGTTCCCAGTGTTCACACGGCCCAGCGACGCCGACGCCAAAGGATGCACGGTTGCCGTTGGCCCCCAGCGCTTCTCCACCTCGAGCGCCGTGGACTGCGCCTGGATCACCGGGTAGCAACCCGTCTGGGTTCTCACGCCGTTGACGTACGTGAAGCACTTAGGCTCAAAGTAGGCGGCGCGGTCCTGGTCCATCACCCAGGTTCCGCTCAAGGCAAATGCCCAGGTGGGAAGGGCGTCCAAAGCAAATCCGACACGCGCCGCGGCCGCGCGTGTGAATGCGCGGTCACGATAGGGAAGTCCAGACACCCCATCCGCGACGTGAGCGTGCGTGAGGACGGTGCAAGCGCCAAACAGCGGCATGACCGCAAGTATCGCGAGACGAAGCATCTTTTGCATGGCGGCGTCGGCAGGAGTGAGCGATGGAGGCGGGAACAGCGACGAAACGGTGGAACGGTGTTCGCCGAACAGGGTTCTAACCGGTATTTTCAGGCGCCTTTTCCAGCAACAACCCATCCCATGCGTCGCATCGAAACTCTACTGCTGCTGCTGGCGACCGCCGCACCGCTCCCGGCCCAACTCGCCCAGCTCGCGGGCCGCCCCGTCAACGGAATCACATGCGATGCCGGCGAAGGTCAACGGATCCACATCCATCAGCATCTCGTGATCTACAACCGCGGCAAGTTGGTCGACATTCCAGCATACATCGGGATTCCGCAAGCCGCGCGATGCATTTATTGGCTGCACACCCACACGCCGGAC
>DATMHK010000004.1:0-35229 GCA_035554995.1 Gemmatimonadaceae bacterium
TTCTCGGTATCACCCACGGCGGCCTTGAACGTGTTCGCGGGATCGAGCCGCCGTCCACGGTCGTCGACCACCAGGACGTCGTCCAGCGCTAGCATCGTGCAGCCGACCTGTAACAGCTCGCGCCCGCAGGTGTCGAGCGCCAACCCGTCCTCGATTTTGAGCCGGCGGGTCACGCCGTCTCGAGTGTCACGCGGCTCGTCGTCGCGCCGGCCGCACGGATCGCGTCGTGGCCGCTCGCGAGTCGACGACTTTCGCAACTCGCGCGTCTCGACGGTAATGGGGTAGCCGTAGACGACACCCCATCCGTGAATCGCACGATTGAGGAGCCGCCGCCGCTCGACGTGGTACCGCTGCTCGACGCGAAACGTGTCCGGCGTCAGGCGCTTTCCTGCGTAGTAGTTGTTCTTGAGGCTCCCCCCGCAGATCCCGCACTCGTCGTCCGGGCAGCAGCCTGCTCGGCTCGTTCGGGGTTGCTTCACGGCTACGGGTATCTCCATCTCTTGCATGGATCCGTCTCCTGTCGTCAAAGCAAGCGCGTACTGAGGCTCGAACCTGAGGCCGAGAGGCGAGTTCCTCGCTCGGGCAGGCGTACGACGTTCGTCATTGTGTCGGTGCCGACGGTCGGATCGGCCACCGAGTCGAGAACCAGCGAGCCATCGAGCCGGTCGCTGCGCAGTGCGTCCAGACCGACCCACCGGAATTGCAGGCGCGCGGTGAGCGGGATCATCTGTTCGATCAGCGCGCGCAGCCACGGTTGCCACGCTACTCGCTCGGTCGCGCTCGCGGCTACCTCGACTTGCACCGTTCCGGCGAACGGCAATGCGGCATCGGTCGTCTGTCCGTCGCAGGGCAATCGCATGCAGCCCAGCAGCGATGTTTCATTCAGCATGGTCGACCACTTCGTGGCCCCGCCGATGATCGCCGGCAGCGCGGCCCCGGCGGCGCCAGGCCCACCAAGAATCGCAAAGCCGAAATCGGCCGTTGCGTCGGTTACGCGGAATCGCCGCGGCGTTTCGGGGAGCAGGCACGCGAGCAATTGCTCGACTCCAGCGCGTGTGCCCCGCGCCTTCAAAAGGTCGGGAGCGTGCTTCACGATGGCTCGTTTCTGTGTTTCGCTCAGCCCATCGTCCCACGGAACGCCGAGCCATCGCGCGACGAAATTGAGCCACTCCACGGGCGCCGTCGACGGATTGATTTTGCTGCCCAACGAGCCCACACGTGCATCGATGTCCTGCGTCGTCGCTTCGACAACACCGACGAGGCTTCGAAGAAAGCTGCCCGGCTTGGATTCCTCACGCTGATAGATCGCCGGGAGCCTCTGCATCAGCGTCAGACCGGGGTATAGCACGTCGAGCTGCTGAAGCACCGGCAACCCCGCGCCCGACGAGGCGATCAACTTCACAGAGACCCAGACGTTTTTTGCATGGACGTCGAACAGCTTGGCCGAATAGATCGCCGGAGCGGCGCCCGGATCGCTGGTCCCGTGAAAGACCGTCGCTTGGCTCCAAACACCCGGCTCGCTTCTCATCGCATCGATACGAGCGCTCATCGAACGCGACGTGTCCGCGGCGATAGCCTTGAGCCGCGCCAGCGTGTCAGGGTCTTCGTCCTTGGGCGCCGCGTAGGTGATTTCGATCGCCGCGCCTGCAGTCAATTGCGCGGTGGCGTCGACTCGCAGCCAGCGTCGTGCGTCGACACGATCCGGAGACGACAACACGGGGGTCAGCACGACACTCTGCAGTGCGCTCACTCCGTCCGGCACGACTTCACTCGCGGCAAAACGAAGCAGTCCGCGTCGTCCGGTGACGAGAACGGTCTCGCGCGTGGCGACGAGCCCGGTGATTGGGGCGTCGGCAGGATCGATCGCCAATTCGTCGATCGAGAGTCCGTCGCCGTCCAGAATCAGCACGAAGGTCCGGCCGCCGTCCGCCGTGCTGTCCTCGCCGGCTGCCAAGACTCGATTCCGGGAGTCGGTGCCGAGATGTTCCACGGTGAAGCACGGATGCAGCGCACCGACGGCCCGACCGATCAGGGGGCGGCCGCCGGTCTTGGCGAACCAGTAGAGCCGCTGCTGTCCGCCGTCCACCAGAACGACGAACCGCTCTGTTTGACGCAGGTAGACAAAAGCTTTCGCGTCGGCGATTCCTTCGAAGGTGGTGGTGCCGGTGACTCGGCCTGTTCGACTAATGTGGAGCGCGCGCACGCCATCGGGGTCTTCGACGAGCGCATACACAGCGTCTCGCCCGTCGCCGGCGATGTCGATGACCCGATGCGGTGTCATCTCGACCTCGACGACGCGCGTCAACGTCTCGATTTCGTAGGCACGCAGCGCGGCGCCCGACTCGGAGGCAACCCAAAACGCATTCGGCGTCGTGATGACACGATTCGCCTTCGCGAGCCCCGCCGGCGCCGCTTCGGCCATGAGCTGATCGCTGCCCGGAGCGAGGCGAACGAGTGAATGCTGGTGATCCACGAATACGATCTCGCCCGCGCACGTGACCGCCGGCGCGAAGGCATCGTTTGCCGCGAAGACCGTCGGGGTCGTTGCGAACGGCGGGACCGGCCGCATGCCGTTCCCGCCGGCGAGAAAGTCGGCGTCCGCCTGGGAAAACAGGCACGCGTTCCATTGCGCCGCGGTGGCAAAGCGATAGCGCCGCTGCTTGTCTCCGGTCATCGCTCGCTCCCGCTCTGTTGACGCGACACCGAGATCTTGCTTGCATCGAACAGCCACTTCGGGAAACCGTCTCGAGGAACGGCAACTCCGTCGTCGAGGGCCTTTCCAGTTGCATCGAACAGCTTCATGGTCGTCACGCGAGCGACGCCCGGCGTGGACCGGATCCAGATCGTGACGTCTCGGACCGTGACGCCGACTCCTGCATCGCGCTGCTTGTCGTCGTCCGACGACGCGACGAGCGTAAGGCGCTCGTTCAGCTTTTTCTCAATCGCGGTTTTGATGTCCTCTGGTGCAAATCCACGGATGCTCTCGACGGTCGCGGTGATCGAGAACGGCACGTACGCCGGCGCGACGACGGCCAGGCGAACGCCGAGCGGCATTCGCGGCGCCAGCCGACCCCGAATCGCGTCGAGCCAGCGGGAAGTCTCTGGCGCCTCCACCGGCTCGTTCGAACCCGTGCGCGCTCGCATCGCGACGAGCGTCACTACGCCAGTCCGCGGTGTGCCCGTTGCGGGAGCGGAGATCCACGCGCGCGCAACCTCGAGCAGCGGCAGCGTCTTGGCCGCGGTCATGATATCGGCCGAGCTCACGAGCGCGTGTTCGCTCTTCGAGCGCTCTCGCGCGTCGCGTCGCTGGTCCTTCCATCCGAGTGGTGACGCGCCGCCGCTTATCGGATCGAGATTGATGCCCATCACACCCTGAAATCCCGCCACCTGCCATTTTCGGTTTCGACCAACGTTGCCCTGTTCGGCATCCGACACCGCGTACGTCGCGAGTACCTGCGCCTGGTCGGGCGCCAACCGACCGTTCACGCCGTTGCCGAAGGTGATTTGTCCGGTCGATGCGTCGTACTCGTACACGGACTCGTCGGGCCCTTGGTCGACGAGGCGATCGACTCTTTTCCACGGCAGCTCGAGTCTCGTGTCCGGATCGACGATCATGACGCTCACGGGCTCCTTGTCCGCCTCGAAGCGCACTCCGGGATTCGCAAGCGTGAAGCACCAATTCGGCTTCGCGATCGAAGTGTTCAATTCGTTCGAGACCACGCGGCCTTGAAGAACGGGTATCACGCTCGGCTCGACCCGAAGCCAGCGAGGCGGCCGCGCGAAGCCGCGCGGCGATCGCAGCTCGATGGTGAACGCTTCCGGCGAAGTCGGCACGCTCGAGAGGTCGAGCATGAGGACGCCGCTGGCCAACAATCCCTGCGTCGTGTCGCGAGCAACGCGAACCGCATAGCGGCCGTCGCCGTCGACGAGCGTCGCCGCGATTGGCGACGATCCCTTTCTCGTTGGCGGGGTCGAATCGCTCGTTGATCCGGTCAACGGCGGTGCCGCGAGAACGCCGATCGGCCACAGCGCATCCTTCGCCGCTTTTCGATCTGAGCCGAAAAGGCCGCGCGGATCGTTGCAGACGTAGTCGAGCGCCAACACCGCCATGGGACCCGCACGCTCTCCGAACGGAAGAAAGGTGAGGTTTCCCCTTTGGTTGCTCATGGTGAGGTCGGTCGCGGCTCCGCCGCCGCGCGCGGTTTGCGAGCGGAGTGAGCGAATGCGACCCGGCACCCAGAGGAGTTTGTCCTGCGGCCTGAACGTCGGCGCTGGGGTGCCGGCCAGGTTGATCACCGTGTCCCGCGACAGCACCATCGTCGCGAGGTATGACGCGACCGGTGAATTCGGATCGCTGCGGTCGGGCCAAATCACGCCTGCGGCGCCACGGGTGCCACCGGTCTTGATGCCGAGGAATGCCGCGTACGCGGCACGCTCGTCGCGGCGCATGCGGGCCAGTGAATACAGCTGCGCCTCCGACGTCCACGCAAACAACTCCATCAGCGTGATGCCGGGGTCGTGCGCATTGTAGTCCGTCCACTCGGGTGCGAGCGCGCGGAGTCGCGCCCGCCCGATCTTCATCAGGTCGTCGAACCGCTCGTCGAACAGATTCGGCGCGAGCGATTTCATGCGGCCGCCCCGACAAGCTCGAATTCGATGCGAACCGGATCGTCGTCGAGCACGGCGAGCTCGGTCGGCAGGAGCGTCGACGGCCACGGCCTTTCCGTCCCGTCCGGAGCCACCTCGCGGAACGTGACTTCGGCGATGCTTTCGAGGTGCGCCGTGTCGATGAGTGCCAGCGCAATGTCATCCTCAATCGGGCTCGCACCCAACAACCACCCAGCTTTCGGGGCTCTTCCAGTTGAGGGGTCGAGGAGCGAGGCAATTGCGGCTTGGGCGTCGTCTCTGAAGGCGCCGGCGTTGTCGAGCGAATCGACGACGACTCTCATATATATGCGCAGGGCCCGCAACGTCGGCTTCACGATCGATACCGCCTTCGACGTGCTGAGAGAGCTCGGTACCAGCGTGAGGAGCAGCCGTGTCCACTCGCGGACTTCCGCGTTGCTGGGCGTCGGGTCGGCGCCGCGCTTCACGACGACGAGTCGCGCGGAACCGCGCTTGAGGAGGCAGCGAGCCTGCGCGATATCAGGCGACATCGCGAGGACGAGATCCTCGATGTCCGCCGCGGTCACCGCTCGGTCGCGATGCCGCAGCCGGGCGAATCCGAACTGAACGACTCGGTCGTCCGCTTCGGCGAGTGTGCCGCCGGCCGATTGGTCGGCGGCAGTCACCGTCTCGACTGTTGGAAGCGGCGAAACGAGACCCAGCACGGTACGCGACTCGACCTCGTTCCCGGGAATCGCGTCGCTCCCCGGCTGCGCCGGTTCCGTACGCTGATATCGAAACGCGACGATCGAGTCGGTGCCGATCGGCGGAATCATTCCGTGCAGGCCGTCGCCAAACTGGATCTCACCGGTCGTTTCATCGAGCGAGTACACGCGGTCCTGCGGGCCGGCATCCAGCGGATCGTCAACCTGAGTCCACAGAACCCAGTTCCCCGCCAGCTGGTCGGGGTTGGTCTTCACGAGGTTTTTGTCTTTGTCGGCGAGCTGCTTCACTTCCTCGTCGCCAAGGGGCTCGCGCACTCGCAGCTCGAGCGTGCTCTCGAGCAACGGCGGGCGAGCGAGAGTGAGCTTGAGATTGGGGGCGCCCTCCGACGATCCGACCAGCTCGCGCGTGAGCGTTTCCGTGGCGCTCGCCCACATTCCATTGAGATATGCGCCGCGGATCGACGGCTTCCAGTCTGAGAGATCGGTGCCGTGCGGCGTCAGTCGGAGCCAGGTCAGGGATTGACCAAACAGCTCGGCTTCGGTCGGCACGAGCTCGAAGGCGAGGGTGAGCAAGCCGCTCTCGCCGATCGCGCGCGTCGCATCCGACGCCGTGATCGGTTGGAACTCGTTTTCGATGAGCGCTTCCACGGTGAGCGGCGTGAATTGCGAATGCTCTCGTTCGTCGACGAGCAGCAGAACATTGACGGAGCCCCCGGATGCAACCGTCTTCAGTCCGATGAAGAGCGCTCGCTGCGTCGAGGTCGCGGTCTGGGCGGTTGATGACGCGCCGGCGGCTTTCGAAGCGGTTGCTTTGTCCTTTGTCGTCGCCGCGGGTACGCAGGATCGGCAGTTGCAGTCCGGCAGACAGTTGGCTGTGTTTTCGGTCGACGGCGGAGCGTTTGACAATCTCTGCAGAGCGAGGGGCAACGGCACGAAGGCCTCGACCAACGCGCCACCGGTGCGATTCGCGTCGGTCTCATCGAGAGTCGTCCCGCTGTCTTGTGCGAGCACGGCTTCGGGAAGGACGGCGTTGCAGATCGAGTAGAAGATCTCGAGTCGGACAACCGAAGGCGCGCGGATGCCTTCGGACGAACGGACAACGGTCTGCTCAGTGCTGCCGTCAGGCAGGGGCTTTGTCTTGACGGTGACCTTTTCCTGGCCGTAGTCGCCGCCGATCAAGCGCGCGCGAATCCAGAAGTCGGACTTGCCTGACCAGTCCGACTGCGCGATATCGGCCGGCACTGTGAACTTTACCGCGCCGCTGTTCTTGAGATTCCTTGTCTCGTCGGCCGCGTCGGAGAGCTTCGACCACGATCGACCATTCGAGTACTCCCAGGAGAGTTCCGGATTGGCCGATGAGTCGCCGAGCATTTGCTGCCACGCGCCAATTGCCCCGTTGATCACAAAGGTCACGGCGGCCGCCGGCGCCGGAGCGAACTCGTTCAACAGTGCAACGATGGTCGGGTGGCCGGCGACGTCCGTCGCAAACGCCTTGGCCGGTTGTACGGTCGGATTCTCGGACGGAAATGTCAGCGGCGTTCGATCCAACAACGTTGCGGGCCAGTTGCCGTTCCCTGCCGGATCGAGCTCCATGTACGGCGCGGCTCGCCCGCCGGTTAGAATTGGGTTGAAGTAGGTGACTGCTGCGGGATTTCCGAGGCCAGTTGCGGTAGCGACCCAAGGGTTTACGGTCTTGTCAAGCGAGATCTGGAAGAGCGTGCTGTTGACGAGGACGAACGAATTGTCCGTCATTTCGTGGTCGGCTGGGTCAACAGAGAATTCGTCGACAGTACCCGTCGGTGTCCCCGTCCTTGGAGTCGATGTCAGGTAGGCGAGAATCGGCCCGGTGCTCGCTGTGGTGAAGAACGGAGCGATGGTTGGATAGAACACCTCGCCGTTCCTCGTTGTGCCGAAGTTGCCGATCGTGCACAACTCTGGCGTTCCTACCGTACGCGCGACTTGATCGTTCGGCGCGAGGGTCGGACCGGACGCCGGCAGGACGATGCCGCCGAGAATCGTCGCCGTCTGCTGAATGGTGTTGGCCACGTCGAAAGAGGCAGCGAGCAGGTTGGCCTGGTCTCCAGGAACCACGATGCGTTTGTCGATCAGCGTTGGGGCACCACCTGGAGTCCCGGCGGCGGCCGGTATGTCGGTGCGTGAAAGAATCGGCGCCGTTCCTCCGGTCGTCGGAGCCCACGTCAACGTGTAACTCCCCGACGCGTGCACGACGGACGCGAGGAACTCGACCTGGCTCGCGCCGTCGAGAAACGCCTCCAAGCCCGCGACACTCGCGTCGAGCTCCGTGAGAGTGATCGTTACGTCGGGCTGACCCTCTCGCACGACGACAATCGCATTCAGGCCGGTCTGAGCGTAGACGACGATGAGATCGTTTGGCGCATTGAGTACGGCGATGGGCGGAACGTCGAAGTCGGCATCGGTTGGGCCGAGTGACGTACATGCGCCACCCAGTGTGACCGTGTAGAGCTCGTTGCCGTCCGAGACGCCAACGAGATCGTTTGCGGCGGACGTCACGAGACCCGCCAGGTCCAGAATTGGAACGAGCGCCTTCAGCGTCACGGGCGCCGGATCAGTCGTAGGGGCGAACGCCCACGGTAGAACCGGAGGCTGCGCCTCCGTCCATTCGCGAATCCACAGATTCTGTCCTTGCACCGCCACGAGTAGAGGCGCGAGCGGATCCGAGAGATACACGAGACTGACGACGGCGTCCGAGGTTGTGGTCGGCAACGGACCGAACTCCACCCAGCCGCTCTGGTGAGAATTGTCCTCTCGTTCGAGCCACACCCACACGTCCTTGCCGGCAATGGTCGCGACGGCGAATCGCGGGTTGGCGCTTGCGGCGTCCGTTTCTCGCCAGACTGGCAATCGGTAGCGGGGCTCTTTGTCCAGGGTGACGTTCGCGCCAGTAGTCGCGGCACCGGCATAGCCGGGGACCGGCGGCTGAAGCGGTTCGCGATCGGGAAACTTCGTGATGCCGCCGGTCACCGGATCGATCGCGAGCAGGTGAAGCGCATTGTCGGCGCCGACTCCCGCGAGCACCCTATCCGCGAAGGCGCCCTCCCGAACCGCGGAGAGAGTGAAGAACGAGGCCTCCGCCATCGTGAATTCGAGTTGGACCTTCGCGCCGACTTTCGAGAACGCTTCCGGACTCCCGAGATAGAAGGAATCGAACTGCCTGGGAGCTTTCCCCAGAGGGAAGAAGACACTGTTCAACACGATCGGCGTCGTGTTATCCATCGCCTCGGCGGTAGCCGACACGTCAATTGGTTTGGCGGTCCCACCGGGTGTTGTAGCATCCGTGCAGTTGATGCGCAGCGTGACGCTGTCAACGCTGAAAGGCGTCTGCGCCGGATCGACACTCGTGGCGAAAGCTCGGATCCACCGACTCTTGACCTCGTTGATATCACGCGGGACCACTTTGCCTTTCGGCTTGTGCAATACCACCCGCGCTGGAGTCGCGGCAGGACCGACAATCGTGAGTGGCAACCAACTCGGATCGTCGGTGTCCTTCAGCGTTCCCCAAAACTCCCATTTGACGCCGTCGGCCAGCGTGGTCGCTCCCACGACGTCGATCGTCGCCTCAGCATCAATGTTGAGCACATCCGTGTGTCCCAGGTACAGCACGTGCTCTTGCGCGTTGTGCGCCCCGGGGTCGAATGGCGCGAACGTTGAGACTTTACGAATCGTCGCCGGCAGCGAGAGATCGGCCGCGAGCGGCGGATCGATCGTCACGATGCCGTTCCCTGCCGCAACGATCGTGTACTGTGCGCCGCCGACGGCGACGATCATGCCCGCCTCGAGACCCGCTTCGGGTTCGAGCTGCAGCTTCGTAGAATTTGCCGCCGCAAAGCTCTTCAGCTGCCACTCCGTGGGCAGCGCCGTGAGCGGTTCCAGATCGCTCAACCCCGGCGGAGGCAAATAGAACTTGTCGCCGTCCACCGCGACGATCGTCCGCAGGCTTCCGGGCAGGATGTTGATGTCCTTCTCCGTCTCGAACACCACGGACACGTCGCCCGCTGGTGCCTGCATTTGGACCGGCGCTTTGGCCAGCACGGCCTCGGTCGCGGTATCGGTGAGCTTGAAGACCACTGGCATCCGCGACGGCCGCGCAGCCTGACCCCGTACTGCAAGCCAGTCGAGTAGCCCCCGCCGCATCTTCTCGCCAGCACGATCGAGACGTTGGGCGACCTCCGAGTTGAACCGGGCCGCGATCTGCAGCAAGGCGCCGCCGAAATCGCCTTCGTTGTCGGCGAACCCCCACGACGGGATCCACGCCTGCGCGCGCTGGCGCAGTTCGGCGAAGAACTGCTCCGTGCGACGCGTATCCAGTTTCGGAGCGTCGGGCGCAGTCATGGCCGTCCACCTTCGGCGAAGTAGAACGGAAAGACGAGATTTCCCACCTGGTTCGTCTTCCGCACTCGATACTCAAGCTCGATCAGCAGCTCGCCATCTTGGAGCACCTCACGCTGCCCGTTCCGAAGTACGGGCAACGGCGCCTGTTGGACAATGATGTCCAGCACCTCGATGCGCGCTTCGCACCGGCGGAGCGCCTCCTCGATCGTCGACTTGATGCGTTGAATCGCCGTGGTATCGATGGCGGCGAATGCCATTTCGTGGATGCCACACCCGAAGCGCGGGCGCATCACGCGCTCGCCTTCCTGGGTTTCGACGATTATCCGAATGGACTGGCGAATATCTTCCTCGTGTTCGACGCGCGCGACGAGTCCCGTCAACGGGTCCAGCTCGACGGGCATGGCCCAGCCGCAGCCGAGGAATTCCTTGCGATCGCTCGTCGGGTTCCCGGTCGTCATCCGATCATCACCGTCAAAGCGCCGAGGACGATGCTGTTCGGCGCGCCCGCCTCGACCACCATGTCACCCTGCCTCGCCGCGGGGAGCCCGCCGATCATCACCGTCACGCTGCCGACGGCCACGACACCGCCGACGTGTGGTTTGGGCCCGTCGAACAACGGGCAGACGTGGGTGTCCGAGCCTGCGCGCCACGCGGGTTGGCCGCCGATCATCACAGTCAGGGATCCCGGACCGGGGCCGAGTGGCGTCCCGTGGCTGGTGGTGTCTCCGAGGCGAGCGGCTGGCTGTCCCATATCACGTCGTCAGTTGATGTTCACGAGCGTGCCTTGAATCGTCATCGTCGCCCCGGCTTTGAGCTCGAGCGTTCCGGTGGCTTGGATGGAGACCGTGGCGCCCTTGATGGTGAGCTGCCCCTTCGCCTCGATCGTCATTGCGCCGCTATTGCTGTCCACCTTCACGACGTTTCCGTTTTCGTCCTGGATGGCGAATCCGTTATCGTCGAACGTGATCTTCCGCTTCTTCTCATGGGCGAGCTCCACGCTCCCTTGCGTGCCGTCGTCGAAGCGCAGATAGTGCTTCTTGCGCGATCTCCACTCTCGCTTGTCGTTCTTGCCGTCGGCGTTGTTGATCGCCGCCTTTTCCTTTCCGTTGAAGAGCGAGCCGAGGACGTACGGGAAGCGCAGATCCTCTCGCTCGAACGCGACGAGGACCTCATCCCCCACCTCGGGGATCGTGACAAAGCCGCGCTCCTTCCCCGCCATCGGCATCGCCAACCGCGCCCAATAGCTCTCGGCCGGCTTGTCATGCCACGGAAAGCGGACTTTCACTCGGCACAATCCATCTTCGTCTTTGTTTTGTGTCACGACGGCGACGGCGACTCCTTTGATGTAGCCGCCTGACTCGTGCGCGGTCTCGCTCGGAGCCGTTTGGACGAGGCTCATAACCCGGTCTCCTTCACTTTGAAGCGCGTGCGATAGCCGCTCGCGTCGATTTTGTGCGTCGCTTGCTGGATGTAGTACGTCTTCGAGAACGGCGACCCGAGATCATCGAGCTCGACGTTTCGGTCGGGGCGGATCTCCGGCAGGCCGATCGTCTCGCCCTCGCCGGTCAAGAATTGCTTGGCGCGCTCATTCAGCGCGGCCTTTGCACGCGCGTCGGCTTCCGCCTGGGTGAACACCGGCTGACGAATCCGCAGCGTCGGCTGCTTCGACGGATCGCGAACGAAGGTGTTCAATCGCTGGCCGGCACTCTTTCCACTCAGCCCTGACTCCTCACCAGCCCTCGCCCGACCGACGATCGTTTCCTTTGTGCTCGGATTCCAGCCGTACACTTCGACCTGCGCGATCTGCCCGGCGAGATTCGCTTCGGGCTTGAAGCTCAGCAGGCCTTGACCGTACAGCAGGCGCACGATCGCCGTCGCCTTATCGCTCGGCGGCGCAAAGTGCAGCGTTTTCTGTTCGTCGACGAACAGCTCGTAATGATTGCGATCGGCGAGCTTCTTGAGGAACTCCCAATCGCTCTCCTGGTTCTGCTCGATCTGCGGGTGCTTTTCCTTCGTGGGCAGAATCGTGGCGTTCAGATTGTTGAAGCTCGCGATCTCCTGCGCTGCATCGCTATCGCGGCGATCCTTCCACGTGCGCGAGTTCTTGCCAATCGTCATCGCGAAGCCGTGGTCGTACCCGGAGACTGACAGCTCCGGCGAGCCGCCGTCGGGGAAACTCGTCGTGATCTCCGTGATCATCCCGCGCATTGCGGTCGGCGTCGACTTTGCGTCGCCGTACCCCATGCAGATCTCGACTTCGGCGCCGAAGGTGAGAATGCTCAGCACGTCGTCGCCCGTGCCGGTCTTGAAGGCGTGGAGCTTATGGCTGTAGCTATTGGGAACCGTGAAGCTGAAGCGCGATGCGGCTCCGAGCACGAGCTCGACCTCGACCTGGCTGACGGCCACGAAGTGGTCGCGCATCAAGTCGTTCCGGCCGACGCGGACGGCGTACGCGGGCGCGTAGAAGTCGGCATAGGTGCTAGCGTAGGTCGAGAGTTCCACTGGGATTCTCGATGGGAGGCAGTTTGAGCCAGTCGCCCGGCTCTATCTCGCGGGGGTCATCCAGGTCGTTGGCCTCGGCGATCCGCGGCCACTCTGTTGAATCGTCGTATTCGCGGGCCGAGATCCACCACAACGCTTCGCTGCCGACGACGACACGCCGCTTCGTCTTGTCGGCGGACTCGCGCCGCGGACTCTCGAGCTGCTGGCGCAGCGTCCGGTATTCCTTGAAGGTGACCGAGAGGGTCGCGCGGGCCGGCGTCCCGTCGGGGTGGAACATCGTGACCTTGCGGCCGAGCTTCTCGATGACCGCCGAGAACTCCATCGGTCCCCAGTTGAAGCGAACCGGCGGAGGCGCGTGAAGGTCGCGATCGATCTCGAGGAGCTTCGTGATGTCCTTGAGCCGCTTGCCCAGCGGATCGGTCTCGCGCTGAAGATTCGACGTTGGGCCCTTCGGATCAGTGTAGTCGTCGAGGAAGAGGTCCATGCTCAGCTGATCGCACTCACCGTTCACGAATTGCAGGAGCGGCGAGCCGAGGCCGGGGATCGGTGTCGCTTTGTATGAGTTCGTGCGCTCGAAGTTGTATTCGGTCGGATTGAACAGCACGTTGATGACGTTGCCTTTCTGAGCTCCGTCGAGCACCGTGATCGTGGCCTTCTTGAGCTGTGGCTTCATCGCGGCCTCACACGCCTCTGCGTTCGCGCTCGATCCGCGCGCGCCGCTCCACTCGGCGAATCACGTCTTCGGCGAGCGTGTCGATCAACCGTGGATCCAGGTCCCTCAGCTGTGCCGGCGAGGGTGCGTTGAGCGCGTGTGGGCTCGACGTCGCGACTCTCGCGACATCGACGGTCGAAGCCTCGACAGGCACTGATCGCGGCGCTCGTGGGGTGGCAAATGGATCAACGTCGCCGGACGGCGATGCAGTGGCCGCGCGCCAAGTCATTTGCGCCGAGGGCGTCACGCGGATGGGCGAATCCGGCGTCGCGTCGGGGCTTCGCCAGACGAGTGATGGCGCAAGCGCTCTGCGCCGCGCGGCAACGAATGCAGCTTGCTCGCCGACCGGTCGACGGCGATCGCGCGCCGAGAACTCTCGAGCCACGCCCCACCTCATGGCGCGGCGTTCATCGGCCGATACCGCTCGCGAATTGGCGATCCTTGTCCGTGCTAAGGGCGACACGCTGGGCGGGCTCGCGGCGCGCGCGAACACTACCCCGCTCGCCTCACCCCCACCTGGTCCGCGCGGCGTGGCTCCGCCGCTCCGCCGATCTTGGCCAAGACGGCCTCGCAACCGTGCCGCAGCGCGTTCGTGCGATCGCGTCAGGTTGTCAGACGCACGAAATGCACGATCGACGAACCTAGTTCGGAGCTCGCGCAGTGTCGTGAACGTCGGCGACGCGGCGGCCTGACCTCGGCCTTCCTCGCGCGTTCGCCGCTCGAGGAAATGCAGGTGCCACTGCGGTTGCCACACCACGACGGCAATGTTGCCTCGTGACTGCCGGGGGCCAGCCGCGGCGAGGGCACGCCGCGGTCGTCTCCATCGCAACATCTGCGCGTGCCAGCGTTGCCTGGCGCGGGCTTGCGAGACTCGTGTGTTCCTCGCGAACCGTGCCGCGGCAAGGCCCGCCGCGCATGTCAGTCGGGAAACGAGACGCGCTATCACGTCGCCGCCTTCCGCAGTCCGTGATGCGCGAGCTCGAGGCTCTCCATCACGACCGAGTTCGACTGGCCATCCAGATCGGACGCCGTCCATTTGACGGGGATCGCGTTTGCGATCTCCCACGACCAGGCCCGCTCGCCGGCTTCGTTCTGCAGTCGGATCCGTACTGTTTTGCGAACGACTTCCCCGTCGGCGGCGGCTTGCGCCCACTTCCAAAGATCATCGAGCGCGAGCCCGCGCTCGAGGACGAGCACCGGGTATCCCACCTGCGTAATCAGCTTGTGCTCGTACTCGTTGACGCCCCCTTCACGATACGACTCGTGTTTGACGTCTCGGCTGATCCCTTTCACGCGCGCGAAGGCGCCGCTCGCGATCGAATCGATCTCGAGCACGAAGCGAAAGCCGCGAAGGGGATCCGGGCGGTCCATATTGGCGAGGCGTCAAATGTCGAACGGGTTTTCGGGCGCTCCATCGAGCGTCCGATTGATCGCCGAGATTTCCTTGCACCAGCGTCGCCGTTCTCGGTGATCGAGCCACATGACGTCGTGGTGCGACCAATGGAAGTGGTGCGCGATGAAGGCCATCTCCTCGTACAGCGACGCGACGGGATAGGCCCTCATGCTTCCCCCATGACAGCCATCCTGCGCGCGGGCGCGCCGCCGTTGCTCCTGGGAGCTCCGACTCCGATGGCGTCGTCCCCGGTGTTGATCTGCTCGTACAAGCGCTCGAGGTACGCCAAGTCGGACGCGAACAACCCCTCGATCACGTTCGTGCTCACTTCGAGCAGCGATCCGAGGCGGGTGATGACGCGGGCGAGAACGATGACGGCGAGATAGGCCTCGTTCTGCTGGACCCGTGGGTCGCGCAGCGGCAGAATCTCATCGGCGGCCGTGGCGAGCCGCATCGTCCCACGCCGATGCAACGTGCCGGCGTCGTCGACGTAGCCTTTCGGCAGCTCGAAATCGATTTCGGTGACGAAACCGAGTTGTGATTGTGGATTCATGGCTCTCGCTCGGTCAGTTCGTGCGTTCGATGCCTTCGTTCGCCAGCTCGAGGAGCTCGATGATCACTTCGTTTCCCTTGCCGGTGAAATCGGTGTGGTGATACTTGGTTGGCCACGCGGCACTGATGACGAAGCGCGCCGCCTGCTGCTGCCCGGCTTCGTCGTACACGATCACCGTCACGTCCTTTCGGTTTTCCTTGATGAAGCCTTTCGAGATGGTGTCATGCCATTTCAACAGATCGAGGGCGCCGGTTCCGGCGGTCATGCCACGTTTGAGGGTCACGTTGCCGTACTTGGTGAGGCCGCTCAGTTTTCGGAAATGCGGCGCGTCGGTGCCTTCGCGGTAGTCGACGACATCGACGGTCGTTTCCGCGATCGCGACATCGCTGAAGCCGGCCTGGGTGATGCCGTTGATCTCGACGCGGAAGCGGAAATTCCTGAGTGGATCGTTGCGGTCCATGGCGAGCGCTCCTATTGCTGGGCTTCGGCGGTGTTCTGAAAGACCCTAAAGACCACGAACTCGGCAGGCCGTACCGGCGCTATACCGATCTCACATATGAGTCTTCCATTTAGAATATCATCTTGCGACATCGTGGTCCGGTCGCACGTGATGAAGAACGCATCCTCTTCTTTGGCGCCGAACAAAGCACCCTGACGCCACTGGTTTCTCAGGAACAGGCGGATGGTGTCCTTCACGCGCGCCCACAACGCGTCGTCGTTCGGCTCGAAGACGACCCACTGCGTGCCTTCATAGATGGATCTTTCAAGAAATATGAATAGGCGCCTCACGCTCACGTACTTCCAGAGTGTATTGGACGTGAGCGTGCGCGCGCCCCAGACCCGGATGCCGCGGCTCGGAAAGCTGCGGATGGCGTTGACGCCCCGCGGATTGAGCGTGTCCTGGTCGGCGTCCGTCAGGTTGTTCTGGAGCGCCAGCGCGCCGCGAACGATCTCGTTGGCCGGCGCCTTGAACACCCCCCGCTCAGTGTCCGTTCTCGCGTATACGCCGAGCACGGGACCGCCGGGCGGAATCAGCTTCCGTGCGCCCGTGCGCGGGTCGGACGACACGATCCATGGGTAGTAGTACGCGGCGTAGCTGCTGTCGATTGAGAGCTTGCTGCGCGGGTCGACGTCGCCGGGGTTGCCGGCGTCCCCCTTCGCGCTGTCGAGCACCGCGAATCGAAACTTCAGCTCTTCACAATGATCGACGATCGCCGTCGCGATGTCCTGGTCTGTTTCCCCGGGGGCGTGGACGAGCGACACGTCTCGAAATGGGTCGAGCTTGAGCGCCGCCAACCCCTGCTCGGTTCGCCGGCTCCCGTCCGGCACGCCCTTGTAATCGGCGACGCCGAGCGCCGCGCTGTCGGTTCCGCCCGCCAACAATTGCGCGCCCTTCGTAGGAGTAGAACCGGCGGCCGGTCCAGGCTTCCTGACGAGAACGATTAGCGCCGAGCTGTCGGGTCCTTGGTTCTGCGTTTCGCTCTTGGCCTGATCGATGAACGGCAGGCGCTTGCCGAAGTAGTCGGACGACGCTTCTTCGGCAACGAGATCGTCGAAGTCTTCGGTGTAATTCGGTCGCGGCGTGCTCTTCACATCATCAAATGGATCGAACGCCGGTGCGGGATCACTGCCGCCCCAGTAGGCGACACGCACCCGGAAGCCGACTGCCGTCTTGTCTTTCTTCTTCGTGGTGCCGTCCACGATCTTCACGAACACACGGTTGCCCCATGTGCCCGCGCCCGCGGCTCGCACGAAGAAGTCGCCCAGCTCGACCTGCGCCGCTACGGCATCGGTGCCGACCAGACGACAGATGTACGCCTGGGTCCCACCATTCTCGAAATAGCCGTTCGCGGCGTACGGCATGAACTTTTGATCGTCGAAGACGTCGCCGAACCACCGCTGATAATCCTTGTAGCTCGTGACGAGCTGCGGCATGATCGGTCCGCGTTCCGCTTCGCCGAGGAACGCCGGGAGGCTCGTCGGCACGCCCTCGATCGGTCGTGGGCCGCGCTCGATCTCCTCGATGTAGACGCCGGGATGGAAGTATTGAGGCATGGCGATTCTCCAGGATTACATCGCTGATTGCTTTGGCGACGACTGCGACGGGTCATCGCTGGGAAGCTTCTCGTCGCAGCACACGATCGAGGCGGGAATTGCTGGCCGGATGACCTTGTCGGCCCATGCCAGTCCACCGGCGACTCGTCCCGCGCTGGTGACGTAGCCCTTGATTCTGTCGGCGAGCGTGCTGGCCTCGGCGTTCGCTTTTGCCAGCGCATCCTTCGCCGGCGCGTACCGCTGCTCGACGAGACAGCAGATCAGCTTGAAGAAGTCTTTCGGATCGACGAGATAGGGTTGAGGGCCGATCAATCGTTGGCGGAAGCTCAACACGCCGACGTCCGGACCGCAGCAGTTGTCAGGCTTGCCGACGTCGCACTTGCAGAACGTCGTGTACTCCTTGCCGATCTTGGTCTTCCATTTGGAGTCGCTCGGCGGCGCGATCGCGAGATGAAGCGGCACGAGCTTGATGAACAGGTCGTACGCGGCTTTGCCGTTTTCGGACCCGAGCGAAGTGCCGATCGCATCGATCAGCGTCTTGTTGGCCTTGTTGGCCGCATCGATCGTAGCCGCGGGATTGTCCCATGCTCCGAGCACCGCCTTGATGCGCTGGAACTGCCGATCCTTGGCGGCGACGTCGCGCGTATACCAGTATTGCACGTCATAGATGTTGCGCACCGACGCCGGCATCGCCGTGTCCGACCACAGGTACTCTTCGGCCACGCGCATCTCGTCGAGCACCTGGCATACGTAGCACTCGATGAGGCACTTCCAGCACGGAAGGCCGCAAACGAGCCGTCGGATCAAATCCGCGATCCTGTCGTCGTTCTCGACCCACGCCTTGACCAGCGCCGTGTATTTGTCTCGCGTGTACGCTTGATCGGCCGCCTTCGCTTTGGCGAGAACGGCGTCGAGGTCTGCCTTGAACGCCTTGGCGCTGTCCGCCGCTGCGATTTCATTGTTGTACTTCGTGATCAGATCGTCGATGCACGTCGGATTCGAGCCCGGCGTCTTCGGACACTCGCAGTCGACGTCGCACGGCTTCGGCACTTCCGGCTCCGGCGCCTTCGTCGTCGGGATCGGATCGCACTTCGTGCCCGTGGGGGGCTGATCCGCCGGAGTATCGGGTGCTGGAGGACAATCTTGCTGCCGTCTGTTTTCTGTCATGACCATGTTCTCCGAGTGGACTTCAGGGCTGCAGCTCATCCCAGGCAAACGTCAGTGCGGGCATCGTGGTCGGGTCGGTGATGCGACCTTGTAGGAGTTGCATGTCGGCCGAGCCACGTTCGGCGAATCCTTCGCGCACAACGCGGAGGCGAACCGTGATGGCGCCGTTGTTGTCGAGGTGTGGCTCATCGGTGGGGGCGAACCGCAGCACCGACACGAAGTCGCCGCTCTTCGTCGTGTGTGAGTGAATCGGTGCGTCGTGCCACGTCGTGCCGTCCGCGCCGAGCCAGCGGAGATGGATCTCCGCATTGACGAGCGGCGTGTGAGTCGGGCGATCGTCGAGCAACGTCCCTCGAGCGCCTGTCACCCCGCGCGCGAACGAATAGCTCAGCGCCGGCGTGAGTTGGATCGTTGTCAGCGGATGGGCCGTCAACGGCAGTTGAAGGTCATTCGGCGTCAGATCGATGCTCTCGTAGGGCAGCGAGCCCGTGTCGATCGAGACCTTCGTCAACGCCGACGTGTCTTCGTTCACCCACACGAACAGCCCGAGCATGTTGGCGGTCGCCTTCGTGCGACGAAGCCCGGTCGCCGTCACCGTGACGCCGTCGCTCACACGATCCATCGTCATCGGGTCGAGCAGCTCGATTGCGAACGCCGCCTTGCGCGTGTACGCGATCTCGATGGGGATCTGCAGCCCGCTCGGCGACGTCATGCGGCGGCTCCCGTCGCCGTCGGCGTGCCGCCGGCATAGAGCTGGTCTTGAACCACGGGCGGCCCGGCGGCGTCCGGCGACGCCGGATCGATCCACACGGGGGTCGCGAGATACGCGACTGAGGTCCGATAGTTCGCCGACGGATACAGCGCCCAAATGCGACTCGTCTCTTCCGTCGTGAGCGGTTCGACGGAGACGCGCACCGTTTCGTGGTTGACGTTAAAGCCCGAGAACTCAGGCGCCGCCTGCAGCGCTTGCATCGCTTTGCCGAGGTCGCCCAACAAGGTCAGACCGGTTCCCGCCGAGGTACCGGTCAGCAAGAAGTAGAGGTCGAGCGGAAGGGCGTTGCGATAGATCTCGATCGGCGGCACACTGCCCGTCGCCACGCGATGTTCGCGATTTCGGAGACTTGGCGTTGGAATGACGCGGTAGAGAAACAGGATGACCTTCGCCGTGCCGGCGGCCGCGTCGTCCAGCGACCCGACGAACACGGATCCCGACCCGCCAAGGGCCGTATCGAGCCGCTCGCCGATCGCCTTCATGACCTTGGAGATCGCATCGTCCTTCATGCAGCCTTCCGCGACTGAGACAGGTCGAGCTCCACCGGCGGCATGCCGAGCTTGGCGAACTCGGCGCGCGTCGCCTGGGCCACGTGCTCCAGCAGGATCCGCGCGTTCGCCGCCGCGGCGATGAACGCGGCGCGCAGCGTGATCTGCCGAATGTGTCCGCCGGTGAGATCGACGCGGCGTGCCAGCTGACGGAACTCGGCGTCGTCCAATGCGTGCGTGTTGTCGGGCAAGCATTGGCGCCAGATTTTCTCGCGCGCCGCCTGATCCGGCCGCGGAAACTCGATGATGAATCGGAACCGGCGGAGAAAGGCGGGATCCACGCTCTGCCGCATGTTGGTGGTCAAGATCGCCAGGCCATCATAGGCCTCCATGCGCTGAAGCAAATATGCTACTTCTATATTTGCATAACGGTCATGAGCGTCCTTTACTTCACTTCGCTTCCCGAGGAGCGCCTCCGCCTCGTCGATCAGGATCGCCGCGCCCGAGCGTTGCGCGTCGGTGAACACGCGGTCGATGTTCTTCTCGGTATCGCCGATGTACTTGCTCACGACCCGCGACAAGTCGAGGCGCAGGAGCTGCACGCCCAGTCGGCCGGCGATTCCGATGGCGGCCATCGTCTTCCCCACCCCCGACGGGCCAAAGAAGAGCGACATGACGCCGCGGCCGTACTGCAGCTGGTCGCCGAATCCCCACTCGTCGAGGACCTGCGGCGCGAGCCGCACGTTGTCCACGATTTCGACCAGCTGGGCATGGCGATCCGGCGGCAGAACCACGTCGTCGATGTCGAAGATCGGGTCGAGCCGATCGACGAGATGTGAGAGGTGCGCTGCAGCGACGTCTTTGCACGCCGAGATAAAGCACTCGAGCGGCGTCTTGCCCGAGCGTCGATCGTCGTTGCGCGATCGGGCAAGGCGCATCGCCTGGTCGAGTCCGTCCAGTTGCAACGGGAACCTGGCGGCAATGGACGCCGCCGCCGCATCGGTGAGGTACAGGTGCGCCTCGGCCGCCGCCGATTGCACCGCGGCCACGCGGGCCGCCGCCGGGAGTGGCGTTACGCGAAACGCCTCATAGGGCGCGTCGCCGAGTAGACGGACCGCGCGCGCCTCGTCGCGACAGATCACGGCTCCGCGACAATCGAAACCACCCAGCGTCGTGAAGAAGGCTCGAAGGTAGTCCTCCTCACCGTCGGCATCCGCGATGTCGATGACCAGGGGACCGCGCGTCAGACGGGCGAGTCGCGCGATACGAACGGCGCATTCTTCGACCACGGCCAGATCAGCCGTCGCGAGTCGCGTCGGCTCGACGCGAATGGGCGCGGACTGGCGGGCGGCGGCACCCATCTCCAGTAGCGCTCTCCAAGACGCGGCCTCGTTGTCCGCGAGAATGATCCATTGCGGCTGGCGAGGCGGAGTTAGCTCTGCGACGGGCCGGCGCTGGGCGATCGGTTCCAGTTTTCTCAGAAGGGTCGCGGCCGTCTCTTGCTCCGCGAGCTGCTCCAAGAGACTTGCGCCCGGCCACTCGGCGGTGCGTAGTACACGTCGCGCTGATGGATCGCTTGCCAACGCCGACTCGTCGCCGAGCAGCCATTGCGCCAGAAACGGATCTACTTTGAGCGGATCGTCGGCTGACGGCGGCCGTCCCGGCAATCCTTCGAAGGCGAGCCACCGTGCAAGATGCTCGTTCCCTTTCTGTTCCCGTGGCTTTCCGAGCAGGAGGCGGAACAATGCGAGCGTGCCCACGCGACGACCGATGTCGTCGAGGCATAGTCCGATGAGCCGCTGAAACCGCGCATCCAACTCCGGTGACAGCGCGAGCACCAGCAGGCGGAACTCGAACGCGCCGAGGCCGAACACCTGTTTTGCGATCGCCAGCGGCTCAACGCTCGAATCGGCCTCAGCGAGCTCGCGATCCAGTGCGTTATCGGCCGCTGCGAGCGCTTCCCGTGTGCGCGCCCGCTCGGCGAGCGCGTCCAGCCAGCGCATCTGCGACTGTGGCGCTTCCTCGTTTGGACTGTGCAGCGCCAGCTCGGCCTTCTCCACCTCACGCAAGCGCTGGTCTGCCCACGCCGCGCACGCGGCGAGCAACCGAGATGGCGATCGGTTCGCGTCGATGGAGTCGGTCAGCTCGATCAGTCGAATCCGCGCGAACCGGTCTCGCCTGCCGTGGCCCAGTCCCTCCATGAGACCGTGAAGGCCGTTGAGCAGCGATTCGAGTCCCGGATCGCGCAATCGAATCTGGACCAGCTTCATTTCCGCGACGTCGGCCTGCACCACGACGATGTTGGGCCGGGCCGCGACCCACCCCAGTGCCATCTCGTTCGTGTCGCTCGACCGCCCAAGGAGAAACACGGCGCACGGGACCTTGAGAGAGTCCAGCACGCGGTCCACCTCGGTCACGGGAACGCAGCGACTCTCGACGCGACGCATGTCTTCGCGGGCGTCCACGTTCTCCGCGATCACCTCGGCGCCAGTCAGATCCGAGGAGGTAATCGCGACGAGGACGTTGATTGGATCGCTGCCCGAACTTTGGCTCTGTCGTGACACCTGTGGCCGTGACGTTCAGTGGACGGCAACTAATCGCACTGAACCGGACGGCCAACCATCAGTCGCGGAGGCTCAAAAGAGGGGGAGCTCGAGGGCTCAAACGACGTGAGCCCTTGGGTTGGACGAACACTGATCCGCGCGATGGATCAATTCCAGATCCAAGGATCGATGGCGACGCTGGGCGGTTACTTCGCCTTCCACGCGTCGAGGATCTCTTTCTCCCGCGTGCGCGAGATGCCGGCCTTCTGCCCCTCGGCGAGCGCGTCTTGTTCCACTTTCGGTCGGGCCTGAGCCCACGCCAGCGTATCCCGCGTTGTCACGGCAAGTGGACGAAACGTGAGACCTTTCTTCAGCGCCCTCGCGTTGCTCCTTCTCGAGAACCCCGCCGTGCGCCCGCTCGGGTCCATCCACACCGGCATGTTGCTCCAGCCGCGAATTCCCTTATCGCGAAGGAAGCTCGCCGGCACCCACGTGAACGTCGCGTTCGATTTGATCGCCGCCTTGATGCCGGTGAGCATGTCGCCCATCGCCAGCTCCGAGCCGCACGCGTTGTACGCGCCCGTCTCATGCCCCTCGCACATTCGAATCGTCCACTCGGCGAGATCGCGCGAGTCGATTATTTGTACCGGATCGTTGGCGGTTCCAGGCGCCATCACCTCGCCACCCTGGTCGATGCGGACCGGCCAGTAGGTGAAGCGATCGCTCGGATCGAGCGGACCAACGATGAGACCCGGTCGGATGATCAGATTGCTTGGATAAGTCTTTTGCACCAGCTGCTCGCAAAACGTCTTCAGCGCGCCATAATTCGCGCGGCTCGACGTCGGCGTCATGTAAGGGTCCAGCCCTTCCGGCAGCGGCGTGAGTCCATCCGACTCGTCGGCGCCCGGCTTGCTGTTGTCGGCATAGACCGACTCGGTCGAGACGAAGACGTACAAGCCCACGTTCCCAGCGAGATACTGCGCGACGTTGCGGACCCAGTACGGGTACATCGTCGGAATGTCGATGACGACATCGAATTTCCGGCCGCGCAGCGCGCTCATGTCGCCGCTCAAGTCGCCAATCAGTTGCTCGACTCGCCCCTTGAAGAAATCGGGGCGCGTCTTGTTGCGGTTGATAATCGTGACCTTGTGCCCGCGAGCGATGGCATGTTCGACCTGCTCCGGCCCCGTAAAGCCCGTGCCGCCGATGATGAGAATGTCGAGGGGCTTGACACTCGTTCCGCGTTCCGCCGTTGCGAGCCGTGGAATCAGACCGGCTCCAAGTGCACTCCCCGCGGTCAGGGAGATCTTGAGAAAGTCGCGACGCGTGGTTGTCATGGCGATGCCGCCTTGTTGATGTTCGGGGCTGGAATGAGCCCGACGATCTCCTGAACGGTGATTCCCAACCCTAGCAGCTCGCTGTCGTTCCCCGGCAACGCATCGAGCTGCAGGCCCACCGGAAGCCCCTCGCTCAGTCCGACTGGAATGCTCAACGCCGCGGCGCCAAAGCGCGGCGCCATGAAGATGTTCTGCGCCACGGCGCGCCCTTCTTCGATGGCCTTCCCCTTGATCGTCATCATTTCGCCGAGTGGTTCCTTCGGCCCGCCGGAACGAAGTGGCGGCGCGACGATCGGTATTGTCGGGTACGCAATAGCGCGCACGTCGTTCGACCGATAGACGTCCGCGTAGCGCTGCGCGGCCTGTCTCAGCGCACGAAGCTGCTCCTCCGCCGGAGGGAACGCTCGCACGGCGTCGCGAATAGGACGCCCGCCGTACATCTGCGCCACGGTCACGTTCGGCGCGTTCTCCTGAAGCCATTGCTCCATCGTGCGGCTCGTGGGCTGCGGCGCGTTCATCCCGTCGCCGGCGAACATCGCGGCCGGTGTTGGTTGGAAGATCGTCCCGACGATGCTCCGAACGTCCTGATCGAGATCGATCTCCACCAGCGTGCAGCCCGCGTCGCGCAGCTTGGCGAATGCGCCGCGAACCACGTCGGCCACGCCGGGGTCGACGTCGTCGCGCTCCCAATACGCCGGCCCCGGCACAGCGATACGCACCGCGCGGCGATCCATCGCGCGCGCCACGTCGCCGGTGATGATCGCGTCGAGGAACGCCACATCCGAAACCGTACGCGCCATCGGGCCGATGGTATCGAGGCGGCGCGCCGGCGGAATCACGAGCCCGTCGTCCGGATAGCGTTTGCGACTCGTGCCGTTGATCGCGTTGTCCATCGTCCAGGTCGAGGGCCTTAAGCCCGCCACACCGCAAAACGCCGACGGACAGCGAATGGAGCCGTTCGTGTCGAGCCCGAGAGCGGCGGGAACGATACGAGCCGCGAGAATGGCGCCGCTTCCCCCGCTGCTGCCGCCCGGGATGCGCGTCGCATCGTATGGATTGCGCACGGCGCCGAACGCGTCGCTGTGGGCCGATATCTGGTGCATTAGCCCATCGACGACGTTCATGTCGGGGAGCGTCGTCTTGGCGAATGGAATGGCGCCGGCGGCAATTAGTCGATCGACAACCGTCGCGCTTTTCTTCGGGATATATCCCCCCTCCTTGAGCGCGGCGGTACCGCCCGTTGCGGGATACCCGGCCACCGCGATCTGATCCTTCACGGCGAAGGGCAAACCGGCCGCGGGACCGAGCTTCGCACCGCGTGCGCGCGCCCGATCGACGGCGCGAGCCGCCTCCAGCACACGCGCTGGATCGATGGCCGCCGCGACGTTGAGAACTTTATGCGCCTCGTACTGCTTCAAGAGGCGCGAGACATATGCCTCCGCGGCCATCTCACCGCGCGCGATCCGTGCGACGGCCTCACGAGCGCCGATCTCGAGCCAGTCATCGCCCAACTGCGGCCGCGCGAACGCCGCGGCCACTCGGCTCGCGATCGCCAGCGGAGCCATCGCCGCCGCGGCCTGGAGTAGTCGGCGTCGCGAAGCGTCTTGCGGTCCGTCGTCTCGATTCATTTAGGCCGTCGCCCTGGCGCTCCCGCCTTCGCATCCAACAGCCCGATCGGGAAGCGGTAGATGTCGCCATTCCCCGTTCGGTGACTCGTCACGAAGATTGACTGCCCATCCGGAGATATGAGCGGGCCGTAGTCGTACTCTTTGGAGTTGATCGGCGCAGGGAGATGCGTCATGGGCTTCCACACGCCACCCACGCGCCGCGAGAAGTAGACGTCGTCGCCGCCGAAGCTGTCCGGCGCGTCGTCGCGGCTCACGAGCATCGTCGACTCGTTCGGCGTGACGTAGACGTTCGTCTCGAAGCCGGCGTTGATCGCCGTTCCCGCGTTGACCGGCGCTTTCCACCGACCCGCCACAAGGTCGATCGGCTCGGCGCGCCAGACATTGTACGGCAGACTGTCCTTGCCGATCCCGCCGGACCGTTTGGAGATGAAATACAAAACTCCGCCCGCCGTCACCGACGGTGAGAAATCGTTCGTCGGACCATTCGGCCCCTCGATGTGAACGGACGCGGCCCAGCTGCCGTCAGGCCGACGATCGCTGAACCAGAGATCGAGATCACGACGGCGCGTCGTATCGCCCGCCGTCACTGGCCGGTTGGAGCTGAAGTACAACCGCTTCCCGTCGGGACTCAACTTCGGTTCGCGATCGTTGTACGTGCCTGAGATCGACAGAGTCTGCGGCGCGGACCAGCCGGCGTTCGTCAGCCGCGACACGACGATTCGGTGACGGGAGAAGTCGGGGCGATGGATCGTGAAATAGAACTCTTTGCCGTCGGGTGTGAGCGACCCGAAGGCCTCGCCGGAATCGGGCGTCGAGATCACGCCGGGGCCGAAGATCGACTGGGCATGCGCCGCGAGCGGCGCCGACGCGAGAAGGAAAGCCGTGAGTGAGATCCGCATGCGAACATGGTACGCGGTTTCGCGGCGCGGAGCCACTCCGGAGGCCCTGCCACGGCGAGGCACTGCGACGCCACACGACACTTGGGAACTCGGCGCCGAGAGCTATGATTACGCAGATGGCTCCTCCACCCGGTGCCGATATGAGCATCTTGAAACACGCAGCTGTACTCCTGGCCCTCGCGGCGAGCGCTGCCGATGGCCAGATCACGGGCGACTGGCGCGGCTACTGGACTCGTGCCGGTGACACAATGGCCGTAACGGTCCATCTGAGGCAGGATGCGGGAACGCGCCAGGTCACGGCGACGTTCGACTCCGACCGCCTGCGGGTCATGGGCATCCCGTTCAACCAGGTCACGGTTACCGACTCCGCCATCGTGATGCGACTCCAAGGCGATCGGACCGCGACGGTGTTCAACGGTACGATTCGCGGAAACAACATCCGCGGCGCTTTCGAGGAAGCGGGAACCAACGGTGCGTTCTCGTACACGCGACTATCGGAGCCCGTCGCTGTCCCCGTCGAGCGCGAAGTCACATTCCGAAACGGCGACGTTACGCTCGCGGGCTCCCTCATCCTGCCGGCCACCCGGGGTCGCCACTCGGCCGTCATCTTTCTCCATGGGTCCGGCGCCGAGGGTCGGTTTGCTTCGCGCTTCCTCGCCATGCGGCTCGTGGAACGCGGCGTCGCCGCGCTCATCTTCGACAAGCGCGGCGTCGGGAAATCCACCGGCGACTGGCGAACGGCGACGATCGACGATCTCGCCGGCGACGCGATTGCCGGCGTCGATTTCCTGCGCCGCGAGCCGGGCGTCGATCCGCGCCGGATCGGCGTTCACGGGCACAGCCAGGGCGGAACGATCGCGCCCATGGTCGCCGCCCGGTCCCCAGGCATTGCGTTCCTCGTCGCATCGTCCGCGTCGGGCGTCCCGACGGACTCGACGGAGATTTACAGTTTGCTGAATACGGTGTATGGTCGAGCCGGGACAGCGCGCGATTCCACCGACGCGCGCGACTACGTCAGTGAGACCGTGAGGGTCGCATACCACGGGGCGCCTCGCGCTCGGCTGGATTCCCTCGCCGCAAAGGACAAGGGCCAACCTTGGTATTTTGCCCCGCCTGCCGCGGATGCTTCCTATTGGTCCTTCTCGAGAACATTCAACGAGTTCAAGCCGTCGGACTGGTGGCGACAGGTCCACGTTCCTGTGCTCTTGATCTACGGATCGGCCGACCAGCGAGTGCCGGCGCGTGAGAGCGCCGCACGCATCACCGAGGCCCTGTCACCGGGCAGCCGGTCGATTGATCTCACCGTACGAATTCTGGCCGGCGCCGATCACACCTTCCGCCTGCCGCCTGGAGCCGGCGGCTGGCCCGAAACGGCACCTGATTACCTATCGACTCTGCTCGACTGGATCGCTCGACGCGAACCGCAAGCGTCGCGGCACTGATTCCCGACTCGCCGCGCCTACCTGAGGGCCATCGGACACGCGTTGCCAACACCGCGCTAGGGCATTACGTGTAGGTGAATGTCGCACTCCGAATCGATCGTCTTCGCCGTTGCCGTCGTCATCCTTGTCGTAGCCCTCAGCGCATTCGCGCGGCGGCTGCCCGTACCGACACCGATCCTGCAGCTCGCCGCGGGATTCGGCGTGGCGTTGATCCCGGGGATCGTTGTCCCGGATCTCGATCCGGAGCTCGTGTTCTTCGTCTTCCTGCCGCCGGTCATCTGGTCGGCGGCGATGTTCACGTCGCTGAGGGACTTCAGGCGCAGCATCGGACCGATCACGACCCTGGCGGTCGGCCTCGTCATCGCGACAACCGTCGCCGTCGCGTTCGTCGCGCGCCAGCTCTTCCCTGGCCTTCCCTGGGCCGCCGCGATCGCCCTCGGCGCCATCGTGTCCCCGCCGGACGCGGTCGCGGCGACGACGATCGTCTCGCGGCTCATTGTGCCGCGCCGCGTCATCACCATTCTCGAAGGCGAAAGCCTCGTCAACGACGCGTCGGCGCTCATTCTATATAGAACGGCTGTGGCGGCAGCGGTCACCGGCTCGTTCAGCTGGGGCGAATCGATAGTTCGCTTCTTCATCGACTCCGGCGTCGGCAGTCTGATCGGGCTAGTCGTGGGTTGGCTCATCATTCGCGCGGCCCATGCGACGAAGGATTCCCTCGCCGAGGCGGTGCTGACGCTCGCCGGGCCGTACGTTGCCTGGCTCACCGCCGAGCGATTGCACGTGTCGCCGGTGCTCGCGTGCGTGGCGGGGGGCGTGTTTCTGCAGCAGCGCCTCTCCACGGCGGTGAGCCCGACGTCGCGGATTCAGACGCGGACGATCTGGGAGCTCGCGACCTTCCTCCTCAACGCGCTGATCTTCCTCCTGCTCGGTGCGCAAATTGGCTTGTTGCTCGGCCTCGTACCCGGGTCGCGCAGCTTGGTGCTCCGCAATGGCGTGCTGATCACCCTCGTCGCGGTCAGCCTCCGGCTCGTCTGGGTGCCGCTCGTCACCGTCTGTCGTCGCGCCAGCGCCGAGGTCCGGGCGCGCGAGCCAAAGCCGCGGTGGCGTGCCGTGCTTCTGGTGTCGTGGACGAGTATGCGTGGAGTCGTCTCTCTGGCGACGGCACTGGCGTTGCCGAGGACGATAGCCAGCGGCGCTCCGTTTCCCTATCGCACCGAGATCATTCTCGTCGCGATCAGCGTCATCGTCCTCACGTTGTTCGTCCAGGGCCTCACGTTGACGGCGATCGTCCGCGCCCTCGGGTTCGAACCCGAGCAGGCGCACCTCGCGGAGGAGCGCTTGGCGCGCCGCGAAGCGACGCGTCGTGGGGCCGAGGCGCTGGAAGACGTCTCGCACGAAGCCTGGGTGGATCGACGCGACCTCGACGCGCTGCGCGCCGAAGTGCGTGACCGGGCGAGCATGGCGGAGCTGCGCGGCGGAAGCTACGAGGGGCGGCGTCGCTTACGCTTGACGATGATCAGCGCCGAGCGACGGATGCTCGTTCGATTGCGAAACGAGGACGCCATCTCCGATGACGTCCTTCGCGTACTGGAGCAGGAGCTGGATCTCGAGGCGATCCGCGCCGGAGCCGGAGAAGAGCGCTAGCCCCGGCTACCGGAAAGCTCCAACTCGGCTGGAGTGCGTGTCGCCCCTTCGTCGAGCGGCTCCGTGCGGCTCAGGCGTTCGACATCGATCGCGATGACGCCTTCGGGGCCGTTGGCGAAGATGCTGGCGAACTTCACGTCCCACCGAATCTCGTCCCAGACATACGAGCTTCTCGCGGACACCCGCGTCGAGAACGTTTCCTCGAGCGCGCTGACGACGATGAGGAACTCGGCCTGCGACGCCGCGAGCGCCTCCGGTGTAATGCCGGCCAACGGGCTCGCTGGTGTGATCGGATGCACGATCGTCCAGTGCAGCGTGAAGAACTCGACCGAGCTGCGCTCGAGCGCGAGCTCGTGAAAATTTCGCTCGCGAACGCCGTTGATCTCCTCGAACCAGGCGAGGTTCACGCGGGCTTGCACGTCGCTCAACTCCCCCGGCTGCAGGTTCACGATACGGAACATGAGCCCGCGGCCGCCCTCGTACGGTGCGATGATCGCGGAGTCGCTGAACGCGAGGCGCATGCGCGGGCGCGTGAGGCGCGCGATCAGGAGTCCGAACCCGACGACCAACGCCGTCGGCCCGACGAACGACTCCAGATTGGCGAGCCAGTTCGCGGTCGAACCGTAGGCGACCATCGCGCCGGTACCCGTCGTCGTGAATCGGCCGACGCTGAAGGTGAAGGCCCGCAGAAACGGGTCCGCGAGGCCCAGCGCGTCGGTGCCCCTGAGGGCGTCGCTGCCGATCGCGATGTAGGCGAGGGCGAAGCAGCCGTTCATCAAGAGCAGCGCGCCCAACATCCATCCGATGAACGCTGGCCACGTGGCCTCGAGCGACGCGAGGTAGAACCGCGCGGCACGCTGTGCGCCGAGGCCGTATTTCTTGCTGTTCGGCTTGCCGTTGCGGTTGAGAAAGCGGCCGCGAACGGTTTGAGCAACGACGCGGCCGAACCCGAGGTCGGACGTTTCCTTTGAGTCGATCACCGGCGCGGGCCTCTGACGAAACGCGAAGGAATGCGAGAGTCAGAAGCTTATCGTCATCCGCTCGAGGCGACCAGCGCCCACTTCAGCCGCGCCTGTATGGACGCTCATGATGAGGTATGCTACTTCGTAACGTCGGTTCGACGTCTGATCAGGAGAAACAGGCGAGCGGCTAATCGTCCGGCATCGGCCTCACCGCCGGCGGCGCTCCGCAACACGACGATACCATAGCCTCGTTGCGCGTCGTACATGATTTGCGATGTGTAGCCAGAAAGATTGCCGGAATGACCGAACGCCACGATGTCGCCCCATCGATAAACCTGGTAACCGAGGCCGTAGCCGACGTCGAGATCGCGATTGACGACGGGCGAGATCGAGTCGCGTTTCGCCAACACCGCGCCAGTAATCGCGCCGGTCGGGCCATACCCGATTTCGGCCGCAACGAGCTTGGCCAGATCGGCGACAGTCGTGTACAATCCGCCAGCGACCGTACCGGATCCGAGTCCGGTCAGATGATTTTGGCTGGCGTCGGCGTAATTCAGCGAATCGGGCAACAACGTATCCCAGTCAACCCCTCTCGCCAATCGGCTTCGGAGCTCGGGAGTGAGCTCGAAGCCGCTCGATGTCATTCCCAACGGCCGCAGCAGGCGTCGCTCGACATACGCGAGGTACGGCTCCTTGGCTGCTCGTTCGAGCGCCAGTGCCAGGATCGCGTAGCCGATGTTCGAGTACAGGTATCCCGTCCCTGACGGGCGGACGTAGCTCGTCTTCTCGAGCGCGCCGACTGTGATTTTCTCCCAGCTACCAGGAAGCCCGGACTGCGACTGACGCTTGTCGTCGGGGCCTCGGGCAAGGCCGCTGTTCATGGTGGCGAGTTGGATGAGCGTCACCGGCGCCGCTCCAGACGGTTGGTTCTTGACTCGCCTGATTTCGGGCACATAGCGCTCGACGGGATCGCTCAACCCGACGATGCCCCGATCCGCCAGATCGAGCAACATCAGTGCGGTGAGCTGCTTCGAGATCGAAGCCGCGCGATACACCGTGTTCACATCAGCCGGCCGGGTCTTCAGTGAATCCGCGAACCCGTAGCTCTTGCTCCAAACGACACGCGGCCCGGCGACGAGGGCAACGGTAATACTGCCCAAGCGGTCCCGCTCGAACTCTGATTTGCTAATCGAATCAGCGCTTTGCAGGATCGAGCTGTCCAGCGTCGCGATCTTACGGACGGTCTGCGCCTGGGGTCGGGCACAAGGCCAGAGCGCGCACAGCGCAATTGCGTGCCGGAGGCACAATCTCACACTTGACTGTTTCTTCATACCGCTGATGTGAGGAAATGCGAAGGTGACCGTATAGACGGAGGCCGACAGGACCTCTACCTAGAACGTCTATATACTGTACCTAGAATGTCTATATCCGTACCTAGAATGTCAAGGTAGGAGCGACACGGTCCGTCTCGGACATCATCTGGCGCCGAGTAGCCCGAAACTCCGATGGCGGCGCGCCGATCGTTCGCTTGAACTGCCGCGCGAAGTGCGGATGGTCCGCGAATCCTGCCTCCACGGAAACGCGCGACAATGTCCAGCCGGGGTTCGTCACCATGCTATCGAGAGCCTGAACCAGCCGGACCTTGCGGGCGTAATCCCCGACCGTGCAGCCGAGGCGCTGTCGAAAGAGTCGCGCGAGGTGCGTCGGATGCAACTCGGCGGCCGCCGCGACGTCCCCGAGACAGAATGGCTCCCGCGCGTGATGCAAGTAGTCGACGGCTCGGCGGATTCCGGGATGGCCAACGAACGACTTGGCGTCGAAACAAGCCTTGGCGCACGCACCGAGGAGCGACGCGGTCGCCTCCTCCACAGCCAGCGCGGAGAGTCCTCCTTGTCGTCGCCACGCTGACCACGCTCGCATCGCATCCCACGCGGCCGTGTCGGCAAGGACTGCGTCACACGGATCGTCGAGCCCCAACTCCGCGACGAACGGTCCCCACGACGGATCGAGCTCGAGATTGAGGCAACGCCCGCCGCCGGCCCCAAAATTGTCCGCGTGCACTTCACCCAGCGGGTGAAATCGGACTCGGTTGGCCACACAGTCGATGCGAGTAGACCCGACGCGTTCCACATACTCGCCGGCAATGACGAACGAGAGGTAGGCTGACTCGTGCTCGTGCAACCCCATTCGGTCGAATGGGGCGTGGTGGCTTGTCGCGATTCGTACGCTCGTGGCATGCATGTCCGATCCTCCACGCTAATCTGATTCAAGCGCGTGGCGCGACGCCAGGAAAACTTTCGGCTCACTCCGATCACCGAGGAAACCCGTGGTCCGTTGTATCGCTGCCGGATGCGCCGTTCTGATCGCGTCGACGTCCCTGATTCCTTTCCGCATTAAGCAACCTCACGCCGACTACGTTCTCGACGTTACCGTACGCCCGAAAGAGTCGCGGCTCGAGATTTCCGGCACGGTTCGTCTCGCCGCAACCGCGGCGGACCGCGACACGATAGCCTTGGTCCTCTCGTCGTGGATGCCGAAGCTCGCCGTCGATGTCGTAGAGCCGGCTTCGCTGCGCGTCGCCGGCCTCACGACCGACGGCGTCGAGGGTGACCGGACGTGGAAAGTTGCTTTTCAGCGGGCGCTTCCCGCGGGCATGCCAGTGACTCTTCGTTTCCGGTATACGAGCGACAGCGTTCGAACGGCGCAACTTCGAGTAACGCCTCAAGGCTCGCTCGCCGGCGGAGGGGGTGAGATATGGTACCCGCGCCTGGCGTTCGACACCCTCGCCACTGGAATCCTGCGCTTCCACGTTCCTCGCGGCGAGACCGTCATATCGAACGGCTCTCTCGTCGAGGAGACCTCCGACTCTACGCGCTCGCATTTTGGCTTCCGCGTGTCGTCCGGTGCGCGGTTCGGGTTCACGAGCGCGCGATACCTGCGCTATGTACTCCCTGGAGAAAAACCAGTCGCGCTGTATTTGCTCAAGAGCCGTCCCGACGCGGACTCCATGCTGCACCGAATCGCAAGCCTTCGGGCCGCTCTGGAAAAGGAGTTCGGTCCGATGCCGCAATCCAGCTATGCCGTTGCCGAGGTCGACTTCGGCGTGGGTGGTACGAGCGAATACGGCTTCTTTCTCGCGGACCGCTCGTACGTCGACCAGGGACTTCCCGTCCCGCTCATCGGCCATGAGATCGGCCACGCGTGGTGGGGCACCCGCATCCTGACGAAGCCCGGACCCGGTCGCACTCTCCTCACCGAGGGTATCGCGTCCTTCGGAATGATTCGCGCGCTCGAAGCGGTCGAAGGGGCGACCGCTGCCAAGAACTTCCGCCAGTCAGAGTATCCGGGTTCCCAGAATTCGGGCTCGCCCGCGGAATATTTCAACCTGGCTGCCGCGGGGATCGAGCGGCCAATCGCGTCGTTCGTCCCGAAGTCGCAGTACGAGATACTGACCATGCATCGGATGGCCAACACCCGTGGTTGGTTTCTCCTCAACATGCTCTCCCGTGAGATCGGCCGTTCCCGATTTGATGGGATTCTCCGCGGAATCATCCACGAGCATTCCGATTCGGCTTTGTCGTTCGCCGATTTTCGCGCGGAGGTCGAGCGCGGTGCCGGACGCGACGTTTCGTGGTTCTTCGACGACTGGTTCGGCAGAACCGGTGCGCCAACGTTCGCGGTCCAATGGTCAGCCGTGCGCGGAGGTGTGGCTGGAACGATAACCCAGCCTAGTCCCGCGTTCCGCGCTGCGGTCCCGCTCGAGCTTCGCGGCGATTCGGGAGGGAAGCGCCGGCTCGTCGTCAACGTTTGGGTGGGCGACACGAATACCACTTTTCACATTCGGGCGCCCTTCCCCGTCAAACAAGTCCTGCTCGATCCCGATTACCAGGTGCTTCGCTGGACGCCGGAGCTCCGAAGCAACGCCGTTGCTCGAGCGCCTTTGACGCGCGCCGATTTCGAGCGTCGCTACGGCAATTCCAACCGAGCGTTGGAGCTCTTTCGTCTCGCGCTGGACAGCCTGCCGCGGCAAGCCGACACGACGTCGCTTCGCTTCTCCGTCGAGTACGGATTCGCGCTCGCGTCGCTCGCGACGCGAGACACCGCGCAAGCACTCGACGCATTGAAACGCGCTGTGGCTGCCCCGATCCGCGACCCGTTGACACTTCCCCGTGCCTATCTGTCGCTCTCACGCATCGCGTTTGCGCGCGGAGATTCGCAACTTGCCCTTCGCGCCGCGCTCGATGCCGTCACGGCCGACCGCGTCGTCGGCAACCAGGTCGGCGCCGCGGAGACCGTTAAATCGTTCTCCTGGGTCTCGAATGGGCCGCCGTTGCACTAGGCCAGCGCGAAACAGCTATTCTCTCGACGATCTCCGAAACGATGATCTTCAAGTCCCCTTACTATGGGACCGCTTGCGGAACTGGAGCAGGATTCATGTAGCCGCCATGCCTCTTGCACGCGGCGAACGCGGACACGGCAATGAACAGAAGAATGGTCGATCGAAGCACGCGCATGGAAACCTTCGCAGATGGTGACAACAGGTAAAGGCCCCCGGCGCCGCCGAGGTTCCCGACCCGCCCTACTGCTCCGCGCGCATTGTGATCGCCGGGTCGATCCGCGCCGCCCGCGCCGCCGGGATCCAGCACGCTCCGATCCCAATCGCCGCCATCAATGCCGAGACGCCCGCGAACGTCATTGGATCGTGTGGCGCAATTCCGTATAGCAATCCCCGAATCACGTTCGCCGCGGCGAACGCCAACGCGCCGCCGCCGACCAACCCGAGGACAACGAGGGTGCCGCCCTCGGTAAGGATCATCCGCTGAATCCGCGCCGCGTCAGCTCCGAGACTCATACGGATCCCGATCTCGTTCGTGCGTGCACTCACGGCGAACGCCAGTACGCCCGCGATGCCGACGGCGGCGATGAGCACCGCGAGCAAACCAAACGACGAGAGCAGCGCCGCATTGAGCCGCCGCGGCGCGACGCCCTCGTCCTTGATCTGCTTGATCGTCTTCACGTTCTCGATCGCCGCCGACGGCGCGAGCGTCTTTATGATGCGGACGACCGGCTGCTCCAGCGCTTCGACGTCTCGGCGCGCTCGGATGACGACCGCGCCACCTACGGATTTTTCGTCGAGCATCGGGTGATAGTACGCAGGGCTCATATCGCTATCGAGTCCGTCGTACCGCGTGTTGCCGACGACGCCGACGATGGTGAGCCAGACGTAGCGCGCGTCATTCTGAACGGTGTGGTTCGGCTCGGCGAAGCGTTTTCCGATCGGATCTACGCCGGGGAACATCTGGTCGGCAAAGGCCTGGTTCACGATGACGAGATACCCGTAATCCGCATCCGCCGAGGTAAAGGCCCGACCTCGCAGCACCGGCAGACCAATCGATGAGAAATATCCGGGACTGGCGGCTCGCTCGAC
>DATMHK010000005.1:0-2050 GCA_035554995.1 Gemmatimonadaceae bacterium
CGCCGCGGCTCTCGTTCTTCTTCGCGGCGCACAACGACCTGTTCGAGGAAGTCGCCAAGTTTCGCGCGGCGCGTCGGTTGTACGCGCGGCTCATGCGCGACCGATTCGGCGCGAACGACGCGAGCGCGCGGCTCCGCTTTCACACGCAGACTGGCGGCGTCACCCTGCAGGCGCAGCAACCACAGAACAACATCGTTCGCGTGGCCGTCCAGGCGCTCGCCGCCGTGCTCGGCGGCACGCAGTCGCTGCATACGAACGGGTACGACGAGGCGCTCGCCCTTCCGACGGCCGAGGCGGCGACGCTGGCGCTCCGTACACAGCAGATCATCGCCAACGAATCGGGCGTCGCGCTGACGGCGGATCCACTCGGCGGATCGTACTATGTCGAGCATCTGACGAACACGCTGGAGCGTTGCGCGCTGGAGTTGATCGAGAAGGTGGATGCGTTGGGCGGAGCCGCGGCCGCGATCGGCGCCTCATTCTTTCAGGAAGAGATCGCACGAAGCGCGTACGAATTTCAGATGCGCGTCGAGAACGGCGAGTCGGTGATCGTCGGTGTGAACAAGTACGCCGACGATGCGCCGCCACTGGTCATCCCGGGCCCCGACTACTCCGAGCTGGAGCGCGATCAGCGGGCGCGCGTCTCGGCGGTGCGTTCCAAGCGAGATGCGACGAAGGTCGACGCCGCGCTGTCGGCGCTCCGTGCGGCAGCTTCCCCATACGTGGAGGGCGGCGCACGCGCACCGCTCGTCGAACTGATCATCGACGCGGTGCGGGCGCGAGCGACAGTTGGCGAGATCGCCGACGCGCTTCGCGCCACCTGGGGCGAGTATCGACCGGCGTAAGCGGTGTCGTCCCTTGAACGGAGGGGTCGGCACGCCTAGCTTACTGGATTCGATCCCATGGTCTAAGTCTCAGCCAAATGCCGACTTACGAGTACCGCTGCCCAGAAGGACACGACTTCGAGCATTTCTACCGCAAGATCAGCGATTCGGCGTCCGAACTGCCGTGCCCTGAGTGCGGGAAGATCGCAACGCGTCGTCTGACGGGCGGAGCCGGACTCGTCTTCAAAGGTTCGGGATTCTACCTCACCGACTACGGCAAGAACGCGCATCGAAATAGCGAGCCGGCCAGTTCCTCCAAGAAGGAGGGCGGCGAAGTCTCGTCCAGCGATTCGAAGCCGACGGAATCGAAGCCAAGCGAGTCGTCCTCGTCGTCCGACAAGAAGCCGGACGCCAAGAGCACGTCGACGGGCAGCGGCTCGACGGGTTCGTCGTCGACGGGAAAGGGCGAATCCTGATGGCCGACACCGATCTGCTTCGCGCGGAGCTGTCTCGCGCCGCGCACTCCCTTGGCGCGCCCGCCGACGTGGAGCCGATTCTCGAACGTCCGCGCGATCCTGCGTTCGGGGATTGGGCGACCAACCTCGCGATGGTGCTGGCGAAGAAACTCGGACTCAAGCCGCGCGATCTCGCGGCGGCGATCATCGAGCGTCTCGATCATTCCCGTGCCGGAATCAAGAGCGCGGACATCGCGGGCCCGGGGTTCATCAACTTTCGGGTCGCGGCGGATGTATTCGCGGAGGGATTGCGCGGGCTGATCGTCGCTGACGCGGCGTACGGACACTCGAGCGCGGGGCAGTCGTGTCCCGTGAACGTGGAGTTCGTGTCGGCGAACCCCACGGGTCCGCTCCATGTCGGTCATGGCCGCCAGGCGGCGATTGGCGACGCGATCAGCTCCTTGCTCTCGGCGACCGGCTGGCGCGTGACGCGAGAGTTCTATTACAACGATGCCGGCGCGCAGATCATGAATCTGGCGACGAGCGTGCAAGCCAGAGTGCGACAGTTGGGCGGCGCAGCCGCGGCACTGCCCGAGGGCGGATATCACGGCGAATACATCGTCGAGCTCGCGCAGCGCTACATCGACGAACATTCGACGGATCCGAACGCCGACGACCTCGACGCCGTGCGGCGTTTCGCGGTACGCGAGCTGCGCAAGGAACAAGATCGCGATCTGCAAGCGTTCGGCGTGAAGTTCGACGTGTACTTCC
>DATMHK010000006.1:0-4177 GCA_035554995.1 Gemmatimonadaceae bacterium
GTCCGGCGTGAAGGCCCGGCCGAACGACACGACGTTCTATCTCGGGCGCGAGCGAATCATCATCGCCAACGGCGAACGCAAACCCGACGCACGCCGTGCTCCAGACGATGCGGGCCTCCCGCGCATGGCTCGGTGGCGCAAGAAGCTTTTCGTCATCATGTCGCGCAACGCTCGCTCGGCGACGGAGTTCTTTGGCATACCACCGAACCGGGTCGTCGAGCTGGGGGCGCAGGTAGAATTCTGACGCTCGCTGCGCTCGCTGGGGGCACGCTCGCGCTGCTCGCCGGGGGCACAGGCGCTTGCGCGCCCTGGAGCACGCGCGGCTGACGCCGCGCTGGGTGCAACTGCTGCGAAAACAGAAAGGGCGCCTGTCGGCGCCCCTTCGTTATTCCATCCAGCGAGCGAAGCGAACCTGCTCCCAGCGAGCGTTAGCGAGCGTGCTCCCAGGCCGTCAGGCCGCGCTCCCTACTGCTCTACCAACTCACCCTGTTCCCCCCGAACCCCGCCATCGCCCTCCCCACACCGGCCAGCGCGCCGTTCGTCGTCGCGCGCGCGGTCTCCATGGCGCGACGAACCGTTTCGTTGATGCGCTCTCCGTCGATGTGCACGTTCGCCGAGACCGAGGGCAGCGCGACCAGGTCGCCGCCGCCGATGATCGTCATCGAGCCTCGCCGGCGCGGTAGGTCGCTCGCCCGCGCCACCTTCACGGTGACGTTTCGCGCTTGGCCGTTATAGACGACGCGCAGCGTCGCGTCGTCGCCAGGCTTGAGCTTGTTGATCTCACGCTCGAAGCGGTTGATGCTGCTCGAGCGGAAGATGAAAAGGTCATCGTCCTCGGAGTTCTTGCCGCGCACGTCGACGCCGTTGATCGAAGCAATTCGGCTGCCCTCCTCGATGCCCGCCTTGGCGGCCGGCCCGGCTTCGTCGACGGCGATCACGAAGACGCCGATCGAATCGCGCGGACTTCCCGTGGACGCGAGCCGCAGTCCAAGCGTCGGGCGCTCGGCGTCACGCCGAATCGGCGTCATTGCCTCGTATAAATCCTCCGGCGCGACCGTCTTCACCTTCACGGCCTTGCTCTGTCCATTCGCGTATACGCGCAGCTCGACTTCGTCGCCGGGGTGCAGCTTGTCCAGCTCGCGCGTCAAGCGTCGCGTCATGACGTTCGCCATGTCGTAGTCGCCGACGTCAGCCGACGACAGGCGAAGGCTCACGGCGTTGATCGACGAGATCCGGTTGCCCTCTTCGATGCCGGCTTTCTCGGCGGGGCTACCGGTTCGCACCGAGCTCACGAGCACGCCAAGTGTGTCGCGGCTGTTCGCGGAACCTGACGTCGTCACGCCAATCACGGCGCGCGGCTCGTTCGTGAACGACTGCCCGAACATGGGCGCAAGGCTCGGTTCCAGCCGATACACTCTCGGCGTCTGCGCCACGGCGACGGTGCTCAACGCGGCGGCAGTGAGCGGGAGAAGCTTCAAATAACGCATGCTGACCTCATCGATTCGTTGGGTGTCCGACGAATCAGTCACGCCGAGCTCGGAAAGGGTTTACCACACGCACACCGCTATCGCCCCGAGCGCGATCCCGCCTAGCTTCCTGTCATGAGCGCTCCGGCCGGACCCGACCTGCACGCATTCGAGCATCACTGGCAGGACGAGGCGGACGCCGCGTACCTGTACCGGCTCCTCGCCAACGCCGAACCCGACGCGCGCAAGAGCGACCTCTATCGGCGCTTGGCCGAGGTCGAGGATCGGCACGTCGAGATCTGGGCCAGGCTGTTGCGCGAACACGGCCGCGATCCCGGGCGCTTCAACCCCAGCGCTCGCACGCGGCTGCTCGCGGCGTTCGGCAAGCTATTCGGCCCCGGCTTTCTCCTTCCCATGCTGCTCGCCGAGGAAGGACGTGAGGTCAAGGGCTATCTCGACATGCACCGCCGCACGCAGCGCGGCGCTCCGGGCGCCGACGAGTCACTCAAGCTGGCGCGCGAATCGGCTGAGCACGCGGCGACGCTCAATTCCATTTCTGGAAAGACGGGCGAGCCGTGGCATCGCACCGAGTCCGGCGGCTTTCTGCGCAACGTCGTGTACGGATTCAACGACGGACTGACGGCGAACTTCGGTCTCGTCGCCGGCGTGATCGGCGCGTCGTCGCAGTCGGCGCATCACACGGTGATCGTCGCCGGCGTGGCGGGTCTGATCGCCGACGCGCTTTCCATGGGGTCGAGTGGGTACCTGGCGGCGAAAAGCGAGCAGGAAGTCTATGCCAACGAGATTGCCATGGAGCGCGATGAGATCGCGCTTATGCCCGAAGTCGAGCGCGACGAGCTCGCGCTGATCTACGAGGCGAAGGGCATGTCGGCCGACTCGGCGCATGCGCTGGCCACCGAAGTCATGGCCGACCCCGAGCGCATGCTCGATGAACAAGTGCAGGAGGAGCTCGGCATCGGCGATCCGCACATGTCGCCGCTCCGCGAAGGGTGGGTGACCGGCCTCGCCACGGCGATCGGCGCGCTGATCCCGGTCTTTCCCTTCCTGATCACATCGGGCCGCACCGCCGTCGTCATCGCCTTCGTGATTTCGATGGCGTCGCACTGGATCGTCGGCGCGGCGCGATCGGTGTTCACCGGCCGGAGCGTGTTTCGCTCGGGCCTCGACATGTTCGTCGTCGGACTTGGCGTCGCCGGCGTGGGCTACTTCGTCGGCGAGTGGCTCTCCAAGTTGGTGGCGTGACTTTGGGCGATGGGCGATGGGCGATGGGCGATGGGCGATGGCTACGCTACGATGTTAAGCAAACGCCGCGGGACGAAGATGATCTTCTTTGGCTCGCCCGTGACGAACTTGGAAATACTCGCCTCGGCCATCGCCGCGGCGAACGCGATCTCCTGCGTGGCGTCGGGCGCGACCTGAATCGTGCCGCGCGTCTTGCCGTTCACTTGAACGGCCATCGTAATCAGCTCTTCTGCCGCGAGCGCCGGATCGTACACCGGCCAGCCCGCTTCAAAGACGCTCCCCTCGGCACCGGCTGTACGTTCCCATAGCTCTTCAGCGATGTGCGGCGCAAAGGGCGACACCATTTGAACGAGCGGAAGCACTTCGTTCCGATGAACGTCGCGCTCGCCGCGGCGGACGACGTTCATGTACTCCATCATCGCCGCGATCGCGGTGTTGTAGCTGAGCGCGGGGATGTCCTCGGAAACCTTCTTGATCGTTTGGTGCAGCTTGCGCATCACCTGCGGGTCCGGAGAGCCGTTGCTCGACGCCCCGAGCATGGTTGACCACAGGCGATCGAGGAAACGCCGCACACCGGCGATGCTCTGATCACGGAAGTCGCCGCCTTCCTCGTACGGCCCGAGGAACATCAGGTAGGTGCGGAAGGTGTCCGCTCCCCATTTCTCGACGTATTCGTCCGGGTTCACGACGTTGCCGCGGCTCTTCGACATCTTGGCGCCGTCGCGCACGATCGTGCCGTGGGCACGGAAGCGACGATACGGCTCCTCGAAATCGATATGCCCGGCGTCACGAAGCACCATTGTGATGAAACGCGAATATAAAAGGTGTAACACCGCGTGCTCGTTGCCGCCGATGTACGATGTCACAGGCAGCCACTTTCGCGTGAGCGCCGGATCGAACGGCTCGTTGTCGACGTCGGAGCTCGGGTAGCGCAGGAAATACCACGCACTGTCGAGGAAGGTGTCCGAGACGTCGGTCTCGCGCCGCGCGCTGCCGCCGCATGACGGACACGCGACGCGGTACCACGACTCCACGCGCGCCAGGGGCGACACGCCGTCGTCGCCGGGCCGGAAGTCCTCCACGTACGGCAGCTCGACCGGCAGATCCGATTCGGGAACGGGTACCGTGCCGCATTGGTCGCAGTAGACGATCGGAATCGGGGGGCCCCAGTAGCGCTGGCGCGAGATGCACCAGTCGTGCAGCCGATAGTTCACGACGCCGCGGCCGTGACCGTGCGCGGCGAGCCAATCGGAGACGGCGACTTTTGCGTCGTTCACCGGAAGACCGGTGAACTCCCCGGAGTTCACCAGGCGCGCCCCGTCCGTCTCGGTGTACGCGACCTCGAGCGCCGCGTGCGAGTCCACGATCTCCGGACCGGCCACGACGCGAACGATCGGAAGATCAAACGCGGTGGCGAACTCAAAATCGCGCTCGTCGTGACCGGGGAC
>DATMHK010000007.1:0-4243 GCA_035554995.1 Gemmatimonadaceae bacterium
TGGTCGACAGGACGCCGGCGACTTGTCGTCGCATGGTGTGCGCCTCCACTGCGTCGGGGAGTGCAGCTGTCCGGTTTTGCCCGGCTACTGATTGAGAGAGCCCTACCTTATAGCTGTTGGCGATGGCCTGTCAAGCAAAGACCAGTCTCCGCGGACCGGCCCCCGACCTTCACCCGATTCGAACCGCGATCTTTCCATGCGCGTGCCGTGCCGCAAGGTACGCATAGGCTTCGCCGGCCCGATCGAGCGAAAACACTTTGTCGATGACCGGTCGCACTTGGCCGCTGGCCGCCAGCGCGGCGAGCGTCGCGAGATCGTTCGGCTTCACCCTTGCCATGTACATGCTCAAGGGCTGCTTGGCGACTCGCGATCGCGCCCACAAGGATGCAACGCGTGAGAGAACGCTCATTACCGAGTCCTGGATCGCCAGGACACCGGCGCCGACGTATCGGCCACGCGCGGTCAGGAGCCCCCTGCACACGCCGAGCGAACGATCTCCAGCAAGGTCGAAGAACAGGTCGTACCGATCGCTTCGCGCCGCGTAATCCTCTTCGTCCCGGTTGATCAGCGCTTGCGGACCGAGCGATCGTACCGCGTCCACACTCGTTCGACCGCAGACCGCGGTGACATGACCCCCGAGTGCTTTCGCGATCTGGACGGCGAACGTTCCGACTCCGCTCGACGCGCCGGTGATGAGAACGCGATCGCCTTCGCTCAGCCGTCCGATGTCGCGCAGACCTTGGAGCGCCGTGAGGCCGGCGACGGGAAGGGCCGCGGCTTCCTCGAAGGTGAGCTCGGCCGGCTTGTGAGCGAGGCGGATCGTCGCGGCGCACGCATATTCGGCACAGCTGCCCTTGCAAACCCCGAAGACCGCTTGCCCCTCCTCGAAATCAGAGACGCCCGCGCCGACCGCCGTGATTACGCCGGCGAAATCGTGACCCAATATCGTCGGCTTGGGACGGCGCCATCCGGTCACGAGCCGAGCGGCCAACGGCCGGCCACGCAGGAAGGCGAGATCGGAGATGTTGACGGACGCAGCGCGAACGGCGACCAAGACCTCGCCGGCCGCCGGAACGGGGGGGGGCGGCGCGACATCAACGATTCGAACGGCGTCCGTGAGGTCGCCGTACGCAATGCACATCGCGGCTTTCATCGGGCCCAAGGAAGAACTGAGATTCTTACGGCCCGCCTCGGCAACAGTTTCGCGTGTAGTTCCTGCAGCCGGACGATGACGCCGACCTCGGGGAGATCAGATATGATTTGACTCTGGCGTTGTCATCAGATCCATCATATTTGTAAAGGCAGTAAGGCCCGATCGACGCCGACCGAGCTGTTGCGGCTCCCCCGAAGTGGAGTGCACATGCTCGACTGCAACGCCCGACCTGCGCACTTCGTCCGTTACGCCGCAGGATTCGTCGCGACCCTACTTGTCGCTGTCAGCGCATGCCGCGATTCGACCGATCGGACTCCATCGCCCGCTACGCCGGTGACGCCCGCCGGACCCACTGAACCTGTCTCGCCGAAACCTTCGAGTCCGGCGGATCCGGTCGCGCGCATCTTCATCGCAGATGCCGACGGCACGAACTGGCGCAACGTCGCTGTTGGCGACGGCGCGGCGTGGTCGCCGGATGGTCGCCAGCTCCTGTATCATCGCGGTTTTTCTAACATGGAGACGCCTATTCTTGGTTCGCTTTACGTCATCAACACAGACGGAACTGGACTGAGAACGCTTGCTCGGGGTCGTTGGGGATCGTGGTCACCCGACGGTAAGAGGATACTCTTCACCGATGACAATGGCCTCGAGATCATAAACGCCGATGGGACGGACCAATCTCTATTGCTGCCGCGCGGATTCAACTCCGAAGCGCTGCTCGGGCCGGGAAAGCCCGCGTGGTCACCCGACGGAACGCGTATCGCCTTCCAAACGCTAGACGATGCCGGCGAGGTGCCGTCCCAGGTTTACGTAATGAACGCCGACGGCTCAGGCCTGCACCGCGTTTCGCATGGCTCGCGAAATTACGAGGCTGAACCCGCGTGGTCACCCGACGGGAAGGAGCTAGTCTACAGCTGGGGTGGTCAGGCGCTCGTGATCACCAATGCCGATGGCGGTGAGCCCCGGACCATTTGTCGCGATTGCACGATCGCGTCTCGCGCCAAAGCCGTGTGGTGGCCGGATGGGTTCCACATTGCGTTCAATGTGTTCAACACGACAGCCATAATCGATCTCCGCTCCCCAACGGTCAGGCCGTTCCTCGGCGACGCGTACGACCTCGCGATTTCGCCTGACGGATCGAGCATCGCATTCACGAGCACGCGCCCCTGATCCCACTGCGCGGAGCCGTCGAGAGGAGCGACCTTGCGAGCAGGTGGTCACTCGCGCAGCATTGCCGCATGGATGCCGAATCGCGCGAGACGCCCACCTTGGCGCGCCTGGATGATCTCGAGCGCGACGCGACCGCGGCTTACTTGAGCGGGAACGAGGCGGAGAGCGAGGCGCTCTGGGAACGCGCGCACGCCGAGAGCCTGCGCGCCGGCGATCCTCAGCGGGCCGGGCGAGCGGCGTTCTGGCTAGTTCTCGATCTCTTCACTCGCGGAGAACGGGCGCGCGGAAGCGGCTGGTTGGCGCGCGCGCTGCGTAGCCTCGAGTCCGTGCAGGAGTCGGCCGCGTTCGGACTCTTGTCCGTGCTCGCCTCGCGGCAGCATCTCCTTCAGGGCGAGATCGACGCCGCGGAGCTCGCGGCACATCGCGCCGCCGAGCTCGCGCGACGGTTCGGCGACGCCGATCTCATGATCTTCAGTGGGCTCGCCTTGGCGCAGCTTCAGGCGCGACGCGGTCGGTTCGCCGACGCGGCCGCGCTGTTCGACGAGATCATGGTCGCGGTGACGGTCGACGACGTGTCGCCGATCGCGGTTGGTGTAGTGTGCTGCGCGGTCATCGACGGATGCTACTTGCTCTTCGACTTCGACCGTGCGCGGGCGTGGACGTCGGCGCTGCTTCGCTGGGCCGCGACGCAACCGAACGCGACGATGTTTCGAGGAAAATGCCTCGTGCACCACGTCGAAACGCTTCGGTTGAGCGGCGAATGGCCCGACGCATTGGTCGAGGCCGAGCGGGCGTGCGAGTACTCGGTCGCGTATCGGAATCCGTTCAAGTACCCGGCCGGCGCCGCATTCTACGAGCTCGGTGAGCTCCACCGCCTGCGAGGCAACTTGCCGCAGGCTGAAGCAGCGTATCGGCGAGCCAATGAGTACGGCCAATTGCCCGAGCCGGGTCTGGTGCTGCTACAGCTTGCGCAGGGCCACCCGGAGGTTGCCGCAAACGCGGTCCATCGATTGATGAGCGAGCGGCAGAGCAACGCGTCCCGCGCGACGATCCTGCGCGCCGCCGTCGAGATCCTCATCGCCACGGGTGACGTCGCGACCGCGCGTGTGGCCGCCGACGAGCTCGAACGCCTCGCCGAGCCATACTACGCGCCGGCGTCGCGGGCGCTCGCCGCGGAGGCGTCGGGCGCGGTGTGTTTGGCCGAAGGCAACGTACCGACGGCCCTCGCCCACTTGCGTGAGTCGTGGACGCTATGGCAGGAGCTCGGCGCTCCGTACGAAGCGGCACGCGTGCGCGTGCTGTTGGCGCAAGCATGCCGACAAGCCGGCGATGCCGCCGCGGCGGAGCTCGAGCTCGAGACGGCACGGAGCGTGTTCAATCGACTCGGCGCCGGTCCCGATGTGAAGCGCGTCGACGCGCTGCGTCAACCGCGTCGCGACGCTCCCGACCAGGTCCTGACGCCGCGCCAGCTCCAGGTGATCGATCTCGTGGCGAAGGGCAAGACGAATCGCGCGATCGCCGAGGAGCTCTCGATCAGCGAGCGCACGGTCGATCGTCACGTCAGCAACATCCTCCTCAAGCTCGAGTTGCCGTCCCGCTCGGCGGCCACGGCGTACGCTTATCGACATCATCTCCTCTGAGCGTGGGTAGAAGTACCCACACCGTGAGCTCTCACGGATAGGCAGCATCACCGAAGCGGTGAAAAAGGGACGTCCGCTATCGTCCGGCCGTGACTCACACCATGGAGGCCGCATGACGATCGCCGAGGGAACGCGAGCCGCGTACGACACGACGTTCAGCCGCAACGCGGCGGAGAATTACGAACGGTACTTCGTCCCATCAATCGGCCGTCCCTTTGCCGTCGATCTCGTGGCCGGCGCGGGACTCCAAGCGGGCGAGCGCGTGCTCGATGTCGCGTGC
>DATMHK010000008.1:0-6418 GCA_035554995.1 Gemmatimonadaceae bacterium
CGAGCGCGTACAGACCGACGAGCCGCGGATTCCGGAGCTGCATCCAGAACAAACGGTACAACGCCGTCGGCTCGAGCCGTCGCGCCGCAAAGTGTCGCGACGGTGGCAGCGTCTTCCACGCCACGATCGCCGCCGTCACCCCCAACAGCCCGATTGCGCCGAGCGCGTATCGCCACGACAACAGGTCAGCGATCAACGCCGTGAGCAATCGCCCAATCATTCCACCAAGTCCATTTCCGCCGATCGACAGCCCCATCGCGAGCCCGATCGACGTCGGATGAATCTCTTCGCTCAGATAGGCCATCGAGACAGCCGGCAGCCCGGCGAAGGTGATTCCGGCAAGTGTCCGCAGCACGAGCAGCACGCTCCACCGCGGCGAGAAGGCGGACAGCAGCATCAACACCGCCGACGCGAGCAACGACCCAACCATCATCTGAGTGCGCCCGCGAGATTCGGAAAACGCGCCGGCGATGATCATCGCCGGCGCGAGAAAACCCGTCGTGAGCGAGAGTGGCAAACTGCTCGCCGCCGCACTCACCCCGAACTCGCGCGCAAAGACGGGCATGAGCGGCTGCACGCAATACAGGAGCGCGAACGTCGCGAAACCCGCCGCGAACATGCCGAGCGTGATCGAGCGGAACTCGGGAGTGCCCTTGTGGATGTGCGTGTCTGGCACGCGGGGAAGCTAGCTGGCCCGAAAGAAAAGCGGCGCCTTTCGGCGCCGCCTGTTCTCACCTGCTCATGCACTCGTGCTTTACGGCCCGCCCACGGCCATCCGAATCTGCGCCAATCTCTCGGGGCTCGCCTCGAACAAGCCTTCCGGATACCGGCGATACTGCAGCATCTGGCTGTAGATCGGGCCCTGCTCGTAACGGTTCAGGCCAAGACCGGCGAGGAACTGCAGCCGAAGGTTTCGATCGCGGTTGATCTGCGCGTCGGCAAGCCACGGGCGGAGCATCGGTTCGGTGCCGGCGAAGTTCGCGAACAACTCCGTCGCCGAGTTGATGCCAATCTCGCGGAGCGACTGCGCGACCTGAGCGTACTGCGGGCTCGCCAGACGCGCCTCGATCGAATCGACGTTGATCTTCATCGTGCCGCCGTTCTGACCGACGAGGACCAGATCATAGCCGGAGCCGTTGTTCGTGTTGCCGAACACGACGCCGTTCGGGAACGCCGCGAAGAACGTCGCGATCTCGCTCTTCACCGCTTCCGGGCTGCTCTCGTAGAGCTGCACAAAGAGCGTCACGACGCCGCCCGGATTGAGATGCTCCTTCACGACGTCGAAGAATTCCTTCGTGTAGAGCGTCGCCGCGCCCTTCACCCATGGATCGAGCGGATCGGACGTGACCGCGTCGAACTTCTGTTTGGTCGTGAGAATGAAGTGGCGCGCGTCGTCGATCTCGACGTGCACCTTCGGGTTCGTCACGACGTTGAAGTTGTGCGCGCCGAAGTACTTCGACACGACCTTCGGCACGAGCGGCTCGATCTCCGCGATTGTCTCGCTCTGCAGCGCCGGGTCGATGCTGACAGCGCCGGCGGTCACGCCGGCGCCGCAACCGATGACGAGCACCGAGTTCGGCTTCGGCGGAAGCAACGTCGTGAGGTGGCCAAGCATGCGCTGGAGTCGCATGTCCTGCGGCTCGCTCGACGCCTGCACCTTACCCGCATTGTGATAGTTCAACACGCCATTCGAGAGCTGCGAAACAGCAACCGACGCCGTCACACCTTCACCCATGTAGATGAAGTCATTCTGATTGTCGAGCCGCGTCGCGAACCAGCGGCCGTAGCCGACGAGCAGCGGCGGCACCGGCGGAACAGACTTGATCAACAGACCGGCAAGGACAACCGCCGCCAATCCCCAGCCGAGCTTCCGCGAACCGGCGACCGCTTTCTCCGCCGCGTCGGACGCAAACGGCACGAGCGCGACGATGGCGCTGATCGCGGCGAGCCCGATGAGGATGCGCTGCGACGCCTGTGTTCCAAGCCAGGCAATGATCAACAGGCTGCCGAACAAGGCGCCGATGATTCCGCCAACCGTGTTCGCCGCGTACGTCACACCAACGAGCCGCGCCGGATCCTTCGCGTCACGGCCAACAGCCGCGAGCGCGAGCGGGAAGCTCGCTCCCCACAGCACCGCCGCCGGCAACACCGACCACAGGCAGCGCACGAGGTCGATCTGGAACGTATAGCTCGGCTTGAGCGCCAAGCCCGGGCTCACCGGCCAATACGGAAGCATTGACGTCATCGCGTACGCCGCCCAACCGATCGTCACGGTGAGCAGCAACTGACAGACGCCGAGCGCGAACCGGGGATTCTTCACGTTGCGCGCGAGTGCCGCACCGGCGCTGCTGCCGGCGCCGAGGCCGAGCAGGAACGCGGCGAGAATGAGCGAGAAGGTGTACGTCGTCGCGCCGAGAAGAAGCGAAAGAAGCCGCGTCCACACCGCTTCAGCGGCGAGCGCCGTCGCGCCCGAGATTCCGATGGTGATAAGCACCGGCCAGGCGCCTTTCGGGACCATTGGCTCCGCCGACTGCGACGTTTCCGGTTCCTCGGCGCCGTGATAGAAGGTCGACTTCGCGAGCGCCAGACCAGCCGCCGCCACGGCGACGTCGATGACGACCGCGACATACGTCGCGAAGGCCATGTCGTGATCGCGGAGCAAATAGAACCCGGCGAGCACGCAGCCGAGCACCGCGCCAGCGATGTTGCCGCCGTAGAAGAAGCCCAACCACGACACGCCCTCGCGCGTGGTCTGAACCCAGCGTGCGATCGCCGGCAGCGTCGCGCCCATCAGGATCGTGGGCGGGAGCAGACAGATGGCGCAGAAGAGTCCGCGAAGAAGCAGGTCCGCCATGCCGTGCAAGGCGAACGCGAAATACAGCCCGCCGACATATGGGAGACCCCACAGCACGAGCAACCCAAAAGCCGCGATCGCCAGCTCGAGGTAGGCGTAAACACGCAGCGGGTGCTGGCGGCTGGAGACGTATCGAGAAAGGAAGAGACTGCCGATACACATGCCGCCCATGAACGTCCCGAGCAGCACACCCATCGACACCGCCGACGACCCGATGATCAAGCTGAGCAGCTGAAACCATACGATTTCATAAATCAAAGCGGCGCAGCCACTTCCGACGAAAAGCAGGATGAGCATCGGCAGCACGCGCTGAGCGACCGGCGAACCGGACGCGGCAGTATCAGGCGTGAATGTCGTGCGGGGTTTGGACGTCTTTGTCGCTGAAGGCACGGCAGGGCGGGAAATAGGGGAACCGACGGGCGAACAACTCGCTCGTTGGTTACGCTGGGCTAGAAGGGGATGTTGACGAGTGGCACTGATTTAGGGAAGTGCCGGCCCCCTTGCGCTGTCAGCCTGAGGAGCGCAAGCGAGGAAGGACCTATCGTCCTTAACTGGTACCCAGTTTTGGACGGTAGGTCCTTCGCGAAGCCTGCCCTCGAGTCGCGCCAGCGACGAAGGGCTCAGGATGACAGCGGCGCCCTATCGCGCCCGTGCGTTTACCGCTGCACGATGATCAGGTACTTGGACGGCGACCAGAACTTCTCGGCTTCCGCGATCTCGAGCGGCCCACGGAATCGGTTGCCCTCGCGCACCGCGACCTTCGCGTCGTCCAGGCTCTGCCGCGACACGATCTGGTAGTTCCTCGTCGTATCCGGCATCTCGATTCGATGCACCTCTCTCGTATCGATCGGACTGAACGCATCCACCGGGAGCTCTCGCGCCGGAACGAGCGTGCGCCCCACTCGCTTGATCAGCAGGTTCGCTCCGCCTTCCTTCACGATGACGCCCTTTTTAATGAGATCGTCCTCGGTACCGATCACGTAGTAGGCCTTGGCGTACGCCGTTTGGACGGCCGCCAGGTCCTTGCCGAGGTCATCGAGTCGCGACTGAAGCAGCGCGATCGTCTGCGCCTGCTGTTCGATGCTCGACATCATCGACGCGATTCGTTGTTCATTCGCAGCGAGAGAATCCTTGAGCGCCTTGTTCTCTTCGCCAAGCTTCGCGTTGTCCGCGAGCAGCTCGGCCTGGCGCTTCTTGAGAGCCGTAACTTCTCCGGCCGTTTCTCGCGCGCGCTCGACCAGCGCGTCGACGCGGCGCAGCATGTCCTTGCGCGCACGGAGCTGGTCTTCGAGACCGCTCTCTGTGCCCTTCCTGGCCGCCGCGGGACCGAGGCCCCTCACGCGGGAGATGGATTTGTCGATGTGGCCGATAAAGACGTTCGCGTCGCCGAGCAGCTGCGACACGGAGTCACGCTGCGAGGTGAGCTTGTCCATGAGAACGCGCTGCTGGGTCGCAAGCGCTTGTGCGCTATCGGCGCGGGCCTTGTCTCGCGGTGACGAGCAGGCTACGGCAACCGACGCCAAACCGAGAAGGAGGAAGCGACGCATAGGGGGCTCGGGGGAGGGGAAAAGGTGTGACAGTCCAACGAGCCCCAAACTGGCGAATTCAGGCGAGCCCAGCCTAGGGCTGGCCGCACAGGCCCTTGGTGATCTGCGGCACGTCTCCTCTTTAGAGTGCTGTCAAATTCCTTGTCAGCTGCTCGAGACGCTGGGTGAGCGCGCCGAATCCTTCGCGCTTTTCCACCGCCTTCTCGTCAAGGTAAAGCGCGCGGTTGATCTCGATCTGCACGCTGTGCACTCCGCGGTCGGGCGCGCCGAGGCGCTTCACGATCGTTCCGCCCGTGTAGGGGTCGTTCACCGACACCTGAAAACCCATTCCGCGGAGGGCGGGCACGACGGCGGCGGTAACCGCCGGCGTGGCCGTGCGCCCCCGGCCATCGGACACCACGAAATCCGGTTGCTCCGCGCCCTCGCCGTCCGGCGTCATGGCGTTTCCCAGCGATTCACGTCGATGTAGCAGCGAGGATGATTCGCCGCGAGCATGGCGCGCAATTGTACCGGTGCCCGCCGCAACCCGCCATGAGATAGGTTCCCGGCCGCGGAGCTGTACACCAGATAGATTGGCACGTCGCAGTAAACCCTTTCCAACCTCGCCCGACTCTAAGCCCGTGGATCCACACGTTGGCAGTCGGTCGCAGTCTGAGTATCCGTAGGCTCCAAACGTTTTGGTCGGCCGTCCCTACCCCATTAACTCGGACCTCTCAGTGCGTTTACGTCGACTTCTTTCGGTCGCGTTCGCGGTTGGCTTCGCCGCGATCACGCATCCCAGCTCATTGTTCGCGCAAACGGACGTGATCCGCGGTCGGATCACGGGACCGGACAGCCTTCCGATCGAACGCGCGACGGTCACCGTGACGTCGCTGTCCGGCAACGTCTCGCGCAGTGCCCGCACCGACAAAAGTGGGCGCTATACCGTCACCTTCCCCGGCGACGAGGGCGACTACTTCGTCAACATCGCGGCGCTCGGCTTCGCCACCAAACGGTTCGAGGTCAAACGCACCGGCGACCAGGAGATTCTCGTCGCCGACGCAAGGCTCCAGCGCGTCGCCGCGCAGCTCGACGCCATGAAGGTGAACGCCGACCGGCAGCGCGTGGGGCGAAACGATCTCCCGGACATCAGCGGCAGCGAGCGCAGCGTGACCGGAAACCCGGTGTCCGCGGACCAGATGGGAGATCTCGCCGCCCTCGCGGCATCACTGCCCGGTGTGCAGCTGATCCCAGGCGCCGACGGCTCACCGTCCGGCTTCTCGGTCCTCGGCCTATCGCCGGATCAGAACGCGACGACGCTCAATGGCATGGCGTTCGGCGGCTCGAATCTGCCGCGCGACGCGAACGTCTCCACCTCGCTCGCCACCAGCCCCTACGATGTTTCGCGCGGCAACTTCAGCGGCGGCTTGCTCAACGTGCGGTCGCGGGGCGGGAACAACTACATCATTCGCTCGACGAGCCTCAACGTCGACGCGCCGCAAATGCAGTGGACCGACGCCGCCGCCCGCTCGCTCGGCCAGCAGTATCGCAACCTGTCTATCGGCGGCCTCCTTTCCGGGCCCATCCGGACCGACAAGGCGTTCTTCTCCGTCGCATATCAGGCCGGACGCCGATCGCAGGATCTTCACAGTTTGCTCAACACGGACGCGTTGGGCCTTCAGACGGCCGGACTCGCCCGCGACTCGGTCAGCCGCTTGCTCAGCATCCTCGACCGCTCGCACGTACCGGCGACCGTCGGCGGGATTCCCAATGCTCGGTTGAGCGATCAGGCCAGTCTCTTTGGAACGATCGACTTCACCCCGCCGTCGTCGACGACCGGCCAGGCGTTCAACCTGACGTTCAACGGTTCGTGGAGCCGGCAGGATCCATCGGGCATCACCACGACCGAGCTGCCCGCGCACAGCGGCGAGCGCAGCAACTATTACGGCGGCGTCCAGGGTCGCCACTCGAGTTACTTCGGGTTCGGCATCCTCACCGAGACGTCGGTCGGCGTGAACCGGATGCACTTCTCCGGCTC
>DATMHK010000009.1:0-5995 GCA_035554995.1 Gemmatimonadaceae bacterium
CCGAGGGGAACGTGACTAGCGTAGCAACGAAGACAAGCATCCCGACAAACATAGATTCGAGCATTCTCTCACGGCTGCTGGACGAGGGATATGGGCCGGGTGCGTGGCACGGCGCCGATCTCAGAGCGGCGGTCGCTGACGTATCAGACACTACGGCTTTTTGGCGTCCTGCTTCCGGCCGCCACAACATCGCGGAAGTCGCGCTGCACCATGCCTTTTGCGCGCACTCGGTGATCGGCCAACTGACGGGAACGGATCCGGGCACGTTCGCGGTCGAGGGCAGCGACTGGTTCGAGCTCTCCGGCAAATCGCTGACTTGGGAGGCAGTTCTCTCGACGTTGGACACGACGCAGCAGCGTTTGGCAGGCGTCGTCGCCGACATCGCGTCGGGTGCGCTAGCATCGCCGCTCGACGGACGGGCGCAGTTCGATCTCGTGCTAGGTATCGCCTGCCACGCCGTTTATCACGCCGGCCAGATCCAGTTGATCAAGGCACTGCGCGCAGTACCATAGAGGCCCGATGGGGTCAGACCCCAGTTTCAAAATGGGGTCTGACCCCGCTGGCGGTTGATTTGCCGGGGAAGCAACGAAAGGATACCATTGCGATTCCACCCGAGCTCCCGGAGTCGTCATGGATCGCCGCTCGTTCGTTCGTGTGTCTGCCGGTGCGGCCGGCACGCTCGCCATCAGTCGTCCAGCGCTTGCCGGCGCGGAGGTCAGCGCGGCGTCGCTCGAAGCTACGTCGATTGAATCCCAGAGCGCTCCGCCGGCGATCACCGACGACGAACGTCGCGCGCGCATCGAGAAGGCGCGACGATTGATGACCGACAACGGGATCGCCGCCATGTTCCTCGAGGGTGGCACGAGCATGTTCTACTACACCGGCGTTCGCTGGGGCAACAGCGAGCGAACGTTCGGGGTCGTCATTCCGGCAAAGGGCGAGCTCGCGTGGGTCACGCCCGCCTTCGAAGAGCAGCGTGCCCGCGAGTTGATCAAATTCTCAAACGACGTTCGCGTCTGGCAGGAAGACGAAAGCCCATACGAAGTGATCGCCGGCATTTTGCGCGATCGCGGGGCGGCGAACGGCAAGGTCGGCTTCGAGGAGCGCGTTCGCTTTTTCATCTTCGATGGTGTGCGCCAGCGTCTTTCCAGCGCGCAGTACGTCACTGCGACGCCGGTCACCGCCGGCTGTCGCATGATCAAGTCGCCGGCCGAGATTGCGCTGATGCAGCGCGCCAACGACATCACGCTGCAGGCGATCGCCGACGGGTTCAAGTCGATGAAGGAAGGGATGACGAACCAGGAGCTAGGCGCGAACGTCGCCGCGGCGACGCGAAAGCGCGGCGGCACCGCCGACGGCGCACTCGTCATCTTCGGGAAGTACACGGCGTTCCCGCACGGCAGCGTTCAGCCGCAAAAGCTGCGCGAGAACGACGTCGTGCTGATCGACGCCGGTTGCACCATCGAGGGCTACACGTCCGACATCACGCGCACGACGGTCTTCGGCAAGCCGACGCAGCGCATGCGCGACGTGTGGGAGACCGAGAAGAAAGCGCAGAACGCCGCGTTCGCCGCGGCGAAAGTTGGCGCGACCTGCGAATCAGTCGACGCCGCCGCGCGCAAAGTGATCACCGACGCGGGATTCGGTCCGGGCTACAAGACTCCTGGTCTCCCTCACCGCACCGGTCACGGCATCGGTCTGGATGGCCACGAGTGGACGAACTTCGTGAAGGGAAACACGACGAAGATCCAATCCGGCATGTGCTTCAGCGACGAGCCGACGATCGTGATCTACGGCGAGTTCGGCATCCGTCTGGAGGACTGTCTGCACGTGACGGAGAGTGGGCCGAGGTTTTTCTCCAAACAGAGCGAGTCGATTGAACTGCCCGTGTAGCGGGAGTCGCGCGTTAATGGCGATCCGCGAGGTGTCGGGTCTGTAGGTCTCGGGTCACTGGTCTCGGGTCTCAGGTTGAAACTGCGCCACTGCTGTTACACCTGAGACCTCAGACCTGGGACCTGAGACCTACTACACGTCGACTCCGACACTCACGCGATTCGCGCTCACGGAGCCGTGCTCACCGAACGCCCACGAGCCGTGCGTACGTCGAATCGATCCGCCGCACGTAGCCGAGCGTCTCCAGATAGCGCCACCGTTGGACGGTGGGCGCGATCAGCTCGATGCTCGACCACGCGGGCTGGCTGCCCTTCGATTTGGCCACGGCGAACGCGCGGTTGATCGTGCCTTCGCCGGCATTGTAGCTCGCGAACATGAATCGATGGCGTTCGTCGTCGGGAACCGTGTTGAGCCAGAGGCTCCACAAGTAACGGTCGTGCATGATGCCCGCGGCGATGTTCCACTCGGGTTGATCGATCGGGCCGAACTCCGGGCGGCGCGACGTGATTTCCTGATACGTCGACGGCATGAGCTGCATCACGCCGCGAGCGCCGACCCAGCTCGTCGCGTTTGGCTTGAGCCCACTCTCGGCGAAGCCCTGCGCCTTGAAGTAGCGCCAGTCGAAGGCGGGACCGAAGTATCGCTTCGTGTATTTGCGAAACGCCGGGTCGTAGCGCTCGCTCACCTTCTTCGCCGCGCGCGCGGTGGCGGCGCGCTCGAAGACGTCTGTCGCCTTGGCGAGCGTGCCGCGTGCCGTCGAATCCTGCGCGCGCGCGAGGGACGTCGACAGCAACAGCGCAGCCGTGACAACAACGATGCGCATCGTCAGCTGATCGCGCGCCCCACGATGAGGGCGATGGAGATGAACAGCGCGGCGATGAAGATCGCGACCGCGATGTTGCCGCGCTTGAGCTCCGCCGGAAAATCCACCTCGGGCGTGAGCCGGTCGATGATCCGGTAGCTCACGTACATCAAGACCACACCGAGGGCGGCGTAGACGAGATTGAGAACGAGAATCGTAAGCTGCACCGACGATCACCTCGAGACGGGAGGTTGAGCCGTCCACCGAAAATAACGTATGGCGGGCTCGGCGGGTTTCGCCGTATTGTAGGAGCTAATGACCGGATTGTCACGTTAATGGGCGGTGGGCGGTGGGCGACGGGCGACGGGCGACGGCCGACGGGGCGACGGGGCGACGGGGCGACGGGGCGACGGAGTGTAGACTTCTCCGCATGAGTCGTGTCTTCCTGCTGTCGCCGGCGCGATGCGATGGCAAGCGTGCCAAGATGTTGTTGAATCCTGCGGCGAGGTTCGAGCTGGCGCAGCGCGTTCGCGCGCCGGGTGGCGCTCCGATTGGCGAGGTCTTCGCCTTTCTGAGCGGCCTCTATTTCCGTGGCAAGCTCGCGTACGCGACGGCGTTCGGTGAGCCGGCGGGTGGGTACGTCATCACGACCGATCGCGGCCTGGTCAGCGCGAATACTCCGGTCACGCGCGAGGACTTGTTAGCGTTTTCAAATGTCGATCTGGCAACAGCGGGCGAACGGTATATCGCGCCGCTCAGGCAGCACGCTCAGGAGCTCGCACGTCAGATCGGAGACGATGCCTCGGTCGTGCTTCTCGGCAGCATCGCGACCGGCAAATACTGCGACACCCTCGCGGCCGTGTTCGGTGAGCGTTTGCTTTTTCCATCGACCTTCGTAGGCCGAGGCGACATGAGTCGAGGCGGACTTTTGCTCCGCCACGCTCGATTGGGGAAGGAGTTGGAGTACGAACGGGTCGTCGGTGCAGTCCGACACGGCAAACGGCCGCCAAAGCTCGAGCGAATCAAGCTCTGACGGCCGCTCCCCCACCATCAGGCGATCAATGCATGGGTGGCTTGATGCGCTTACCCCAGGTCGGCGGCGGCGGCTCCTTCGTCGCGCGTTCCACCGGGTGCGCTTGGAGCTGCTTCAACGCTTCCTCCACCGCCTTCTCGAGCTGCGGATCGTGGCCGCCGATCACTTCTTTCGGCGTGTTCTCGACGTCGATGTCCGGCGCTACACCCTCGTTCTCCACCGCCCATTTCCCGTCGCGCGCGAAAAATCCTCCGCGCGGCGCGATCGCTGAGCCGCCATCGACGAACGGCGGCGTGTCCGCAGTGTGCACGAGACCGCCCCACGTCCGCTTACCGACGAGGGTTCCAATCTTCCGATAGCGGAACATGTACGGCATGAGATCGCCGCCCGATCCCGCCATTTCGTTGATGATCATCACCTTCGGTCCCCAGATGCCGGCCGCCGGACTGGTGAACGGCATCCGATCGCCGGCCACGTTGTTGAAGTAGCCGTCGAAATCGCGCTGCAGGACGTCGATGATGTAGTCCGCGGCCTGACCACCACCATTGTACCTCTCATCAATCACCGCGCCCTTCTTGTCCTGCTGCGCGAAGTAGTAGCGGTTGAAGCTCGTGTAGCCCGGTGCGCCGGTGTTCGGCAGGTAGACATACGCGAGCTGGCCGTGCGACAACGAGTCAACTACCCGCCGGTTGTTCTCGACCCACGCGCGCGTGCGCAAGTTCTGCTCGGTCGCCACCGGGACGACGGTCGCGTGACGAGCGCCGTCCATCACGGGCGTCGCGTTGACGACCAGCGCCGTCTGCTTGTTCGCGGTGCCGTCGAGCAGGCGATAGATGTTGTCGGGCGCCTTCAGCTCCTGTCCGTTGATCGCCAGGATGTAGTCGCCGACGCGCACGTCCACGCCCGGCGCGGCGAGCGGCGCGCGGAGATCCGGATTCCAATTCTCCTCATCGTAGATCTTCGTGATGCGATAACGTCCGTTCTCGATCGCGAAGTCGGCGCCGAGTAGGCCGCCCGGCACCGCGGCGGGAACGTCGGGCATGTCGCCGCCGCGCACGTACGAGTGGCCGATCGACACCTCGGCGCCCATCATGTCGATGAGATAGTTCAAATCGGCGCGGTGGTTCACGTACGGCAGATACTGCGAGTACATCTGCCTGATCCTCGGCCAATCGGCGCCGTGCTCGTTCGTGACGTAGAGATAGTCGCGCTGGTTGCGCCACGCCTCGTCGAAGATCTGCTTGAACTCCGCTTTGGGATCGACGAAGGAGCGAAGGTCGGCATTGAGACGCCCCTGTCCCGCCTGTGGCGGATTTCGGTCGGCGTCAACGAGGAAGAGCCCCGGACCGCCACCCGCTCCGCCCGCGCCACCGCGTCCCCGGCCGCCGCCACCAGCGCCGCCGCCCGCGCGATAGACGAGCTTGTGTCCATCCGCGCTCACGTCGTAGTCGGACGCACCCGTCACGAACTGCGCATCGCGACGGTCGCGCAGCGAGTATCTGTGCAGCGTCCCTCCGCCGCCTGCGCCGCCTCGACCGCCGCCACCAGCACCCGCCTCGAGGAAGTACACCATGCCGGCGACGCCCGTCTTGAGGTTCGAGTACTGGTGCTCCGGAATTCCCGGCACGGTGAGGATGCGATGCTGCAATCCATCAAAGTCGATCTGCACGTTCGGCATCGCCGCGCGCGGCGCCGCTGGCCGCTCCACCGCACCGCCGCCCGTGCTGTCACCAGCCGCCGCTCCCGCGGCTCCGCCACCGCCGCCGCCGGCACGTCCACCGCGCCCGCCACCGGCAGCAGCAACGCCCTCTTCATCGCTCTCCGGCAGGAACGGCGACGGATCGTTCTTGCGCAGCACCACCGCATAGAGTCCGAAGTTCTCGATATGATCGTTGTTCGTCATGTCGAGCCACTGCGAGCGCAGACCGAAGTCGGTCGACGCGAGGAACCACAGGTACTTGCCGCTCGCGTCCCACGCCGGCGTGATCGCGTCGGCGAGACCGTCGGTCACCTGCTTCGATACGCCCGTCTCGACGTTCACGACCTGGATCGCTTTGTAGAGCGAATTGAGGTGCTTCGCGTACGCTATCCATTTTCCATCAGGGGACCACGAGGGATTCATGGTACGCTGCGGCACCATCCACGGATCGCTGCCGACGACCTTCGCTTGGCCCGTCGCGACGTCGACGACCCACAGCTTGAGGTTCGTGTCATGGAACATGATCCGCTTGCCGTCGGGCGACCACGCGGCGGTGTAGAAGTGGCCG
>DATMHK010000010.1:0-12452 GCA_035554995.1 Gemmatimonadaceae bacterium
CGCCGCTCTGGGACGACCGACGCGTCATGATCTCACCGCACATCTCTGGTCTCACGACGGCGGAAGGCGCGGTGGAAGGTTTCCTCGAGTGCCTCGACGAGATCGAGCGTGGCCAGGTGCCGGCGCGCGTCGTGGACCGGGATCGCGAATACTGACAGACTGGTTTCGCTAGCGGCGCAACGGTCGCGAGGCGGCGAGACGCGGTTCGACGGCGGTCGCAAGAAGATTGCAGCAGAGCACCGTGAGGAAGATGAACGCGCCGGGAAAGATCCCGAGCCACGGTTCGCTGCTCATCGTCGTCTGTGCCTGGTAGAGCATGTTGCCCCAGCTCGCCGTGGGCGGCTGCACGCCGACGCCGAAAAAGCTGAGCGCACTCTCGAGAAGAATCCCGCGGCCGACGGCCAGCGTGAGCGCGACGGCGATGGTCGGTACGACGCCGGGAAGGATGTGGCGAAGCACGATGCGCGGCGTGCGGGCGCCGGTCGCCCGTGCGGCGGTGACGAAGTCTCGCGCCGCGATCGACTGGACCTCGGCGCGAACGACGCGTGCCGTCTCCATCCATCCGACGAGACCAACGAGCGCGATGAGAACGGGTACGCTGGGCTCGAGCACGGCGGCGGCGATCATGAGCAGTGGGAGTCGCGGCACGGAGAGCATCGCGTCGGTGAAGCGCATGAGGGCCGCGTCGACGATGCCGCCGGCGAATCCGGCGGCCGCCCCGACGGTTACACCGATCGCCGCGCTCAAGGCCGCGGACACGAGGCCGATGGCGAGCGAGATGCGCGCGCCATAAAGAATGCGCGTGAGCAGATCGCGCCCGAGCTCGTCGGTGCCCAAGAGGTGATGAAGCGAGGGCGCGCCGCGGCGGCGCGCGAGATCGAGCGCATCGAACGCGTATGGTGCGACGAGCGGCGCGAGCACGGCGAGAACGAGCAGGGCAACGAGGATGGCACCAGGCACGACGGCCGCTCGATGACGGCGGAGCAGAGCGCCCATCACAGCGAGGCCACCTCGCGCGTGCGCGGGTCGAGCGCATGGACGGCGACGTCGGCGACGAGACTGAGAAGCGCGACGGCTGCCGATCCGCACATGAGGAAGGCCATGAGGACGGTGTAGTCGCGCTTGGCCAACGCTTCGGTGAACAGGCTGCCGACGCCGGGCCAAGCGAAGACGCTCTCCGTGACGACCGCGCCGGACGCCATGATCGACGCGTCGAGCAGCACGACAGTGGCGAAGGGCAGGAGCGCGTTCCGCAGCGCATGTCGCGTGGCGAGGCGAGCGTCGCTCACACCGCGCGCGCGAGCAGCCGCGATGAATGGCTGCTCGAGCGCGCCGCGCATCGAGCTGCGGAGATATCGAGACCACCCGGCGGCGTGCGCGGCGGCGAGCACGATGACGGGAAGCACCAAGTGCGCGACGCGGTCGCCCAGACCACCGCCGGCGAACGACGCGCGACCCGACGACGGCAGCCAGTGCAGCGTGTTGGCGAACAAGAGCTGCAGCACGAGGCCGAACCAGAACACGGGGAGTGAGATCCCGGCGACCGTGGCGATCGTCGCGGCGCGATCGACGCCGCGGCGGACGGCCGATGCCACACCGACGACGAGCGAAACGACGACGGCGAGCAGCGTCGAGATCCCGATGAGCTGCAGCGTGGCCGGAACGCGCTCGAGAAGGCGCGCGGCCACCGGCCGTCCGTCGGCGTAACTGAAGCCCCACTCGCCGCGCGCGAACGCCGTTGCCCAGGACACATACTGCGCGACCAGCGACTGATCGAGGCCCATCTGCCGGCGAAGGCGCTCGATGTCCTGCGGACGAACGTTCGGGTTGTCGAGGTAAAGCGAGAGCGGCCCGCCGGGCGCCGCGTGGATCAACGCGAAGACGAGGAGTGAGACAACAATCAGCAACGGGATGATCTGCGCGACGCGGCGGATGACGAACATCTATGGGCTACCGGGCCGGCTGAAGCTCCCATTCGTGGACATTCCAGAATGGGCCGGCGTTGGTGGGATTGCCCTTGAAGTTGCGTAGCGTCGCCGGCACCGCGTCGAGCTTCGACGTGTTGTACAAAAAGATCTCCGGAATCAGTTCGGCGACGCGGCGCTGCGCCTGCTTCAGAAGGTCCGCACGCTTTGCCTGATCGATGGCGCGATCCGATGCGTACAGCAGCTTGGTGAGCTCGGCGTCCTTGATGTAATCGATGTTTCGACCCGCCGGAGGCGATTTGTCGGCGGCGAAAAACGTCGTGATCTCCGGGTCGGCGCCGGACTGCCACCAGTGCAACATCGCGTCGAAGTCGCCGCTGAACCAGACAGGGCTTATGGCAGTGCCGTCGAGCAGCCTCACCTGCATCTTCACGCCGACATCGGCGAGCTGGCGCTGAATCGCCTGCGCCACGTTCTCGCGAATCGTGAACCCGGCCTGCGTGATCAGCGTGAACGCGAGCGGCTTTCCGTCCTTCGCACGCGTGCCATCGGGCCCGCGCCGCCAGCCCGCCTCGTCGAGGAGTCGATTCGCCGAGTCGGGGCTGAAGGGATAGGTAGCGACGTTCGGCTCGTACGCCCACGACATCGGCTGGATCGGACCGTTCACCGGCGAGACGAGTGAGTCGAGAATCGTGCGGATGATGAGGCTGCGGTCGATCGCGTGCGCGAGGGCGCGGCGCACGCGCACGTCGGCGAAGGGCGGGAAATGACGTTCGTTCAACGTCACATGCTCGTAGCCGTTGCCGAGCACTTGATTGAGGCGCACGTTCGGGAGCGTCTTGATCTCGCGGACCTTGTCCCACGGCACGAGCGCGACGAGGTGAACCTCGCCGGCCTTCAGTTGGTTGATGCGCGTCGTCGCGTTCGTCACGAACCGGAAGAGCAGCCGCTTGATCTTGGGATACTCATCGCCGCGCCAATAGTGCGGCACGCGCTCGAGCAACACATATTCGCCGGTCTGCCATTCGACGACGCGGTAGGGCCCCGTACCGAGCGGACTTCGATTGTAGTCGTTCGCCTTGTCGATATCCCGACCATCGAGTACGTGTTTGGGCAGCGTGCCGCGCAGGAACTGCAGTTGATACGGCGCGTACGGCTCCTTGTAGTGCACGACGGCGGTCAGTGAGTCCGGTGTGTCCACCGATGAAATGCGATCGAAGCCGTCGGTGCTCTCCGGTTTCCAATCGCCCTTGAGAATCGCGTCGGCCGTGAACTTGACGTCGGCGGACGTGTGCGGTCGGCCGTCGTGCCACTTCACGCCGGGTCTGAGCTTCCAGGTGACGTCCATCCCACCGTCGGGACGCATGACCACGCCGCCGTTCGCGACGGTCGGCACCGTAGCCGCCAACACGGGCACGACGTTCATCCGTTCGTCGGTCGTGACGAGCCCCTCGATCACGCAGCTCTGAATGTCCTCGAGGATGTGCGTTGCGTAGCGGTTCATCGTGTCAGGCTCGCGATCATAGCCGACGACGAGAAGGTCGTTCGACGGTCCAGAGTCGGTCCTTCCAACGCAGCCGAGCAGCAGGACGGCGGCAACGACTCTGAGCCTCACGCGGCGCGCTCCGACATCATGCGGGCGATCATCGGCACGGGAATGGATCCGTAGCCGAGAAGCTCGTCGTGAAAATGCCTCATTGAGAAGCTCGCACCGGCCCGCATGCGCGTGGCTTCTCGCAGCTCGAGGATCGAGCGTGTGCCGAGCCAGTACATGACAGGCGTCCCGGGGAACATCGAGCACTTCACGACCTCGGCGGCCGCGACCGACGGCGGGATGCCGGCGCGGTCGACGAACGTTGCGACGGCTTCGTCGAACGACATCTCGCCGGCGTGAAAGGAGAGATCGACAACAGCGCGCGCGAGCTGCCGGACCCGCGAGTGTTGCTCGGCCACCAGCTCGAGCGGCGTGAGCGCGCCGGCCTCGCCCATCAAGCCGGTCGCGTAGCACGCCCAGCCTTCGGCCATCGTCCCGCCGCAGAACATCCCGATGCGACTCGCGCAATCGACGGCGGCAATCCGCCCGATGCGCGATCTCGTTTGGCGATAGGCGTGCGCGTTTTGCACGTGATGTCCGACGCCGCCGTGATGGAAGACGTGATTCAACCGAATGACGCTGCGATTCCAGGCGCGAAGGTGCGGTGTGGCGTCATTAGGCGGGAGGGGCGTGACGGCGTAGACGTATTCGTTTTGCGGATCGAACGGAGCGGGTGAGCGATAAAAGAGGTAGTAGAGAAACGGGGCCGCGTCGCGAGTGAACGCGGGAATCTCGTCGTAGCGGAGCGGCCAGTCGGGCCAGGAGACCATGTTTTCGTCGATGGCGGTCTGCCGGCAGGCGCGCCATTCCGCGTTGAACGTCTCGAGATACTGCTCCGGCGACGGATGGTCGTTTGCCAGCGCGTTCTGCACCTCGGACCACGACCCACACGCCTCGGCGGCCATCTCGTCGAGCCTGCCACATTCGTCGTCGAGTGACGACCGTGCTTGGCGGAGCAGCTCGAGGCGCGACTGGACGCATTGATGTCCGTCGCGCAGCAGCAGGTCGTAGTGCGTCGTACCGCAGGCCAGGGCCGGCTGCGGCGCGGACGGTCGTGCCGCGATCCAAGCGTTGAAATCTTGGAAAGCTTTGAGCGCGCGATCCGCGGCGGCGAGCGTTACAGCGCGGTCGCCCGCCGACAATGAGCCGGATTCGAGCCAACTCGCGACGCCGCGGCGAAACAAGATCGCGGCGCCGTCGCAGTCCCGCTGTGCCTTCGTGGTCCATGCGGCTGGTAACGGTGCGTCGCCGAGCGTCTCGCGTGCCTGGATGAGAAAACCCGGCAGCGCATTCATGCGGTTCGTCGCTGCCGCGACGCGATCCGCGAGCGGCGCGAAGTCGCGAATCATCAGCGAGATGACGGAGAAGACGCCCTCGCCGGTCCATAGCCCTGGATTTCTACGCGGACCATGAAACCCCGCGTGCTCACTCGCCTGGATCGCGCAGAAGCCGCGAATCAACTCGGCGTCGAGCAGATTGGCGTCGTGTCGGTACGCCGCCGCAATCGATGGAACCGGCTCGCGTTCCGCGAGCCGCGATCTGATGTCGCGCATTTCCGCGTCCGTCGCCGCGAGGCCGCTTGGCGACCAATCCGGCAACTCGCCGTCGTATTCGTGTATGCCGGTGAACGTCGCGTTCACCGGACGCCGACGGTAGTAGTGATCGAAGAAGTCGCCGACGGGATCGATCACCCAGCCGCCGAGTCGCCATCTGCCCGCAAGCGGGCACCCGGCCGAGTCGCCGAGTCGAGTGGAATCGACACCCAGCGCTTCTCGCGGAACGACAGCTCGACGGCGTTGATGAGCTCCTGCACGTGCGCGCCGTCGACGAAATTGCCCGGATTGTCGTCGTCGTCGCTCGTGACTTCGCTGATGAATGAGCTGACGAGGTTCGCGTAGAACGATGAGCGCCACGATTCGGTGCGGCTGCCGCCGGGCGGATACAATCGCGCGGGAACATCGAGCTCACGAAACTCGACCTGGTCCTTGGTGGCGCCCTTGAGTGATTCGCAGATCCCGTTCTCCTCGACGAGCCGGCAGATCAGCGCGCCCTTGCTGCCGTACACCCGGGCCTCGAGGCCAGGATAGTTCCCGACCGTGACGAAGCTCGTCTGGATCGACCCGAACGCGCCGCTGGTGAAATTGCCGATGAAGATGTCGCCGTCGTCGATGTTCATGCGCATCATCGTTCCCGTGGCGCGGACGATGCGCTCGGGAACGAAGTTCGTCATTGTGCCGACGACTTCACTGAACCTGCTGCCCATGAACAGGTGGGCGAGATCCATGATCGGCGCGCCATAGCCTTCGAGCGACGAGACCTGGATCTGTGATTGATCCGCGAGATGATCGACCTGGCGGAGCGGTGTCTGCGGATCCAGCCACTGCGAGTTCTGCTCGTAGCCGTTGAAGATGAATGGTGTACCGACGTAGCCGTCGTCGATCAGCTCCTTCATGTATTGCATCGCCGGGCTGTAGCGAAACGTGAAACCGAGCTTGGTCTTCACGCCTTGCCGGCGGGCCAGCTCGGCCGCGCGAAGCGTGTCCTTGTAGTCGTACGCCACGGGCTTCTCGCTGAGCACGTGCTTCCCGTGCTCGAGCGCCGACCAGGCCAAATCGAAGTGTGTCGCGCTCGGCGTGCAGACATCCACGAGATCGATGTCGTCGCGCGCGATGAGCGGTTCGTGCGAATCGTACCAGGCGGGGATCCCGAACTTCTCGGCGAAGGCCTTGGCGCGATCGGCAACCGGATCGGCGATTGCGACGAGCTCGCAACGCGGGTCGCGCTTATATCCGGGCAGGTGCGCGAACTCCGCCCAGGCACCGGCGCCCAGCACGCCGACGCGTACCTTGCGACCACGGACGACTCGACGCGCAGGCATCAGTCGATGACCGACGACGTGTCGCCGGGGAGCAGCAGCATGCGTTGCGCCTTGATCGGCGCGATGCCGTTCGTCATGAATCGCTCGTGGAAGTCGCGAAGGTTGAACTTCGAGCCAAGACGCGCCGCATAGTCCGTTCGCAGCTTGAGAATGGCGCGCTTGCCGAGAAAGTAGCCGCCGTAGGTCGGATCGTAGGCGGAACGCTCGGCCTCGCGCTTGGCCGCCGGGGCGGCAACGTATGCCTCTTTCTCGAAGCATCGTTGCGCGTCGGCGAGCGTCCAGCTCTTGGTGTGGACCTTGATCCCCGACAGAAGGCGGCAGATGCGTGTGAGTGCGTCGCTCAGTTGGGCGAGTCGAAGTCTTGGGTCGTCATGGTCGTATCCTTCGTCGAGTACTAATTGCTCCGCATAATGGGCCCAGCCGTCCTGGCCCGACGACGGCTGAGGGAATGAATTCAAACCGATCCAGATGCGACGGACCTTGCCCGGCGTCTTGCGCATATAGGTCGAGTGCAGCCAGTGGCCGGGCATCGCTTCGTGCGCGGCAGTGTTCGAGAGCGACGCGTAGTTGTAGCGCTCGAGCCATTCTTCGCGCTGCTGCGCGGGCATGTCGGGACGCGCGTCGGTGATATAGAAGATGCTCTTCACCGGCTTGGGCTCGAGCGGCGGCGACGCGTGCATGGATGCGAAGCCGAGGTCGAACGGCAGCGCGGGGGCGACGACGACGCGCTCGCCGCGCGGGACCGAGGCGATTCCGCGCGACGACACGAAGCTCGTCAGCGAATCGACGATGGCCTGCGTCGCCCCGACTACGCCGCCCATCGGCGGATGGATACGCCGGACTGACACCCAAGTGGCGACAGGATCCTTGCCCGGGGCCAGTCGCTCGGCCGCGGCCCGAAACGCCGCCTGCTGCGCGCGCAGCTCGCGCTCACCGATGGCGACGAGCTGATCGAGCGGTGTGTCGATCATCTCCTCGGCGCGATAGCGTCGCGCGAGATTGACGGCGCCGATCGTAAAGTCGCCCGTCGCGCGCGGCGCCACGTCTCGCTCGAGATAGGTCGCGTACGCATTCACGATCGGGATCACCGCGTCGGCGGCGCGGCGCAGCGAGTCGCGAAGCCGGGCATTCGGTTCGGCAGCGAAGGCGAGGTCGAGGTCTTTGCCCAACATCTCGGCGGCGCCGCGCATCATCGCCGCGCCGCGCTCGGCGAAGAGCCGCGGCGGGTTTTGAATGTTCGCGCGCGCCGCGGCGATGAGCTTCGGGGCGGCTCGCAGCTTGGCGATGATGTACCGCATCCGTACCGGCGCCGGCGCGCTCTCCTTGGTCATCAGATCGTGAATGCCGTCGGCGAGTGCGGAGCCGTACTGCATGGGATTTCTCCGCCAGTTCGCCAGGGTCTGCTGTTCGAGGAGCCAGCCGTCGATGATGCCGAGCAGGATGCGGCGGTCGACGCGCTCGTCGAGCGTGAGGCTCGTCGTATCGATCTTCGCTGAGAGGAAGGCGCGCTCCTCCTCGAGCTTCGTGATTTCGGCGGCGATGGCAGCCGCCGAGAAATCGTCGAGCAGGTCGTCGTGGCCGTGGATGCCGTTCCCGGCGGCGATCGACGGATGGCGGCGCGCGAAGTCGTCGAGATAGTCGTCGACGAACCGGGCGAATGTCTCGGACGCGCTCGGTGCGGACCGGCTCGCCACGAGGACGACGAGGCTGGCGGCGATGGCCGTGATGACGGTCAGAATTCGGACGCGGTGGGTGCCCATGACACGGATGGCGGAGGCGAGACCCGGCTTTATCTTGTCCAACCTACCGGTCCCACCCTCTCGAGGAAATCGTATGACCAGCCGGACGATCGTTGCCAGAGTCCTCGTTGCGTGCGTCCTCTCCATCCCATCGACGCTTTCGGCGCAGACTAAGCCGTTGATCACGCCCAAAGACTACGGGAAATGGGAGCAACTCGGCGCGCCGCGCCTGTCGCCGCGCGGCGACTGGATCGCGGTGCCCGTAGCGCGTCCGAGCGAGGAAAACGAGCTCCGCATCCGCGGCGTCTCACGCGACACGACGATCGTCGTCGCGTACGGAACGGGCGCTGCCTTCTCGCCGGCCGGTCAATGGGTCGCGTACGCGATCGGCGTCTCGCCCAAAGAGCGCGAGCGGCTGACGAAGGACAAGAAGCCGGTGCACAACTCGTTCGAGGCGCGGAACCTCGCGACCGGCGCAACGATCGCAGTGAACGACGTCACGAGCTTCGCGTTCAGCCCCGACGGCCGGTTCATCTCGATGACCCGGTACCCGGCCGAAGGAAAGAAGGTGAGTGAAGTGCTCTTACAGGATCTCGCGAACAACGTTCGCTTGACTTTCGCGAACGTGAGTGACCAAGCGTGGGCCGATGCGGGCTCGCTGCTCGCGCTGACGCTCGACACGGACGGCGGCGCCGGTAACGCGGTTCAGCTGTACGATGGACGTACTGGTGCGATGCGGGTGCTCGAATCATCCAATTCGCAGTACCGCGCGCTCGCCTGGCGGCCGAAGTCGACCGATCTGGCGGTGCTGCGCACGAACATCGACAAGACGTACAAAGACACGGCGCACGTGTTGCTCGCATGGACGAACGTGGGCGGCGGCGAATCGTCGGCGCTTCGCCTCGATCCTGCCGTCGGCAACACTGGTTTCCCGATGGGAACGCGGATCGCCGACTATCGGCGGCCCTTATGGTCGCGCGACGGACGGATCATCTACTTCGGCGTTCGCAAGCGTGAGCCGGTCGCCGACGCGATCAAGAAGAGCGACGAGAAGGTCTCGGACGTCGAGATCTGGCACACGAACGACGTTCGGCTTCTCCCGCAGCAGAAGTCCGCCGAGAATCAGGATCTGCGCGCGACGATGCTCGCGGCGTGGCGGATCGGCGACAAAAAGGTCATAGCGATCGGAACCGACGTGAACGAGCCGTCGGCGATTCTCGGGGGGGAGAGCGGACAGTACGCGACGGAGATCGACCGCAAGCCGTACGCGTGGGGTTGGAAGTTCGGCCGCGACGACGAAGACGTGTGGGTCGTGGACCTGTCGACGGGCGAACGCAAGAAGGTGCTGGAGAAGGTGCGGCACTATTACGGCGGCGATCCCACCGGTACCAAGCTCGCCTGGTCCGACGGAAAAGATTTTTGGACCGTCGATCTGCCGACCGGAAAGAAGACGAATCTCACGGCGACGCTGACGTCGAGCCGTCGCGCCGATTTCGTCGATCACGACGACGATCACCCGAACAACGTGGCGTCGATCATCAATCCTCCGGGGTGGACGAAGAGCGGCGACGCGTTTCTCGCGTACGACACCTACGACGTGTGGCGTCTCGCGCTCGATGGAAGCGGAGGGTCGAGACTAACTGAGGGCGCCAAAGAGGGCGTAGTTCACCGACTGGCGAGCTTCGTTCCGTTCAACGCGCCGCCGCAAGACCGCGCGTTCGACTTGTCGAAGCCGCAATACATCTCGTTGCGCGGGAAGAAAACCAAGCAGACCGGCATCGCGCGCCTCGGGACTGACGGCAAGGTCGAGCGTCTCGCGTTGGCCGACACCAGCTATGTTCTCGCCGCGCCCGCCGACAGCGCGCCGGTGATCGCGTTCATGCGGCAACGCTACGATACGCCGCCGGTGCTGCGCGTCGGCAAGGACGTCGCCACGGCGAAGACTGTCATCGAGACCAACCCACAGGCCAAGGATTACGCGTGGGGCAAGGTCGAGATGTTCAACTTCAACAGCACGATCGGCGTGCCGCTGCAAGCGCTGCTCTATTATCCGGCGAACTACGATCCGTCGAAGAAGTATCCGATGATCGTCTATACGTACGAGCTGCTCACGCAAGGCCTGCACAACTACATCGTGCCGCGCGAGAACGATTATTACAACGCGACGGTCTTCACGCAGAACGGCTACTTCGTGCTGATGCCGGACATCGTCTTCCGTCCGCGCGAGCCAGGCGTCGGTACGCAGCAATCCGTAGATGCAGCCGTTCGTAGTGTATTGGGGCGAGGCATCGTCGATCCGGCGCGCGTCGGGCACGTCGGCCACTCACAGGGCGGCTACGAAGCGGCGTTCCTGGGCACACACAGCAAGCTGTTCGCAACGACGGTTGTCGGCTCCGGCATCACGGACATGATCAGCTTCGCCGGCCAGCTTCACTGGCAGCCCGGCAGCGCGGAGTTCGACCACTGGGAGACGGGCCAGTTCCGCATGCAGGTCGCGCCGTGGGAGGACATGAAGGCGATGATCGACAACTCGCCGCTGGCGATGGTCGACAAGATGCCGGTGAAGGCGATGTTGCTCGAGGCGGGATCGGACGACGGCACGGTCGATCCGCGCCAGGCGTCACTCTTCTATAACTACGCTCGCCGCGCGGGGAAGAACGTGGTGCTGCTGATGTATCCGGGCGAAGGACACGGGTTGCAGAAGAAAGAGAATCAGCTCGACTACGAGCGCCGAATTCTCCAGTGGTTCGGCCACTATCTCAAGGGTGATCCGGCGCCGGCTTGGATCGCGAACGGCCAGACGGCGCTGGAACGGCGCGCGATTCTCGACGCGAATAAGGATGGTCCGGTACAGGCGGGAGCGCCGGCGGTGGTCCGGCCGTAGAGCTGCTGTCATCCTCGCGAGCGCAGCGAGCGGGGATCTACTACCGACCCGGGACTCTGCCGGTCTGTTTCTAGCTCGAGGATGGTACAGTAGATCCTCCGCGCGCCTCGCGCGCGGAGGATGACAGCTGCTACCGCCCAGCCGCGACGATGCCGTGGAGGGCGTCGACCATCTTGCGCATCGCCGAGGGCATGGTGCCATCATCGGCGCGGATGGTCTTTGTTCCGCTGTCGAAAATGACGCGGAGTGTGTAGGTGATCATGTCGGCGCCGCCCTGCGTCGCGCCGTAGTCGTCCTTGAGCGTCGCCGGCTGCGCGTTCCAGACGATGTTGAACAGCGAGTCGGAAGCGGTGGCGGAGAGGGTTCCGCTCGCGCTGTCGAGCGGGGCCGGGCAGTTGGCCGAGCAAATGTGCCGGCGAACGAAGGTGAACGCGCGATCGTCGTGACGGACCGTACGCGTTGTGGAAAACGCGGCGATGCCGCCTTCTTCGACCAGCTCGAGACGCGCGCCGTTCAGCGCCGCGACGTTGTCGATTCGTGACGGGGTCGCCGACGTCGGATCACGCCGCGCGCAGGCCGCGACGGCGGCGGCAATCAGAAGGCTGGATACCGTTCTCGTGACTTTCATGGCTTGAATAGATCGGGATTCGTGTCCTGCACACGGCCTAACCGGCTCGCGGCCCGTCTGGTCACACCCTCATACCCCGTAACGCCTCGGTTGTGCTTCGGCTTCGCGGCTCGCATACTCGGGGCCACTCTCGACTCCCATGAAACTGAAACCGGTTCGATCCGAAGACGACATCAAGATCGACGACGCCGACGCGCGCGTCCGACACAGGAAGCGCCTGCCGCACTCGGTGAAAATCGCCGCCGAAAAGGAGGGCGATCGTATCGCTCAGCTCCAACGGCTGCTCTACGCCGACCGGCGATACGCGCTGCTCATCGTGCTGCAGGGACGCGACGCGTCGGGAAAAGATGGCACCATCCGCAAAGTGTTCACCTCCGTGAACCCACAGGGCTGCGCCGTGTCGAGCTTCGGTGTGCCGACGGAGCTCGAGCGGCGCCACGACTTTCTCTGGCGGATTCACTCGCAGGTGCCGGCGCGCGGGATGATCGGCATCTTCAACCGCTCGCACTACGAAGACATCCTCGTCCCCCGTGTCCACGGTCAGCTCAACAAGTCGGAGCTCCGCGATCGTTACCGCCAGATCAACGACTTCGAGCGAATGCTCGTCGAGAACGGCACAGTCATTCTCAAGTTCATGCTGAACGTGTCACGTGACGAGCAGCGCAAACGTCTCGAGGAACGGCTCGTCGACGAAACGAAGAACTGGAAGTTTCGCCTGGGAGATCTGGACGACCGCCAGCACTGGGACGAGTTCTCGAAGGCTTACACCGGCATCCTCAAGAACACGAGCACCGAGCGCGCGCC
>DATMHK010000011.1:0-21054 GCA_035554995.1 Gemmatimonadaceae bacterium
TGACGCTCTTCTGTCATCGTCGCACATGGCGAAATCAAACCCAACCCCCATCAGATCCTACCGCGATCTGGATGCATGGCAGCTCAGCATGGAGATCGTGGTAGAGATTTACCGCATCACGAAGGCGTTTCCGGCCGAAGAAAAGTTCGGCCTTACGGCGCAGCTGCGTCGGGCGGCGGTCTCGATTCCGTCAAACATCGCCGAGGGGCATGACCGGCTTGGCGCCGGCGAGTACCGCCGATTTGTCTCGGTTGCCCGCGGCTCGGTTGCCGAAGCTGAGACACAACTCGCGGTATCTGTTGCCCTCGGATTCATCGCTGAGAACGACATCATCCGAGTCTCGTCGCAGCTCACACGGGCAAGCAAGATGTTGTTCAGCCTTTACCTAGTCTGGCGCCGTAGTCACTGACGCAGGCAGACTCATCGCCCATCGCCCATCGCCCATCGCCCCTCGCCCCCGTTACTGCTTCGGCCGAATCGGCCGCTCCCACGCTTCCGACGTCGTCGGGATCTTATTGCCCAACGCACCCGACGGGACTCGGTAGGCGTCCGCGGCGAGCGGGTTCACCACATAGCCAAGATCACCCAGACTGCCAACGGTGATCGCGCTGAGCGGCATTCCGTTCAAGTTCACGTAGCCCGTCATCAACTCGTTGCCGAACGTCGACTCGCGCCAGTGCGCATCCGCCGTCCCGGGTACGCCGTTGTTCTCCACCGGAACGGCGTTCGCGCAGATTGACGTTCCGCCGTCGTCCGTGCAGCCCTGTCGGCCCTGCGTGCCGTAGTACGCGACCGACGGCGTACCCGTCGCCGCGACGAGCTGCTTGTCGGTCCAAAGGGTTCCGATGCCGACGACGTGCAGCATCTCGTGCGTGATCACATCCTGAAGAATTCCGCGTTGCGACATCGACGCGAGATCGGCCGAATCGAATATCATCAGCCCCAGCGACGTGAGACCGCTGCTCGACGCCGGTCGCATGACGCACGGCCCGGACTCCGCCAGGATCCTGCCGGTGCCGTCGATGCTCTGCACCGAAGCGTAAATCACGAGATCCTGAACGGTCTCGTTCAACGTCGGCAGGTCGGGGAATCCGCACGCATCCGACATGCTGAGGTTGGTCAGCTTCATGTCCGGCAGATGCCCGGTGATGATCGCGCTGATGCGCGCCGCGGCATTGGTGAACAATGCCTTCTGATCGTCGGTCATGTCCGGACCGAAGAAGCGCACGTCGACGTGATAGTCCGTCTTCACCGTCGCGCCGAGATCGAGCCCCAGCGCTCCTGACGTGACGCGCACCGTCTGCGGGAGCGCCAACTTCCCGACAGTCCACGTCGGAAGCGTCACCGTGCCGTCCGCGCCGCTCTGCGCGGCCGTCGAGGCGAGAGAGCCGTTGCCTCCCGTGACCGAAAACGACATTGGCTGATCGGGAACGCCGTTGCCGTACCGGTCCGCCACGCGCACCCGAACCGTGTTCAGCACCGTCCCGGCGAGTGCCGCCTGGCCGTTGCCTTCGACCGCGACAATCTCCACTGGATCCGACGGTGCGAGATTGGCCCGCAACGACAAGGTCGCGTTGCCCGCGTTCAGCGTGAGCACATTCAAGCCGGCGCGCGTCGAGAACGCCCAGTCGGTGATATCGGCTTCGCCGTTGGCGTTTGTCGTAATCGTCGACGACACGGAGCCGCCACCGGTGAGTGACAAGCGAATTTGCGTCGCCGCGATCGGATTCCCGAATGCGTCGGCCACGCGAATATGCGGCGTGGTCGTGGGCGATTCGGCAACCCGTGCGGAAAAATCAGTCGGCGATGACGTGGTAATCGTCGCGGCCGGACCGGCGGTCGCCGTTGCCGTTACGATGATCGGCGCGAGTCCCTCGACGGCGATCGTGAGCGTGTCGACGCCGACTCGGGGCCCAAGCGTCCACGTACCGACATTCGTCGGGCCGCGACTCGTTTTGCCGGGCACGTCGGTGATCGATCCGCTTGCCGCGGACACCGTTACGGTGAAACGCGCGTTGGACACGGCGGCGCCGTTCGCGTCTTCGACGACGAACCGTGGCGGTGTCGGAAGCTTCTGACCGGCCGCGCCGGACTGCGCATCGCCGGAGACGACGCGAACTGAAACCGGCGGACCCGACGGTGACGTCGAGTCGCTACACGAAATAAGGAAAAGCGCGAGCGCGACGACGGCCGCAAGCGCCCCCCCCCGAATGCTGGGTGCGAACACGTGAGGTATGGAGAGAGAGACGGTACCTACCCTCGAGACACGTGAAGGATGCAGCTCCCCGCTTCAAACGTTCCACGACGTCGGCGGTCACAACAATGTGCCGCGTAACACCAACCACGCCACGCTGAAGTAGATCACCAATCCCGTGACGTCCACCAATGTTGCCACGAAGGGAGCGGACGCGCTCGCCGGGTCGAAGCCCAGTCGGCGAAGCACGAAGGGCAACATCGAGCCGGCAAGCGAACCGAACCCGACGATGCCGACCAACGCGAGTCCGACGGCGAGCGCGACCGCGAGATAGTGCGTGCCGTAATCATAGAATCCGATATGCTGCCATAACACGATTCGCACGAAGCCGACGACGCCGAGTATGACGCCGAGTGTCAGACCCGTCGGAAGCTCCCGCACCGCGATCCGCCACCAATCGCGCAACTTGATCTCGCCGAGCGCGAGCGCGCGAATGATCAGTGAGGTCGCCTGCGAACCGGAGTTGCCGCCCGAGCTCATGACGAGCGGAATGAACATCGCCAGCAAGGCGGCCCGCTCGATGACGGACTCGAAATGCTGCATCGCCGTCGCGGTGAGCATCTCGGAGAGAAACAGCGCGCAGAGCCAGGGCGCGCGCTTGCGGATCATGTGCCCGAAGCTGATTTCCATATATGGCGCGTCGAGCGCCTCCATGCCGCCGAACTTCTGCACGTCCTCCGTCTGCTCGCGAACGATCGCGTCGATGACGTCGTCCACCGTGACGATGCCAAGGACATGGCGCGCCTCGTCGACCACCGGCACGGCCAGCAGATTGTATTTGGCGATGACACGAGCCACCTCCTCACGGTCCGTGCGCGGTGAAACCACGACCGGCGTCCGGCGGTCGCCCGCTTCGTGCACGTTCAACGTGGGCTCGGCGAGCATCAGCTGTCGCAGCGACACGACGCCGCACAGGCGCTCCTCGGCATCGATGAGGTAGACGACGTACACCGTCTCCTTCACGCGCGCGACCCCACGGATGTACTCGAGCGTCTGTGCGACGCTCCAATCCGACGGAACGGTCAGCGCTTCCGTCGTCATGATGCCGCCCGCCGAATCGGTGGGATACTTCAATAGCAGCTTGAGCGACTGCCGCGTCGCGGAGTCGAGCCGCTCGAGCAATCGCTCGCGATCTTCGCCGTGCAGCTCGCGAAAAACGTCGGCTTGCTGGTCGGCGGACATCGCTTCGATCAACGCGACCGCGGCGTCCGTCTCCATGAGCTGCATGATCTCGTAGCGGTGGTCGAGCTCGGGCTCGTCGAAGACTTGCACGGCGAGGTCGAACGGCAGCGCGGCGAGCACTTTGGCGGCGCCGCCCGGCGGTAGATCGCGCAACGACTCCGCGATGTCGGCGACGCGCATTCCGACGAGCGTCTCGGTCAGCTCGGCGGGATCTCCGTGCAGGAGATAGAGCAGTTCAGGAGCAGGCATGGTGACGGCGCAAAGGCGTGGTGGTCTACGGAACGACGTCGAATATGCTCGAACAACCTACTGCTCGACCGAAATTCAGGGCCTCTTTGGCATGCGCGGGCCTGCGATGTGCGACGCGATCACTGTTCAATCGTCGCGGACATCAGTGTCATACGAGACTCACTCAACAGAGCGCCTCCTGCAACGTGGCGGGCGGCAATGGATCGTTCGCGAGGTGGACGCGCGCGGCGTCCCGGGCGCGCGCCGCGACACGTGTCTGATCTGTGAATCCGCCGAAGTCATCCGTCGGATCTGGGACTTCCCTTCCGACTGGCGGGTTGTCGACGACGAAGTGCTGTGGAAGCTCTGCGACGGGTCAGCGCGGTGAACGCGGTGGACGAGGGAACGGAGCCGTCGAGCTCGGTGCGGATTTCGAGGAGCCTCCGTCGAACCATGCTTGCGCGGCGGCAAAGCGCTCGCGCAACAGCGTCTGGTCGCCGCTCTTCAGCGCCGCTCTGAAGCCTGCGACTTCATGTTCGGCGCTGGCGAGCGCCTCATCGATCGCGGCGCGATTGTCCGACGCGATCGCCGTCCACATCTCCGGCGAGCTTCCCGCGAGGCGCGTCACGTCGCGCCCGCCCGGCCCGAGTGCGTCACGCTCGATTCCGGCGCCGGCCAGCGCCAGTCCAAGCGCCATCGAGACCAGATGGGGCACGTGACTCGTCCAGGCGACGTGCCGATCGTGCGCCTCGGCTTCCATCAGGCACGGCGACGCACCGAGCGAACGCCAGAACTGCATCGCGACGTCGACGACGGGCGTACGAGCGGATGACGCCGGACAGAGATACACCAGCGCGTCGGCAAACAGGTTTCGGCGGGACGCGGCCCACCCGGATCGATGATCGCCGGCCATGGGATGCGCGCCAACAAAGCAGCCCTCCAAGCCAAGATCTCGCGCTTCATTGACGATGCTGGCTTTGGTGCTGCCTACATCGGTGACGAGCCGCGCGGATCGCGCCACGCCCGCGAGTCGGCGCAGCATCGCCGGCGCCTGATCCACCGGAACGGCAAGCACGATGACGTCCGACTCCGCGCCCCGAAAGTCGCTGTCGAGCGGATCGCTCACGATGCCGTCGCGGACGGCGGCATCGAGCTGCTCGCGATCCGCGTCGTAGCCGCGAACACGCACGCCCATCGCCGCGAGGTCGCGCGCGATCGAACCGCCGATCAACCCGAGACCGACGATCGTCGCGTTCTTGAAAAGGCCGTCGGAGTCTTCTCCTCCTCGCGTCACGGCGACTCCGCCGTCTGCTCTTGCACGCGTCGCGACATGCCGACGATCTGCCAGAAGATCTCGCGGATCGGTTCCGTCGGCAGCTCGGCATCCCGCGCGACACCCGTGACGCGCCGAATCACGGCCGCCTCGCGGGTCGGATCGAGAATCGGCAAGCCGGCGACGCGTTTCAGCTCGCCGGTGCGCTTGCCGAGCGCGAGTCGGCGCGAGAGGAGCGACACGATCTCGTTGTCGATGCGCTCGATCTCCTCACGACACCGCGCAAGCTCCGTGGTCGCGGTCTCGCGCTCGTCCGCGCCTGACGCAGAGGGAGACGCGTCGCTCATGCGACAGCTCGGGCGCCGGCGGGAGCGCCGATGCGGCGGCCGGCCGCGACGGCGAACGCCTCGAGGGATTTCATCAGCGACGCAAACCCCGTCGGCGCGAGCGACTGATCGCCGTCGGAGAGCGCGCGCTCGGGATCGGGATGCACTTCGACGATCAACCCGTCGGCGCCCGCGGCGATGGCGGCGAATGCGAGCGGCGCCACCAGCGCGGCGTCGCCTCCGGCGTGGCTCGGGTCGACGATCACCGGCAAGTGCGATTCGCGCTTGAGCACCGGGATCGCCGCGACGTCGAGCGTGTTGCGCGTGGCCGTCTCGTAGGTGCGAATGCCGCGCTCGCACAACACGACGTCGTGGTTGCCGTTGGCCATGATGTACTCGGCGGCCATCAGCAGCTCCTTCACGGTGGCGGACAATCCGCGCTTGAGCAGGATCGGCCGTCGGACGCGTCCGAGCTCGGCGAGCAGCGAGAAGTTCTGCATGTTGCGCGCGCCGACCTGCAGCATGTCCGCGTGCTCGGCGACGAGATCCACCTGTCGGGTGTCCATCACCTCGGTGACGACGGGCAGCCCGGTCGCCGCGCGAACTTCGACGAGGAGTCGGAGCGCTTGCTCGCCGAGTCCCTGGAAGGCGTATGGCGACGTCCGCGGCTTGAACGCACCGCCGCGCAACATGGACGCACCCGCCTGACGGACGTCGCGAGCCGTTGAAAGCAGCATGTCGCGGCCTTCGACCGAGCATGGCCCCGCGATGACGGAGATCGCCGGGCCGCCGAACTCGGCTCGCGCATCCCGCCCGCCGACGCGCACCACCGTGCGATCCGCCGCGAACTCGCGCGACGCGAGCTTGTACGGCTTGAGCACCGGCGTCACCGACTCGACTCCGGGCAGCGAGCGCAGCGGAACTTCGTCGAGCAGCGATTCGTCGCCGATGCAGCCGATGATGGTCCGCCGCTCGCCTCGCGAGAGGTGGGTGCGCATGCCGAGCGACTCGATACGCTCGCGGATGTGGTCGATTTCTGCGTCGGTTACGTCGGATTTCGTCACGATGATCATGGGTCTGGGCGGATCTAGGCGCCGGATTGAAAGGGACTGAAAAAGAAAACGACCCGTGAGTTTTTCACGGGTCGTCGGGATCGGTCTACGCGAGGATCAGTTCAGCGCGTACGACTCCAACCTCGGCCCGTGAAGGGGGCGAAGTAGTAGTAATAGCCGTAGGCGCCAAAGCGGATCATGGCTCAAACGGTAGCGCGCGGCCCACAGATCGTCAAGCCGCCAGACTTGCCCCGTGTGAAGAAGCGCAAAATCTTGAAACACAGAGAACACAGAGAACACAGAGAAGAGCCTTTCACCGGAGCCTTCCGAGCGGCAGTTCCAAGGAATTGGTTGTCCGGGCTCGTGGCAAATGAACTGTGGACTCGGTCTTCCTCCGTGTTCTCTGTGTTCTCTGTGTTTCAAAGCCTTTTCGCAGTTTACTCTCGAGCCATCATGACCATTCTCCACGACCCCGTCACTCGCGACTCCACACGCTCACGCGTTCAGCGCCTGACGCCGGACGCCAAGCGACTTTGGGGCAAGATGACCGTGGACCAGATGCTCTGGCACGTGAACACGGCCCTCGAGCAGCCGTTGGGACGCATCCGGTTCAGCAAGCCCATTCCGTTCGTGCCCAAGCGGATCGTGAAGTGGGCTATCTTGAACATGAAGTGGCCGAAGGGCGCGCAGACCCAGCCGGAGATCCTCGTGACCGGCGAGCACTATTCGTTCGACGAGCAGCATCGCCGCTTGCTGGCGCTCATCGACGAGTTCACGTCGCGGCCGCTCGACGGGCCGTGGCCCGTGTCCGATACGCTCGGCCAGATGTCAGGCCGCGACTGGAGCAAGCTCGAAGCAATACACCTCGATCACCATCTCAGGCAGTTCAGCCTTTGACGTCCGCCATCTCGCGCTTGGCCACGAAGTCGTAGAGCGTGACGCGCCGAAGGCGATAGAACGACGTCCAGTAGTTTCGCAGCGCCTGGACGTGCGCGACAATCGAGTTGTCCTTGTCCGTCTGCGCGTTGTACAAGTCGGTATTGCTGATCTTGCCGACGATGTAGCGGTTGCGAGCCACTTCGAACTGCTTCACTGACACCGTGTCGGCCTTCGCCGCGAGCAGCACGTTCCGCTGCGCCTGCTGCAACTGAAGCGCGGCGAATCGAGCGTCTTCGACCAGCGCGTCGGTACGCATGCGGTTGTTGGTGCTGACGCGTTGGTCGTCGGCCTTCGCCGCTTGAACGTCCGCGTGCCCCGCGCCCCACTGCATCATCGGAAGGTTGACGCCGACGGAGAGCGCCTGGCGTCCCAGCGGACTCTGATAGGCCTCGCTGAACACCGGCGCCGTTTGATTGAAACCGAACGTAGCGCTGATCGACGCGTTGAAGCGGTTGGACAGCTTCGCCGAATTCAGCTGGCGCTTGGCCAGCACGTTGTCGAGCGCTCCCTGCTCCATGACGCTCGAGTTCTTCAGCGCTTCCTTCACGGCGAGCTCCGGATCGGCATCGACGTTCGGAATCGAATCGGGGGCGACGATGCTGAGCGGCTGGCCGTCCGGATAGGCGATCGTGCGTCGCAACGCCGCCTCGGCACGGTCGCGCGCCAATCGCGCATCCTCGACCGCTGCTCGCGCCCGGAGAAGCGCGAGCTCGCTCTTCAGCAGGTCATTCTCGCCGATCTTGCCGACCTCGAAGCGCCCCTTGTTCAAGTTGTACAGCGTGTCGTTCACTGCCACGTTGGCCGTTGCGTTGGCGAGCGTGATCTGCTGCGCGTACAAATTGAAGAACGCGTCGGCGGTGGAGCCGGCGACGTCCTCGCGCGCCTCGAGGTAGGATCGCTCGGCGACCGACGCGCCGAGCGATTGGACGCGTTCCTCCCATACGACCGTTCGCGGCTTGAACAAGTCCTGCTGAATCGACAACACATGCGACGTTTGCCACGATCGGTTGTTCAAGTTTCCGAATTCGTCAAAGCGTTTTACCTGTTCGCCCACGCTCACCAGTCCACCGGTGAGTGGAATGCGCTGGCTAAAGCCGACCTGCATCGACGACTGGTTCTGCGACTGTCCGATGAACGCCGTCGAGCCATCGGGAAGCGTGATCGGGTTGATGCCGTGGTTGTAGTTCGCCGCGTCGCCGCTGAGAAACAGCTGCGGCAACAGCCGCGAGTTGAACGCGTCGTTCCGGTACCGCGCCGCGTCGCGCGAGCTGCGCGCGACCTGCGCCGATGGGCCCTGACGTTGCGCCATCGCGATCGCGTCCTGGAGCGTCAACCCTTGAGCCTCGGCGCGGGAGGGCGCGAGGACCGCCGTCGCGGCGACGAGTGCGATGAGAGTGCGCATATGGCCCGTCACGGTGTGGGAAAGCATTGGGAGCCCAAATGGGGTCAGACCCCAATTCGAGTTTTCTAAATGGGGTCTGACCCCATTTCGGGTTTTCTAAATGGGGTCTGACCCCATTTCGGGTTTTATTCGTAGCGCAGGCAGACGATCGGGTCCTGCTTGGCGGCGCGCGATGCCGGCACGATGCCGAACACGAGGCCGACCGCCACCGACACCCCGAACGCGACCGCCACCGACATCGGCGACACGATCGTGTGGATCTTGGCGGCGCGCTCGATCACGCTGGCGAGAATGCCGCCGACGATGATTCCGGCGATGCCGCCGGCCAGACTGATCATTACGGCTTCGCTCAGGAACTGCGCGAGCACGTCCTTCTGCGTCGCACCGACAGCGCGCCGCACGCCGATCTCCTTGATGCGCTCGAGGATCGACGCGAGCATGATGTTCATGATCCCGATGCCGCCGACGATGAGCGAGATCGACGCGATCGCGCCGAGCACGACGTTGAAGATCGTCTTCGTATGCTGCTCCTGCTGCAGCAACAGCTCGGGGACGACGATCTCGAAATCGGTCACGTCGTTGTGACGGCGCTGCAGCATGCGCCGTATGACGTCCGCGACGGCCGGCACGGCCGTCGATCGGTCCACCTGCACCACGATCTTGTCGAGCTGGTGGTAGTTTCGCTTCTCGGCGCGCTGCTCGTCCGTCTCCGACGAGTCGGTGGAATTGAATTCCCGCGCGGCAAGCTCCATCTCGTGCTGCGTCACCTCGGCGCGATTCCGATAGCGGAGGAGCATCGTCGGCAGCGGGACGTAGACGTCCATGTTCGCGTCGCGAATGCCGAGGCGCTGCGCGTTCTCCTTCGACACTTTCCGGTCCTCGAGCACACCGACGACCGTCAGCCACTGGTTGCCGACCTTGATCGTCCGGGCGATCGGGTCTTCCGTCGTGAAGAAACGCGACTTGACCCCTTGTCCGATGATCGCCACCGGGGCCGCCTGGTCGAAGTGCGGCGGCGCGAAGTTGGCGCCTTCGGCCAGACGCAGGTTCATGACGCTGAAGTAGCTCGGGTCCACACCGACGATCTTCCCCGAGCGGTGCAGTCCGTCGCGCGTGATCACGCTGTTGACGACGACTTCGCTGCTCGCCGCCGAAACGTCCGGGATCGTCGCCTTGATGCCCTGCGCGTCGAGGTAGCTCAGTCCCGGCGTGAAGCGTTTGCTCTGCTTCTTGCCGTCGTCCTTCTCGACCTTCCCTTCCTTCTGCTCGACGAGCGGCGTAACGACGATGTTGTTCGCGCCGAGGAGCTTCATCTGCTGCAGGATCTCCTGCTCGGCGCCGCTGCCGATGGCGAGCATGGCGATCACCGACGCGACGCCGAAGAGAATGCCGAGCGACGTAAGACCCGCGCGCAACTTGTTGTGCACGACCGCTTCGGCGGCCGTGCGTCCGCTGAACGCGATATGTGCGGCAAGGGTGCGGGCGCGCGACGGTCCCGGCGCGCCCCCGCCCCCGGCCGGCGGGACGGCAACCGCGGTCACCGTCAGCCCTTCGGCTTCGGTGTCGGTACCGCCGCCGGCGGTCCGCCCGCGGCGGGCTTCGCGGGAAGGCTGACGCTTTTCGCGGTGTCGCCCGTGGTGGATGGGACGGTCGGCTTGAGACCAGGAATCGCGACCGTCTTGATGTCGGTCTTATCGGTCGGTGGCGTGAGCAGCACCTGCTCGCCCTTGGTCAAGCCATTCCGCACGACGATCTCGTTGTCGTTCATCGCGCCCGTCTCGATCATCTGCTTCACGACAGAGCGGCCGTCCCTCTTGTAGACGTAGGAAAAGCCCGCCTCGTTCACCACCGCCTCGAGCGGCACCGACAATGCGTTCGCGATCGCCGCGGTCTCGATGGCGTTCGAGGTCGTCATCCCGGGACGCAATGTCGTATCGGATTTGGTGACCTCGATCTTCACCTCGAACACCTTCGAATCCTGGTTCGGACGCTGCTCGCCGACGTTGGCGATCTCCGTGATCTTGCCCGGGAGTTTCTTCGTCGGGTCCGCGTCGAGCGCGATCTGTACCGGCTGGCCGACGGACAGCTTCCGGACGTCGACTTCGTTCACGTACGTCTGCGATTCCATCTGCGAGAGGTCCGGGAGCGTGGCGACCGTGTTGTCCCATGCGTTCCACTGCGAGCCCACGCCTTTTTTCTTTCCGCTCCACTCGCGGATGTAGATCACCATGCCCGGCGATGGCGCCTTGATGGTGAAGTTGCCCATCACTTCCTGAATGCTCTTGAGCTGGTTTTGCTGGCGGCCGAGGTCCGCGCCGACCGACGACATCTTGGCGACAGCCTGCTTTGTCTTCGTGTCGAGATTTCGCTTCGACTGCTCGAGCGCGCGCTGCGCTTTCTCGTAGTCGATCTCCGCCTGGCGCTTGATCGTCGGCGCTTCGTACTGCGCCTGATCCTTCGCGAGCTTCTTCTCCTCGAGCGCATACTCGGCCGTTCGCACTTCTTCGCGCGCGACGGCGAGATTGAGCGCGGAGTCGAGTTGGGCGGTCGTGTATTCGGCCTGCGCCTTCTGTAGCGCAAGAGTGACATCCGCCATCTTCGTCGCGGCCGGCGCTCGATCCAATTCGGCGATCACGTCGCCTTCTTTGACGACCGTGCCCTCGGCAACGAGCGAGGCAATCTTGGTCTGATAGACCTGAACCGTCTGCGCCTGCGCGGGTCCCTGCACCTGCACGAACTTGCGCGCGCGGAGCTCGCCCGTCGTCGTGACGACGACCTTGAAGTTGCCCTGCTGGACCGGTGCCGTCAGCGACGCCTCGGCTGCCGCGGCAGTCGCCGGCCACTTATACCAGGCGACGGGGCCGCCGACCACCAGCACCGCGATCAAGAGCGGCAACCAACGCTTGCGAAGCTGTTGCATCCGAAGCTCTCCTCGACCGAAAACAGTCCGCTGAGCGGCGGCGCCCAAGTGGCAGGAGGTTAGTCCTCGCCTTGGCGAACTTCAATGGAGAAAGCATTACAATTCCGTGAACGACGATAGCACCTAACTCGCTGCAGCGCCTCGCCGTGTCGCATCGCAACAACAATTGTCCGGTCGTGGGACAGACCGGTCTTGTCGTACCGCTATTTGACACCGCGAAGCCGCCAACCGTTTTGTCCGTGTTGGACGTTTGTCCCGCGGGACTGGCGCGTCCGATGACCCACTCACAGATTCGGCTGAGACCCGCCCAACGAAGCCGATGATCGCTCGTCGAATTGCCGCATTTCTCGTTCTTGCTTTGTCCGCCCGCACTGGTGCTCAGACGCAGGCAGGACGACGCGAGATGGTCGGTTTCGTACGCGACTCGGCCGGATCCGGGATCGAGGGCGCGACGGTGCAGATCGCCGGCAGCGTGCTGCGCACCGACCCCCGCGGGTCGTTTCGGCTCTGGGCGCCGGATATCGACACGCTCACGATCGTCGTGCACCGACTCGGCTTCGAGGCGCTCGAAGCCCTGCTTACCGCGACGAGCAAGCAATGGGATACCGTCGTTGTCGAGCTGAACCGTGTCGCGCAGAGTCTCGCCGGAATGAAGGTCACCAGTTCCGTGGCGGCCCGCCGCGCGCTCGCTCTCAAGGACTTCGATGAGCGAAAAGCACGCGGCATGGGGATCTTCGTCACCCGCGCCGACATCCTCGCGCGCAACCCGTCGCGACTGAGTGACTTGATGCGCGACAAACGCGGCGTCCGTGTCGTACGGCTGTCGAACAACTATTACGGCGTCCGCTTCGCGGCGTACTCCTCCGCGCTCCGTGGCTGCACGCCAAGCATGTGGGTCGACGGCCAGCTCGCGCCGGGCATGGAGATCGACGATCTCCTGCCGCACGACATCTACGCGATCGAGCTGTACGAAAGCTTCGCGACCGTGCCGGCGGAGTTCGCGCCGCGATCGTCGACGGTGCCGTGCGGGACGATCGTGATCTGGACGCGAATTCCGGGCGTGCCGGACAAGCCGCCGCCCTCCGGGGCTTGAGCCGACCTTTCGGACTATCGCCGTCGCGCGGGCCTGGCGGCTCCGCCCAGGATGCCTCGGATCATGCCGCGGACGTGCGGCACGACCTCGGTCGGAGTGCGTTTCGGAGGATGCTCACGTACCTGGCGATCATGACATCGGTGATTGTCGTCATGGTCCTCAAGCCGGTCTGAGGTAGCCGATGTTCGAAGCAAACACCGTTGCTCACGGGCTCCACTACGCCATCGTATCCGGCCCTGACGGGATTCACTTCGCGGCGGCCGGCGCGGACGAGGACAAAATGTTCGCCGGTCTCGTTCGCTACATCAAACAGCGCTGCGGCTTCACCCTTTGGCCGCGGGATGCGAACGCGGTGATCTCGTTGGTCGAGGCGGGACGGATGACCGACGCGATCGAGATGTATTTCGATCGCGTCGGCGACCGGTGGGACCGCGAGTATCTGGAGCTCGTGCCGCCCACCCGGTCCGTGCGCGCCGCCGGCTAGAACAGGCCGACGATTTCTCCGTTCGGCAGCCGCGCCATTCGCTCGGCCGCAGGCTCCTTGGGGAGTCCGGGCATCGTCATGATGTCGCCGCACTGCGCTACGATGAACCCCGCGCCAGCCGCGGGACGAACCTCGTTGACCATGATCCGGAAGCCGCGCGGCCGGCCGAGTCGCGTCGGGTCGTCGGTGAGTGAGTACTGCGTCTTCGCCATGCAAACGGGGGTATCACCCAAGCCTATCGACTGCAGATAGTCGATCGTCTTGTCGGCCGACGGCGAATAGTCGGCGCCGTCGCCGCCATAGATCTGCCTCACGATGATGTCGATCTTTTCCTTGATCGGCAGATTCGTCGGATAGAGCGGACGGAACTCCGCCTGCTTCTTGTCGAGGAGCGACAGCAGCTCGGCGCCGAGCGCTTCGCCTCCGGCTCCGCCCTTCTCCCACACTTCCGTCAACGCGACCGGGACGCCAAGCGATTCCACGAACTCGGCGATCACGCGCAGCTCGGATTCGGTGTCCGAGCTTCGGCGGTTGAGCGCGACAACGCCCGGGACGCCGAAGTGCCTCACGTTTTCGATGTGCTTCTCGAGGTTCGGCAAGCCGCGGCGTAGCGCGTCGAGGTCTTCGACGCCGAGGTTCTTCTTGTCGGCGCCGCCATGCATCTTGAGCGATCGGACCGTGGCGACGATCACCGCCGCTTCCGGCTGCAGCCCGCCCATTCGACACTTGATATTGAAGAACTTTTCGACACCCAGATCCGAGCCGAAGCCCGCCTCGGTGACGACGATGTCGGCAAGGGCGAGCGCCGAGCGCGTAGCGAGAATGCTGTTGCACCCGTGCGCGATGTTGCCGAATGGTCCCGCGTGAACGAAGGCAGGCCCGCCCTCGAGCGTCTGGACGATGTTCGGACGGATCGCGTCCTTGAGGAGCAGCGCCATCGCGCCGGTCGCGCGCAACTCGCCCGCCGTGACCGGGCGCTTCGCCGAACCGTAGGTCGATCCAACGATTATTCGCGCCAGCCGCTCCTCGAGATCCTGTGGGCTCGTCGCCAGCGCGACGATCGCCATGATCTCGCTCGCCGGGATGATGACGAACCGTTCTTCGCGCGGCACACCGTCCGCCGCGCCACCGAGCCCCACGATCACGTTGCGCAGCGCGCGGTCGTTCATGTCGATCGTGCGCGGCCAAGTGATTCGGCGCGGATCGATGCCGAGTGCGTTGCCCTGGTGCAGATGGTTGTCGAGCATCGCCGCGAGCAATGCATGCGCGCTCGAGATCGCGTGGAAGTCGCCCGTGAAATGGAGATTGATGTCATCCATCGGCACGACCTGCGCGAAGCCGCCGCCCGCCGCGCCGCCCTTCACGCCGAAGACCGGGCCAAGGCTTGGCTCGCGGATGCACAGTGCGACCTGCTTCCCCATCCGCCTCAGTGCCTGCGCCAGTCCCACGGAGACGGTGCTCTTCCCCTCACCGGCCGGCGTCGGGTTCGTCGCCGTGACGACGACGAGGCGGCCGCGAACGGGACGCTGCGCGACTTCGAGGGGAATCTTCGCCTTGTACTTCCCATAAAAATCGAGCTCGTCGCGCTCGAGGCCGAGCTCGGCGGCGACGTCCTCGATCGGACGCATCTTCACGCGCTGCGCGATTTCGATATCGGAGGGGACCACGGAGGTGCTCACGTCTTACTCCTGGGCTTGCGTCAGAGAAATCCGGTGGGGATGAGAGTACACGTTGCCGCTCTCGCCTCGTACGAGCGCGGCGAGCGTTACGTTGGCGGCGTCGGCAAATCGAATGGCGAGGCCCGTAGGCCGCGAGATGGCCGCGAGCAATTCTACGCCGCACATCGCTGTCTTCTGGACCATCTCGTAACTGGCGCGGCTGGTCACGACGACGAAGCCACCATTCGCGGCCCGCCCGGCGCGCGCCAATGCGCCGAACACCTTGTCGAGCGCGTTGTGGCGCCCGACGTCTTCCCGCACGACGTGCACCTCGCCGTCGGGGGTCGCCCAAGCGGCGCCGTGCACGGTGCTCGTTTCATTGTTCACCGTCTGACGGCGCGACAGCTCGCGGGCGGCTCGCCACACGGCGTCGGGAGAGACTTCGAGCGAGTTGCCGACAACCGCGGGGACGCGCAACGCATCGTTGATCGTCTCCACGCCACAGAGCCCGCATCCCGTCCGCGAGACGAGCCCCCGCGCGCGATCGCTCAGACGTTCGGCATCGGCCGCGGAGACTTCCATCTGCACTTCGATTCCGTGGCTCGCTCGCACGACGGCGACGCCGCGCACATCGCCCGGTCCGGCGACCACGCCTTCAGTCACGCTGAATCCGACGGCAAGGTCCTCGAGGTCTGTCGGCGAACCCATCACCACGACGTAGGGACGGCCATTGTAGACCAGCGCGACCGGCACTTCCTCGGCGACAATCGCCGACGCCGACGTCGCGTCACGGCCTTCGATCCGGATGAAGTCCTTCCGTTCCGACGGCCGCGCGTAGCCTAGCCCGACGAGCGGATCGTCAGTGACCGCCATTGCTACTGCCGCTGGTCGGCGCGTTGCCGGGGGGGGCGGTGTTCTGCACGAAGCGCCAACCAAAGCGCCCTTTGATGCAGAGATTGCCTTGCGTGATCGAATTCTCCAGCGGCGACGTCGCTTTCAGAATCTCGCCGTCCTGGACGTGAAGGCTGAGTGTGCAGCCCACGCCGCAGTACGGGCAGATCGTGTCCGTCGTCGTCTGCCGCGATTCGTCCCACGTTCCGTCGGCGCGCATGTCGAACTCCCTCTTCGCCATCAGCGCGCCGGTTGGACACACAGCGATACAGTTTCCGCAGTACACACAGGCCGACTCGGGCAGCGGCACGGCGAACTCCGTCGAGATGTGCGCGTCGAATCCGCGCCCCGCGACGGCGATCGCGAAGGTGTTCTGATGATCCGGACCGCACGCCTCCACGCACTTGTAACACAGAATGCATTTCGCGTAGTCGCGCACGTACAGATCGTTGTCCACCTTCGCCGGTTCGGCGACGGTCGCCGCATAACGAGCGTCGGGCGCGGCATGATGTCCCGGGATGGCCGCGTCGCGCGTCCCCGCGGGCGCCGCGGGCGCGGGCGGACCGAAGCGCTCGGGCTTCGCATCGTACTCGTCGATCCATTCGGCGACTTTCGGCGTCGTCGAGAGATCGACCGAGGATGCGAGGAGCTCGAGTACGAGTTTGCGACTATGGTTGACCCGCTCCGATTTGGTCTTGATGACCATTCCTTCTTCGGCGGCGCGTGAGCACGACGGCACGAGCACGCGCGCGCCTTCCATCTCCACGACGCAGATGCGGCACGCGTTCACCGGGTGCAGCGTCTCGAGAAAACAGAGCGTCGGGATCTCGATGCCGATCGAGCGACAGGCCTCGAGCACCGTCGTACCCTCGCGCACGGTCACCGACTGTCCGTCGATCGTGAGCGTCACCGTCCGCGCCGAATTTCGCCGCTTCTGATCGGTGGCGATCGTCGGACGCTGCAGTTGAACGAGCGGCCCGGTTGCGACTACCGTCATGTCCTTCCCTGAAGTAAACCGACTCGATGGATCGCCGACTCGATCGCCGCGTAGGCTGTTTGGCCAAGCCCGCAGATCGACGCGTCCTTCATGGCGAGACCGACCTCATCGAGAAGCGCGACCTCTTGGGCTACGCCGCCGAGTGTCTTTCCGCTGGCGATTCGATACAGTGCCTCCTCCTGGCGAACGGTGCCGACGCGGCACGGGACACACTGGCCGCACGATTCGTCGCGGAAGAACGACGCGATGCGCAGCAGAACGTCCGGCATGTCAGCGCGGTCGTCGAACACGACGATCACGCCGGAGCCGAGTGTGGCCTTCGCGGCGCGCGCGCCCTCGAAGGTGAGCGGCATGTCGAGCTCGTTCGGCGCGACGAACACTCCGGCCGCGCCGCCAAGCAGAATCGCCTGAATCGACCGGCCGCCGGCCACACCGCCGGCCATCTCGATCAGGTCGCGCAACGTCTTTCCGAACGGCACCTCGTACACACCGGGTTCGGCGACGTTGCCGCTCAGACAAAACAGCTTCGTTCCGGTGGATTGTCCGCCCGCGCCGATCGACGCGAAGGCTTGTCCGCCCTCGAGCACGATCCACGGAATGTTGGCGAGCGTCTCGACGTTATTGACGACGGTCGGAAGCCCGAACAACCCGGCCTGCGCGGGGAACGGCGGCTTGTTGCGGGGCTCACCACGGTAGCCTTCGATCGAATTGAAGATCGAGGTCTCTTCACCACAGATGTACGCGCCGGCGCCGCGGCGGATTTCGATATCGAAGCGAATCCCGCGACCGATGATGTTGTCGCCGAGGAAATCGTGTGCCCGCGCCTGGTCGATGGCGTGCTGCATTCGCTGTGTCGCGAGCGGATACTCGCCGCGAATGTAAACGAAGCCGCGCTCGCAGCCGGTCGCGATCCCGGCGATCGTCATCGCTTCGACGATGGCGAACGGATCGCCTTCCATGAGGACGCGATCCTTGAACGTGCCCGGCTCCGACTCGTCGGCATTGCAGATCAGGTAGTGCGGCCGCGCCGCCTGCTTGGCGACCGCTTCCCATTTCCGCCCCGTCGGGAACGCCGCGCCGCCGCGACCCATCAATTTCGAGTCGATGACTTCGCGGATGACTTCTTCCGACCCAATCTCGATGGCGCGCCGCAGCGCGTCGAATCCACCGCTCGCGCGATAACCGGCGATGCTCGTCGGATCGACGGCGTCGATGCGGCGAAGCAGGCGCAAATCCGGATTCGGCGGCTGCGTCGTTTCCGTCTGCGGCAGCCGCAGCGTCTGCGTCTCCGTCATCATCGGCTCGGCGTCGGCGGCGAGCCACCGCATCGCGTACATGCCGGACGAGCGCATCGCGCGGGGATAGACCGAGCGGCCGGACGCGAGCAATTCAGTCGCCTGCGCGGGCGTGATCTCGCCGACCAACTCGTCGTGCGGCATCTCGCCTGCTTCCTGCAGAAACGCCGCTGGAGCGTGGTCGCACAGACCGAGGCACGGCGACCGCATCCAGACGGCGGACTCGCTTTCCACGTGCACGTGCTCGCCCGAAGGGCCGTGAGTGTGCGCCGGCCCTACCGTCTTCTCGAGATGCGCGATCAGTTCATTCGCGCCGCGGCACTTGCAGGCGACGTCGTCACAAACGTGAAGGACGCGCGGCGCGCGCGGCGTCGTCGACAGCAGCGCATAGAACGTCGCGACGCTCCACGCCTCGGCGGGCGGAACGTCGAGACGCGTGCAGACGTATTCCAGCCCCGTCTCGCTGATCCAGCCGACGCGCGCCTGGAGTGCCTGAAGCGCGGGTAAGAGCAGATGCCGCTGCGCCCGGCGCTCGTGTCCGGTGTGCGCGACGTGTGCGTCGTATTTGCTTCCGCGTTCACCGCCATCCCAAGCCGAGCGCGGCGGTCCGAGCAGCGCGTCCACCGCGGCACGTTCCTCAGGCGTCGGGGCAGCGTGCCGCAGGTGAAGATCCATCAATCGTCTCCGGTCGCGGCGAGCGTCTCACGACTACGCGTCGCGTACGAGGGTACAGTCCGCGCCGGCTCGACTCGAACCGCGCAAGCTTTGAACTCGGCGGTGCCGGACTTGGGGTCGGTGGAATTGATCGTGAGCAGGTTCGTCGCGACGTCGTCCGGGAAATGGAGCGTCATGAACACCACGCCGCGACGGAGCCCGCGATCGACGTACACGGGCGCGAGGACGCTACCACGGCGCGACGTCACGCGCACGAGGTCGCCCTCGTCGACGCGAAGCTCAGTCGCGTCTTCCGGCGACATGTCCACCGTCTCGCCGCGATGCAGTGGTGACAGGTAGCCGCCTGTTTGAACGCCGGTGTTGTACGACTCGAGCCGGCGGCCAGTCGTGAGTATGAAAGGATACTCATCGTCGGGCTGTTCGACCGGGCCTTCGTGGTGCACGACGGAGAACGGCGCCGCACTGCCACGCTTCGCGGGATCGGTTTCCCAAAGTCGCGAATGCAGGAACTTGGTCCCGGGATGGTCGAGCGTCGGGCAGGGCCATTGAATGCCATCGAGCTGCTCGAGACGCTCGTAGCTCATGCCGTAGAGCTGCGGCGACAGGTCGCGGAGCTCGTTCCAGGCGTCTTCCGCCGTTGGGTGTCCCCAATCGTAGCCGAGCCGCTTGGCGAGCTCCGACATGATCCAGATCTCGTCGCGCGCACCGTCAGGGGGCTCGACCGCTTTGCGAACCCGCTGGACGCGTCGCTCGCTGTTCGTGACCGTGCCCTCGCCTTCCGCCCACGTCGCGGTCGCGGGGAGCACGACATGCGCGAGCTGCGCCGTCTTGGTGAGGAAGATTTCCTGAACGACCAGATGCTCGAGGTGCTCGAGGATGTGCGTCACGTGCGTGGCGTCGGCATCGGACTGCGCCGGATTTTCGCCGATGACGTACAGCGCGTTGAGCTCTTTGGTCTCCATGGCGTGGATCATCTCCGTGAGATGCCAGCCATCCTTCGGAATGATGTCGCGGCCCCACGCCTGTTCGAACTTCGTTCGATGCTCCGGCTTCTGGACGTCCTGAAATCCGGGAAGTTTGTTCGGCAGCGCGCCCATGTCTCCGCCGCCCTGGACGTTGTTCTGCCCGCGCAGCGGATTACATCCGCAGCCGTAGCGCCCGACGTGCCCGGTGAGCAGTGAGAGATTGATCAACGCGAGCACGTTGTCGACCGCGTTGTGGTGCTCGGTGATGCCAAGCGTCCAGCAAACCATGGCGCGATCGGCCTTCGCATACGCGTGCGCGGCGTCGCGAATCACCGCGGCGGGGATTCCCGTCTCGCGCTGCGCATATTCGAGCGTGTACGACTCGACCGACGCGCGATACGCGGCGTAGTTGCTCGTTCCACGTTGGATGAACGTGTCGTCCTGCAAACCGGCGTGAATGATCTCGCGGGCCATCGCGTTGGCGAGCGCGATGTCCGTTCCGACGTTCAACCCGAGCCAGACGTCCGCCCACTGGGCGGACGTCGTGCGCCGCGGGTCGACGACGTAGAGCTGCGCACCGTTCTGGATTCCTTTCAGCAAATGATGGAACCAGATCGGGTGGGCCTCACGGGCGTTCGATCCCCAGAGGAAGACGAAGTCACAATGCTCCGCTTCCTCGTATGAGCTGGTCGAGCCGCCCGCTCCCAGGATGGTCGTCAGACCGACGACCGAGGGAGCGTGTCAGGTCCGGTTACAGCTATCGATGTTGTTGTTGCCGAAGACCTGCCGGGCGAATTTCGACGCCAGGAAGTTGACCTCGTTGGTCGACTTCGAGCAGCTGAAGATTCCGGTGGTTTGGCGACCATGGGTCTCCAAACTCTTGCGGAATCCCTCGGCGGCGCGATCGAGTGCTTCGTCCCAGGAAGCGGGCCGAAGGACGCCGTTGTCGCGGACGAGCGGCTGCGTCAGGCGGGGGTATGCGCCCGGCGGGCTGGAACGGGGCTGCATCGCGTGCATCTCCAAGACGGGAACGGTGTTAGGAGAATGCACAGTCGATGCAGCCCGGGGCAAGTGGTGAGGCTGATGAGCTCCCTAGGCCGTCGGCTTCGTCGCACGCTTCGGGGTACTCTTGGCTGACACCACAAATTGATCCGCATAACAGCAACCGAGCTCGCATGTGAACCAAAGCGTAAAGTCTGCCGCTGTGAAGACCGAGTTTATAGACACACCACCCCTAAGCGAACGCTTTATCGCTTCGCTGCGGTGGTATGCCTCCGAGCCCCCAAGAATCGGGGCAACGATGTTGACAAGCTCGTTGTTGCAAACGACCCCTTTCGCAAACGAATCGGTGAGGTCTTGAAGATGCTGAGCCGAATTAATGTGACTGCAACGAGTGAACCTGGTTGTCTGAACGGTTTGA
>DATMHK010000012.1:0-9993 GCA_035554995.1 Gemmatimonadaceae bacterium
AGGTTGAAGTTGCGATGATCGACCTTGTCGATGACCTCGCGCTCGACGACGCGCTTGATGTGACCCAGGTCGACGACATACCCCGTTTTCTCGTCGACGGGCCCGCTCACCGAAACGTCGAGCGTATAGTTGTGCCCGTGCCAGTTCGGATTGTTGCACTTCCCGAACAGCGCCTTGTTCTCGGCGTCGGACAGCGCCGGGTTGTGGACGCGATGCGCGGCATTGAACTGAAGGCGTCGAGTTATGGTTACGATTGCCATGGGGGTGAGCTATTAGCTATCGGCTGATAGCTAAAGCTATCAGCAAAAAGGAACGCGGCATCCAGAGGCTGCCGCGTTCATACCGATTCGCTGACAGCTTTCGCTGTTAGCTGTCTAGCTCATAGCTCCCCAAAAAGTCGAGCCCCGCAGCGTTAGCCACGGGGCTCGAAAGTTCGGTCCGGAGAGGGTTTTGTGAAGCCCAGTCGAATTATGAGGTCCTCACCACCAACCTTCCGCCTTCCCCCGCACTGGGGGCATGACGTCGGTGATAGATTATCGAACCCACTCGGTGGACTTGTTGGCTCAAAAACGGAGTTCTCCGTCCCGAGTAGTTGCTTCTGTTCTACGTAAAAGCAATTTAGAGACCAGTGGGCCTTCGGTCAATTTCACACTCACGACGTCTCAGCCGCCGCGAACGTCACACACCGCACCAGCAATGGACCTCGGCATTCTAGTCGGCATCGCGCTCCTCGTGATTTGGGCCATCGGCGCATTGATCTATGACGCACCAGGCTGGATCCACCTGTTGCTCACCGTTGGTGTCTTCTTGATCCTCTGGCGCATCGTCGTCCGCGGCGACCGGCGCCATCCCGCGCCGAAGCCGAAAGCCTGAACTCAGCCCGCGACGAGCGCCAGCGTCGCGATCCCCCACGCGATCGTCAGCGCCGCGACCGGCGCGCCGGCGCGCATGTACTCGACGAATCCGATGTGCTCGCCACGCGCTTCCGCGCGTTCCGCGACGATCAAGTTCGCCATCGAGCCGAGGAGCGTGAGATTCCCGGCGAACGTCGAGCTCATCGCCATCACCAGCCAGGTGAACGCCGGCGCCGCGACTTTCGGTACGACCGGTAGCCAGAGAATGACCGCCGGCACGTTCGACACGATGTTCGACAGCGCGGCCATCGCCGCGGACGTTATGACCGCGTCGTGCACCGGCGCGCCAGTCAGCGCCGTGCCCGCGGCCGACGTCAGCGACGTGACGAGCGGCAGATCGCGCGCACCTCGCATCACGACGAAAAGCGCGCCGAAGAACAGCAAGAGCGACCACTCCACTTTCGCGAACGCTTCTGCTGGATCGCGCTGCGCGATCACGAGCAGAACGGTCGCCGCGGTGATCGCCACGAGCGGTAGCGAGAGTCCGGCAAGCCAACCCGCCAGCGCGCCGGCGAACACGAGAAGCGATCGAATCACGAGCGGCCGGTCGAAGGGCGCGTCCGGCGCGTGAATCGCTTGTCGGAGCGGCAGCGCGAGATCCTTCCGATGCATGAAACGCAGTACGACGAACACGATTCCAAGACCGCCGAGTGACGGCAACGCGAGCGACGCCAGAAAGCGCGCGAAGTGGATCCCGCTCGCGATCCCGATGAGCATGTTCTGCGGATTGCCCGTCGGTGTCATTGCCGAACCGACGTTGGACGCCAGCGCGATCGCCAACAAAAACGGCAGCGGCCGAAGCCCGAGCGGTCGGAGCGCCGCGAGCACCAGTGGCGTGAGCACGAGACAGATCGTGTCGTTGACGAAAAACGCCGACAGCAAACCGCTCGCCAGGACGACTGCGCCGAGCAGCGCCGTAGCCGACCGGGCGCGATCGACGATGTGGCGAGCCGCCCACTCGAAGAATCCGCCGGCCTCGAGATACCCGGTGATCAGCAGCACGCCGAGCAGGAAGATCACGACGTCGAGGTCGATCGCGGCGTACGCTTCACGCATCGGCAGCCCGCCGATCGTGACCATCGCGACTGCACCGAGTAGCGCCGCCGCCGGCCGGTTCAGCCGCAGCAGCGGGACCCGGCGGACGGCGATCAGAAGATACGTGACGATGAGAATGACGAGTCGGATCGTCACCCGGTCGTCAATGAGGTTCGTGCACGGTGGCGACGCTCTGGCGGAGCGTCGATCCGACAACGAAATCGATCATCTGCCCCGGACCTACGCTCAACCCGCCCGACTGCCCCTGCCCCCTGCCGCCGATCGGCGTCGCGGTCAAGAAGAGCGTTCGTCCCAACGCGAGCTGGCCGTCGATCGTGAAGTCCGCCGATCCGTTGCCCACGACATTGCCAAGCCGGCGACTGACGCCGCTCACGACCACCGCGATGTTCATGTCGAGAAAGTTGTCGTTCCTGACATGAACGGGGATCGGATCGGGGCGAGTATCGAGCTCGGGGCCGGTCTGAGCATGCCGCGCGCACGCAGCGGTCGCGATGAACGCCAACAGCGCGACGCGAGTGCGAATGGGGTGGTAACGCATGCAACTCCCGGGTGGGTGGGGTGCGTTAGCGAGCCTTACGTGGGCAGAGCCGAGCTCAGATCTCCCAATTGGACAGGACGAGCCCGCGTTCGGGACGTTTCTCCTCGTAATCCATCAGCGACATTCGCAAGTCGGTCCAGCGCACGTGTCCCCCGAGCGCGATCAAGCGCCGGTATGCTCCAAGAAACTCGCCCTGCAAACGAAGCGCGACGCGACGCGTTCCGCCGCGACGCGCGAAATCCGCGACCGCCCGCACGAGCGCCTCGAGATGCGCTTCGTCGGTGACAGCCAATTTGAGAACGCGAAGCTCTTCACGGACACGGCCTTCCACGAGCGGTGCGTTGTGCGCCAGCGCAAATCCAACGAGGTGGTCACGCTGATACAACAGCGCGGTATCGCCGAGCGCCAGGTCGGCCGTCAGCGTGATCTCCCGCGTGTAGTCATAGCCGGGAAGCAACCCGCTCACGAGCTCCCGGCAGGCAGTCAATGCGTCGTCGCGCGCTCGCGGCGTGAGACGACTGAGCAGCTGTACGGGGGCGTCGCCGTGCGCCGCGTCGATCGTCGTCGTGATGGTCAGCCGCCCCGGCAAGAAGCCGAGGCGCGAGTAGAAGCCGATGTTGTCCATCGTGCGCGGCATCGTTTCGAGGCCGATGACCGACGCGCCCTGCGCCTTCAACCATTCGACGCCCCGTGTCACGATCTCCTTGCCGATGCCCGCGCCTTGGTACTCCGTCCGCACGGCGAGGGGACCCATCCAGCCCTCGGCGCCCGACCGGTGCACCATGTTGAACGCGACGATGTGTCCGCGATCGTCGCGCCAGAGCATCGCGCCCGCGTCGGCATCCTCGATCGCATAGCGCCAGATCGCCGGATTGAGAAAGGGCACGCGCACGCCGACCATCCCATCCCGGCGATATCGCTCGGTGAACGAATCGCTGAACACCTGATTCAGTTCGGTGATCTGCTCGAGCCGCGGACGAAACGGCCCTTCGATCGCCTGCGGTCGCCACACGCGAGACGTGGCCATCAGTCCGCCGCTCCGACGTGCACGTCGAGCGCGACGCCTCCCGGCGACTCCGCTTCGACTCGCGAGATTCCCGCCTCTTCGTCGTAACGCACCGAGACGACGCGATCGAGGCCGTCGCGCACGGACTCGATGTGCGTGATGAGAATGACTTGCTCGAAGCGGTCTTGCAGCCGCCGCAGCAGATCCACGACGTTGTGCCGCCGGGTCTCGTCGAGAGAGCCGAACACCTCATCGAGGATCAGCAGGGAAAAAGCCTGACCGGCGCGTTCCGCGATCATCTCAGAGATTGCTAGCCGAAGGACCAGATTCGCTAGATCCTCTTCGCCCCCGGAGATAACCGGCTTCGGAATGGCGTCCTCCAGCACCGTCACATTGTACTGGTCGTCGAGCTCGATCTCCGAGTAGCGCCCGTCGGTCAGCTCGCGAATGTACCGGCTTGCCAAATCCGAGATCTCCGGCCGCAGCGTCAGGTTGAGGTCCGTGCGCAAATCCGAGAAAGCCCGGTCCAGTTCTTCGTGCAACCGTCGGTCCTTGGTCAGGAGCTCGAGATGCGCTTCGTTCTTGAGCAGGTCGGCCCGCGCGCGCTCCGCCACCTCCAGCGCGTCCACAGCCGCGGCGAGATCCGAGTCCGCCGCGACCGCCGCCAGCTCGGATGCCCTCAGGTCGGCGGCGGCCTGTTCGTGGCGGACGCGAAGACCGGCGTACGACTCTTCCGAGAAGGCGAGCGACTCGCGTTGGGTCGACAGGTCGGCGACGCGACGGTCGATCTGGAGCAGGTTGGCGCGAGTGCGCGCTCGGTCGTCGAGCAACGTGCGTTCGCGCTCGACTTGTCCGGTTAGCTTCGTCGCGCGTTCCGCCAGCGGCAGCAAGCGCTCGACGAGCGCGCGCACTTCGGCATGCCGCGCCGCGTCGTACTCAACGGCGATCGAGGCGAGCTCCCGCGACACCGCAACGTATCGCTCTTCCTTCGACCCGAGGTCGCGCGTGAGGGTCGCGAGCTCCTGCAACGCCGCCTGAATCTTCGCCAGACGTCGTTCGAGCTTTCCGATGTTCTCGAAAATCGCCCGCCGCCGCTCCTCCAGGCCGCCGAGCTCGGGAGGCATCTGCTGCAGCTGCTCGATACGGCCCCGGTAATACTTCCCGTCCACCGTGATCGATTCGATCTGTTGATCGAGCACCTCGAGCACAGATCGAAAGTGCGTTCCGAGCGGCCGCGCGCAGATTGGACAGGTGCCGCCTTCTCCCAGCTCGACGATCTGCTCTCGCTGCCGCTGAACGTCCTGCAGCTGGTCGAGCAGCGACTGCCGCTTGGTTTCGGCCTCCTGCTGGTCGCGCACCCAATCCGTGCGTCGTTCCTCGAATTCGCGCTGAGAATGCTCGAGCTCGGCCCGCGCCCACTCGAGCGCGGCGGTGACGTCCGGCTCGAGCGTCGGAGCGCTCTCGATCTTGAGGAGGCGCTCACGAATCTGAACGATGTCCGCTCCGAGCGCGCTTTCTGTCTCGATCAGCGTCTTCCGACGACCCTCTTCGTTGCACGCGCGATCCAGCTCGCGAAGCTCGATCTGCAGCGCCGCGAGCGGCGACAGCGCTCCGGTGAGGCGCTCCAGTTCCTCCTTCGCCTCGGCCGTCTCCGCGAGCTCTCGATCGAGACGCGCGTCGTCACGCTGCAGCGACGCCCGCTCGCCTTCGGCGACACGCAACTCGGCGACGAGCGCCTGCATCGCCTCGCGCTCGCGTTGCACCGTGTTCCATTGGGGGGCGATCGCGTCGAGGGCTCGGCGCGCACTGTCTCGCCGCCCCGCGGCGGTTTTGGCGTGCGTCACCGCTTCTGAGCGGCGGGCTGTCGCCTCCGCGAGCGCCCGCTGCACGGTCGCGGGATCCGCCATGCCAGCGCGAAGTCCGGTCGCCTCGGCCACGATCGACTTGCGGCGCTCGCGAATCAGGCCCTGCGCCGTACGAAGACGCTCATACCCCAACACCCGCGAAAGAAACTGGCCGCGCTCGGCGGGGCTCATCGCCGCCATCACGCTCAGCTCTTTCTGTCCCGTGAAATACGTGTTGAAAAACTCGTCGTGGCTCATGCCGAGCCGGCGGCGCAGTATCTCGGTAACCCCCGAGATTGACGTAGCGATTGGCGAGGAGGCGCCGTCGAGGTACAGCTCGGCGTTCGTCAGCCCGCGCGAGACGAGATAACGGTGTCCGCTCAGCTCGAAGTCGAGATCCACCCGGACTGTAGCCCGAGGGCTGGCCTTGTATGACCGAATAGAATCGCGCGTGCCGCGAGCCGCGGGCATCCCATAAAGCGCCCAGGCAATCGCCTCGAGGATTGTGGACTTTCCAGCTCCGTTCGGGCCGATGATCCCCGTGATGCCCGTGTCGAACTCGATCCGGGTGTCGACGTGCTGTCTGAAGTTGCAGAGATACAGGCTGTGCAGCCGCATTCAGAGCTCGACGAGCGCCGTGGATGGAACGATGGCCTGAGCCTCGTCCAGATACTTCATCGCGCGGTCCACGAGGGCCGCGCGATCGATCTCCGCATCGAGGGGACGGGCCAGGAGCTTTTCGCGCACCATCTCGTTCAGCGAGGGGCGCCGTCCCGGCGCGCCGGAGCCGTGCGCGTGTCGCACGTCGGGCCGGACCAGATCGAGCTGAAAGTTGAGCGCCCGTCGCTTGAAATCACGAATCGGGCGGTGGTCCATCTCGCGCCCGATGTGGCGGGGAATGTCGCGGATCGTCGCGCGAACGATCTTGTCGTCGATTCCGCCAGGAACGTTCCCGACGATTGCGCTCAGCCGCGCGTCGAGCTCCGCCGCGGACAATCCCGTGGCACTGATCGGTGGAAGGTCGACGAGCGGCCGACTCGCCGGCAGCGGGTGGAATGTGTGACGGCCGCTCGCGAGATCGCGCTCGATGAAGCCCTTCCCGCCCCCGCGCACGCTGCTCACGCGCTGCTCGTACAGCTCGCCCCAGGTGTTCACGCTCGTGTAGTCGATCGAGCCGCTGTAATACGCGTTGGGCGCGATTTCGCGGTAGACGTGATAGTGGCCGAGTGCCACATAATCCCACCGGGCCAGCTCGAGATCCTCGCGCGGTATCGCGACTGACGCACGATCCGCCATCGCCGCCGACGCCGGCAGCACTCCTTCTATCATGCCGTGAACTACGAGAACGTTGAATTGCGCCGACGAGTCGGGTGTGAGCGCCGGACGGACGAGCCCAGGCACGTCGGGCACTGCCAGGATCGACAAGTCGTGATCCGCAAAGTTTACCCGTTCCGCCCGCCGGTCCACCACGTTGAACCCGAGCTGCGCGAACAACCGGAGGATGCCTCCCATCTCCGACGCGCGCGGTGTGTCATGACCGCCTGCAACGAGCAGGATGATCGCGTTGGGCAGCTCTTCACGGAGCCGCGTTAGCTCGATGAGTGCGTGTAGGATCGCTTGGTTCGTCGGCCGGGCGCTATGAAAAATGTCGCCCGCCACAACGACGACGTCCGGCTGTAGCGCGATGATCCGGTCTATAGCCGTGCGAAAGGTCGCCGCGACGTCTGCTTCCCGCTGGTTGACCCCGCCGGGAGTGAGCCGCTGGTATTGCCTGTAGCCGAGATGGAGATCCGCCAGGTGGACCAGGCGCATGATTGGTCATCCTCAGCGCGCGCCGCGCACTGGGGATCTACTGTCCTTGATTCGAAGCCGGCGTCGATGACAGGATGCTAGATCCTACGGCCGCTTTGACGGCCGTAGGATGACAATTTAGCGCTGTGTCTGCATGTGCTGCGTAATGCGCATCTGCATCCGCATCGAGGCAACGCCCGTCGCCGTCGGAAGCGACATCGCCGAGTTCATGGCGATGCTGAACCACGACTCGGCGAGCCAGCCCCGCTTCTGGTCTATGACCATCGTGCCGTTCACGAGGCCTTTCTCGAGTACGGCCGACGAGGCGGCGCCGGGACCGCTCGCCGGCTGCATCTCGCCCCGCATCGATACGAAAGCGAGCTCCCCCGTCCGAGTTACTGAATCCAATCGGAACGTGACGTGCAAGCGGCCGGCAACCTGCGCACCGAGGCCGTTCCCGACGGGCAGCGCCATGTCTCGCATCCAGCTCTCACCGATGTTGATCGCCCCCTTCGGGAACGTTGCCGGCATGAGCGATACCACTTGAGCGACTTCGCGAGGCGCAGGCCCGGCGCCCTGAAGCATCGCCACCATCCCGTCCGGAGACACGCGAAACCGAACGCGCTGTCCACGCATCTTCGTTCCTGCCTGCAGCGTCGCGGCGCGCGTTTTTTCGTCGGTCGACGTCGTAATGATCGAGTCGGTGACTGCCAGCACCGTCGTCCCTTCTTCGGACGCGCCTTCGACGATGGCGCGCGAGAACATGCGCATGGTCGTCAGCACCATCGCGCTGCCCTCGCCACCGGTCGCCATCTTCCGAACGCCTGTCATCTCGCTTTCCTGGTCGAGACGCATGCGCAGCGTGTCGCCGACATGCGGCTTGATCCGAAGCGTGATGGTTTGCGCTCCAGCGTGCGGAGCGGCGGCCACGACAGCCGCCAGGAGCGAAAGACGGCGCGCCGAACGGAACATCCTAGAAACCGTACGGATCGTCCGTCGGCGCCGAGCGAATGGCCGGAGCCATCGGACGAACCGGCGTGTGCGTCACCGCGACGGGACGCAGCTGCGACTGAAAGAATTTCTTCACGTCCGCCGGTCGCTCACGCAGTGTCGCGTTTCTCGCGCGAATCACTTCTTCATCTTCACGAATGCCGATCGTGTCGCGCACCCATCCCAGCGTGAGCGAAGGATCCAGCGTCCGGAGGCTGCGCAGCACCGCCGCGTCCAGCTCGACGTCTACCGCTTGCGGATAACGCTCGGCTCCGTCTCGACCGCGCATTACGGCGGGCCGCGGGAAGCGGACGAAAATCGGCTGGGTGAAATGCGGATGCCGCACCATCAACTGCCCCTTCTCGAGCGTCGCCAGCTTCGTCTTCACGGCCGGGCTCAACACCGAGTAGCCGGGCGTCGCGAGCTCGTCGGGGTCCATGCGACCGTACAGCGCGGTTCCCGAGTTCCCAACCACGCGACGGTGGACCTGCGATCGAAATTGCTGCGCGCTGAAGAGCACGAGGCCGAGATACCGGCCGCGCTCCGCGAGATCGAGCAGCATCTTGCGAACGTAGGTCTCTGGTCCGTCATTGGGGGCATACTTGTTGAGCTCGTCGACGAACACGATAACGTGGTTGACGCCGAGGTCCCGTTTCTCCAGGTGCTCGCGAAGCTTGGTGACGACGCGCGCGAAGATCAGATCCTGAGCGGCCTCTTCGAGAGAGGCGACGTCGATCACATACACCGTGCGGTCCTGAAAGCTCCCGAAGGGCAGGTCACTCACCCCACCGTCGTCCGTCACCAGCCCCGCGCACCGAGTGGAGATATTGGAGAGACGGTTCCGCACCTTTCGGATCGTCGCGACATGGTGCGTCCGCCACCCTTCGTTCCCCCTTGTCTCCATCGCCGACAATACGTCCTTGAACCACTCCTCGAGATCGGCGAACGACCGAACGCGGTACGATTTGTTGCCCAGCAACGCGTCGCTGAAATCCCGGTCGACAACGCGCTCGCGAATGAAGTCGATCAGCGCGTCGGCCTTCGCATCCACGTCGTCTTTGTTGAGCAGCACTTCCGCGTACTGCAGGACTTCTCTCAGACCCCACGTCAGCGAAGAGACGTTGCCAAGCAGCTGCTCGTTCGAGCGAAGCGTGTTGAGCGAGAATCCGTCGGGTTTGTACGGCGCGAAGTACTGCACGTGCTCGAACGGCCCGGCCGGTACACCGCACTTCTCATAGAGCGCCTTGTCCGCCTCGTCGATCGGGCCCGGCTGATCGAGAAAGCAGAGGTCGGGCCCCTTCACGTTGAAGCAGAGCGCCGCGACCGATCCTTTCTTTTCCGGGAAGTGCGCGAAGATCGACGACAGAATCCACTCGATCGCGCTCGTTTTCGTCGCGAGCCCCGACACGCCGGTGATGTTGAGGTGTGCCGCCTCCGGACCGATGAGAAAATCCGCGTCCAGATAGATCGGCGCGTCGGTGCCGCCCGCGCGGTAGACTCCGACCGGAATCCCAGTGCTGTCCTCTCCGCGCAGATACCCGTCCATCCGCAGCGCGACGGCGACGTCGTCGTTCGTGGCGAGATACACGCGGCCCATCGGCACAGGCTGAAGCGGCTCTTCCGGCATCTGCCGCAGCACCGCGGCGGTGTACAGCCGAATTTCCGCGCGATGCGTTGCCGCGAGCGATGCGCCGCCCGGCGTGCCGTCGTGTCCGAGCACGTCGTGCAGCGGCGTCGCGAGTTCCGTGTAGCTGAACCCCTCGACGACGATGCCGTAGATGTGCGGAATCTGGCCGCTGACCGCACGTCCATCGACGCGTACGATCGTGCCGATGCCGACCGGCGATTCGAGCG
>DATMHK010000013.1:0-12959 GCA_035554995.1 Gemmatimonadaceae bacterium
TTCCCGCTCACGAAGCCGGAATCCCCAGAAGGCGATGCCCGCGGCGAAGATCAGGCCCACCATGATCCGCGCCACCGGCGAAAGCGTGAGATAACCGCGACTGATTGCCCAGCTGAGGAACGTGCCCACCGCCGCCGCCGCCGCGAGCACGGCGATGCCAAGCATGCCGTAACGGCCGAGCAACCGCTCGAAGTCGAGGCCCTCTCCTAGGACGCGAGCCCGTCGACGGGCGGGGGCCGGCCGCGTCGGACTCGCTTTCGCAGCCGCCGTGTCGGGTTTCACGAAAGGCCGCGATGGCGAAGCGCCGGCGGTCAGCGTCGCCCGGATCGCCGCCACCTCCTCGGAGAGCGCTGCGACTGAGCGCTCGAGGCGGTCGAGGCGATCATCGAGAGGTGAGTCGTTCTGGCGGCCGTCTCCCGTCATCGTTCGTGATTCAGGTTAGCTCGACAGATAGGTTCGCTGCTTCCACTCCACTCGTTGGCCGCGTCGCACACCACCGAGTGCGATCACGAGCAACATCACCAGCCCCAGCGGATAGAGCAGCGCATATCCGACGGACTCTCCCATGTAGCGGTAGAGGGCTGCCCAGAAGAGCACGTTCACTATGATGCTGATCGTTGCCCAGAGGAGCCAGGCGCTTCCCACAATCCCGAGCACAGACGCGAGCAACACGACGGGAGGCAGGAGCCCGATCAACGGCATGGCGACAAGAATGAACGGATACGCGGCGCGTCCGAGCGATCCCCCCAGCGCCGCCATGCGACCGCCGGCGTAAATGTTCTTTCCCCAACCGGCGATGAGCTCGGACAACGAGGCGTACATGTGCGTCGAGAGCTGCTGGTTGGCCTCGTAGAGAGCGATGCGCCGGCGCCCGGCAACGAACGTCTGCGCCATCGCCATGTCTTCGGCTACACGATCGCGAACCGCGGCATGGCCTCCGATGGCGTCGTAGCTGTCACGTCGCACGAGGATGAATTGGCCGTTGGCGATCGCGTCCACCGGCCGCTTCGCGTTGCTGACATGCTCTGAGCCGCCGTATCGAATCGAGAGCAGCGCGAACATCTGCGGCTGGATGATGCGTTCCCAGAAGCTGTGCATCTCCTGGTTGCCGGCGACGCTCAGCAGCTCCGCGCCGCGCGTGCGCAGGGCATTGACGGCACGCGGAAGGAGGTCGGCGCTGTGTCGCGTGTCCGCGTCGGTGAAGAGCAGGAGCTCGCCACTCGACTCGCGGGCGCCCGTAGCGCACGCCCATTGCTTTCCGAACCATCCGTCCGGCAGCGGTGGAGCGTCGACGACACGAAGCCGCGCGTCGTCGCGAGCGATTCGACGGGCGATATCGCCGGTGCCGTCGGTGGAGTGATCGTCGACGACGATGACTTCGAAGTTCGGATAGGCCGCGGCGAGCACTGATCGCGCGCAGCGCTCGATGTTGCGGCTCTCATTTCGCGCCGGGATGACGACCGAGACACGCGGTGGATCGGACGGCGGCGTTTCCGGAACATCGCCGAGTGATAGCGAGTGTCGCGCGCGGAAAAGCACGACCGCCGGTGTCAGGACCCACGGCAGCGACCATAAGATCGGGGTGAGGTACTCCATCACCCCGCGGGCGTTCCGTCGACGACGCGCTCGCCCACCGGGACCGTTTGTCGTCCGACGATCGTCGCGGCGGCGAGCTGGCCGGTGACGTTGGCCGTCGTGCGGAACATGTCGGGGATCGTGTCCACACCGAAGAGAATGCCGATCCCTTCGATCGGAAGTCCGACGCTGGCCAGCACTGGTACCATCGCGATGATCGAGCCGCCGGGAATTCCTGGAATGCTGAAGCTCGTGACGACGGACGTGGCGACCACGGTCGCGATCTGCGTCGGTCCCATTGCCACACCGTACAATTTCGCGAGGAAGACGCATCCTACAGTGAGCCCAAGCGTCGCGCCGACGCGAAAGAGAACCGTGGCGAGCGGAATGAAAAACCCGGTAATCTCCTCGGGCAGCGACAGTCGCGTCTTCGCCGTGTCGATCAGCGCCGGGAGCGCGGCGAGCGACGACCGCGACGAGAACGCGACTGCCTGAGGCGGCAGTGCGGCGCGCGCGAATGTGCGAATCGAGACACCGCCGAACCACGCCGCCGCCGGATAGAGAACGAGGGCGCAGAAGAGCACGGCGTCGAGCGACACGAGGATCACGTACGTTCCGAGCGCGCTGATCGCCGATGCGCCGAGTCTAATGACCAACGGCAACGCGAGCGCGAACACTCCAAATGGTGCGACGACGAGCAGCCATCGCACGATCACGAGCATCGCATCGGCGACGGCTCTGAAGAATGTCACGACGGGCCGCGCCGCGTCGCCGAGCGTAACCAGTGCCAATCCGAGTAGCAGGGCGAACACGATCAGCGGCAGCATCGAGCCGTCGACTGCCGCGCGAACCGCGTTCGCCGGAACGAGACTCACGATCCACTGCGCCGGGGTTTGAATGGCCGCGGCGCCGGAAGTCACGGTGGTCGACGCGGAGGCGACGGCCGCGCGTACGTTCGCCGCCGCGGCAGGGTCGATGGCAAGTCGCGAGAACACGGGTGGCGCCGTCACGGCGCCGACGAGGCCCGACGCGACGAGCAGCACGACGAAAAGCACAAATCCCTTGCCCCCGACCTTGCCGACAACGGCGCCGCCACCGGCCGAGGCGATGCCGACGATCAGGCTCGACACGACGAGCGGAATGACCGTGACGCGAATCGCGTTCACGAACAGCGTGCCGACCGGCTCGAAGATCGCGACCGCGGTCGACGCCGCGTTCGCGTCGAGATACCGAAGTCCAAGGCCGGCCGCCGTTCCGGCGATCAACGCGAGGAGAACGCGGGTGGAGAGAGACACGCGAAGAACTTACTTCGTCGCGGCCTCTTCCGTTTGGCAAACTCGAAATAGGGTCAGACCCCATTTCGAAAATACGAAATAGGGTCAGACCCCAATTCGATTTTGATGCGATGGGAATGAAAAAGGGCCGCGAACTCTCGTTCGCGGCCCCTCACAACGGTAAAGCGTCCTTAGCGCTGTGGTGGGTTGCTCGAACCACCACCGCCTGAGCTCGAGCCGCCGGACGAGCCAAAGCCGCCGCCCGATCCACCCGTGCTCTTGTCGGTCGTGTTCTTGTCGGTTGTGTTCTTGTCGGGGCTGCTGGGGCTGCCACCCGGCGTGCCACTCATGCCGCCCTTGTTGCCGGAGCCGCCGAGCCCTTGGTCGCTCTGGCTGCCAGTGCCCTTGCCCGAGGATCCACCCGTGCCACCGGAGCTCGATCCACCAAAGCCGCTCGAACCACCCGAGCCGCCCGTGCTGCTCGACCCCTTGTCGCTCGAACCGGCGCCGTAGCCGCTGTCTTTGTTCGAGCCGCCCGAACTCTGCGAGCCGCCCGACGAGCCCTGGCCGCTCGACGATCCGCTCAGGCCGCTGCTGCTGGAGCTGCTCGACGAGCCGCTCATACCGCTGCTGCCCGATTGGCTCGATGAGCCGCTCATCCCACCCTGATTATTCTGGCGATCCGCCATAGTTGCGTCCTCCACAACAGTGAATTCATGCCGGTCTCTAGAAGACATCCCGCCGGCTCGGCGGTGTAACATCAGCACCATCGGTGCCATTTGTTTGACTTTGTGTCGATTGACGAGCCTTACCGTACCTGCGTATGTGCGTGATGCTCTTTCCTCCAACTCTCGCGCCCGGTGCGCACGTCGCTCTGGTCGCGCCCGCTGGTCCGCTGCGTGATCGACAAGATCTCGATCGATCCGTCGCGAATGTCGAGAGCTTCGGGTGGGTCGCCGTGCCGGGCGATCACGTGCTCGAGCGCGACGGCTATCTCGCCGGCTCGGACGAACACCGTCTCGCCGACCTGAACCGATTCCTTCGAGACGAGTCGATCGACGCGATCTGGTGCATTCGCGGCGGCTACGGTGCGATGCGGCTGCTCGACGGAATCGACTACGACGCGCTCGTCAAGCGCCCGAAGGCGATCATCGGCTATTCCGACATCACGGCGCTGCACGCCGCGCTGAGTCGACGTTGCGGCCTCGTCTCGTTCCATGGCGCGACGGCGCGGGCGCATCTCACCGACGTAACGCGCAAATCGCTCGGCGTCACACTCGCCGAGCCGTGGGAAGCACTCACCATCGTCGAGCCGTCGATGACACCGCTCGTCAGCGGAACGGCGCGCGGACGGCTCGCCGGTGGAAATCTCGCACTCGTCGCCGCACTCGCTGGCACACCGTACGCGCCGGATCTCGACGGCACGATCCTGATGCTCGAGGACGTCAACGAGGCGGTGTATCGCATCGATCGCATGCTGACGCAACTGTGGCTGAGCGGCGCGTTGCGTGGCATAGCCGGTCTCGCGTTCGGAAGCTTTACCGAAATCCCTCCCCCTCCCTCGGAGGATTCGGCCAGCGGCGATCGCCCACTCGAACGCGTGTTGGAGGAATTCGCCAAGCGGTGCGGTGTGCCGTGCGTGTCCGGGTTTCCCATGGGCCACATCGACGACCAGAACACATACCCACTCGGCGCCATGGCGACATTGAACGTCGACGAAAGAGTCCTGACGATCGAGCGTTAGACTTCACGGACAACCAACCAAGCGATTCGATGAAGACCGGTGAGCAGTTGATGGCGGAAGCAAAGGCGCGAATCAAGGAAGTAACGCCGCAGGAAGTCCTCGACAGACAGCGGCGTGGCGATTCGGTCACGTTTCTCGACGTGCGCGACCTCCACGAAGTGAACGCGGCGAAGATCCCCGGAACGATTCATGTCTCCCGCGGCAATCTCGAGACGAAGATCGAAGCCCAACTCCCGCGCGAGGCCCACGTGATCGTGTATTGCGCGAACGGCAACCGCTCAGTGTTCGCCGCGGATCTGCTCCAGCAGATGGGCTATCAGGACGTCGCCTCGATGTCGGGAGGCATTCGCGGTTGGGCGGACGCCGGCGGCGAGGTGGAATGAGTGGCGTCTCCCTCGTTGGACGCTCTCCTCGAGCGTCCTGATCTCGCACGACTCGTCATTCGTCTCGCCGGACATCCCGGCGCGACGATCGACCTGGAGGGTGCGATGCGCTACGCCGCGATCGCACTGGTGCTGCGACCCAACGATGAGGGCGATTCGGATCTTCTCATGATCAAGCGCGCCGAGGTCGAGCGCGATCCGTGGAGCGGGCACATCGCCTGTCCCGGCGGTCGAATGGATCCGACGGATCGCGACCTCGAGCACACGGCCATTCGCGAGACATGGGAAGAGACGGGCATCGACCTTTCGCGCGACGGCCGCATCCTCGGCACCCTCGACGACATCACACCGCGGACTCCGACACTACCGCCGATCGTGATTCGACCATTCGTTGCCGTGGTGCGGCAGGACGTGACAATCGTTGAAAGTCCGGAAGTGGCGGAAGCATTCTGGGTGCCGATGGCGGCGATTCGGGAGACGGCGCGTTGGGGGAAAGCGTTAGTGCCGATCCGGGGCGTGGGCGATAGGGAGGTTGAGGTATTTCGGCACGGAGCATATACGGTGTGGGGGCTGACGCATCGTGCGCTCACCCAGTTTGTGGCGCTATCTCGAGATTGAACGGCGCAACCGCTAACCGCGCGACTGCCAGAGGGCGCGACTGCCGAACTGCGCAGCTGCCGAAGAGCGCGGCTGCCGAACAGCGCACGGACTGACGACGAGGGGAGCGCAAAGCAAAGGGCGACGCGGACTAGTGAGTCCGCGTCGCCGTTTTTTCCCTTTGCGCTGTGTTCGATTCCAGTGGTTGCGCTGTCCGGCAGTCGCGCCGTCTGGCAGCCGCGCTCCTCGGCAGTCGCGCCCTTCGGCAGTCGCGCGGTCCGCCGTTACGCCCCTAGAACCGGTAAGCCTCGACGCCAATCCGTACCGTCCTCGGCATCCCCTGCGAAACTACGAATGGACTCGCCGTCGTTCCCGCGCCGGACAGATTCACCTGGTATTTCACGTCGCCGATGTTCTCGACCGACAGGAACGCACGCAGTCCGCTCACGATCTCGCGTTGCACGTTCGCATCGACGACCGAGAAGGGATCCAGGCCGACGCCTTGGAGGGTCGTCGTGCGCCCTTCGTGGCGCCACATCGCGGTGAGTGAGCCGAGCATCGGCGAGGTCCACGTCGCGCGGATCGTCTGCTTTGGCGACGGAACACGGTTGATGTGCGGTTTGTGATCGTCCGCCGTGTTCGCCGGGAGGCCTGATTGCTGACGTGCGTCGTCGTAGTTGACGCCGGCGCTCACGAAGAGCTGCTGAATTGGACGGATCGCGAGATACGCCTCACCGCCCTGGCTGCGCGACTTGTTGACGTTGAGACGCGTGCGGCAGGTCGCCACCGTTCCGCACTCGGTCGGGCGCGGCGGCACCGACGTCGTCGTGAGGTTCGTCGGCACGTTGAAGTTGTTGTAGTCGGCTACGTACCACGTGCCCTTCGCCTGAATCCACTCGAGCGGCTGCCAATCGAAGCCTGCCTCGCGGCCCAGCGCTGTCTCGGCGGCGAGGCTCGGATTCGGGATGGTGATGGTGCTCGAGCTCACCGATTTGCGATACAGCTCGGCCAGGTTCGGCGCGCGGAATGCCTTATACACCGCGCCGTGCAGCGAGAACGTCGAGTGGAGCTGATAGCGGGCGCCGAGTCGCGGCGAGAATGCGCCGGCCGACTTGTCGGCGTAGGTCGCATCCGCGCGCACGTTCGCGGCATTGGTGACGAACGAGTGCCCGTTGTTGTTGTTCCACTGATCGACGCGGGCGCTCGCTTCGACGCTCAGGTTCGTGATCGGCGCCATGATCGCCTGGACGAACGCGCCGCTCAACGATTGGTCGCCGCCCGACGACACGTGCTGCGTGAGCGAACCGCAAGCGGGCCCGGTTGGGCAGCCCGTCGTGCTGAAGTCGACTTCGTTGAAGTCTCCCTGATAATGCCGGAAGTCCGCACCGACGCTGAACGACTGGAGGTGCCAGGTGTTCGCGCGCGTCCACTGCAGCGACGCGCCCCAATCGTGGCTCGGGATTTCGGCCGTGAGACTCGAATCTTCCGCCGCGCGACCGACGCCCGACACCGTGCGCATCGTCGTCGAACGCTGGTTCTCGATCTGCCGACCGTCCCATGCGCGGACGCCGAGTGAGCCGCCGAGCAGGGCGTTGTAATTGAAGCCAAGGTCGACGTTCCGCTGATCGCGGTTCGCGAAGCTGAGCGGCGTGCCGGTGCCGCGGGTATCGCCGAACAGGTGTCCGGTGAGGAACGCCGACCAGTTCGACGACGGATCGTAGTTGAGGCGGAGGTACGAATTCCGCTGAATGACGTTCGAAATGACGTCCGCGGGACCGGCCGGCTGATATTTGATGGTGCTGCTCGGATCGACGATGCTCGAGTCGCGAATGATCCGATAGCCGCCCTTCTCCTGATAGTCGCCGTTGATGCTCGCCGTCAGCGCCCCAACCAACGGAACGCCCGCGGCGATGTACGCATGCCTCGCGTCGCGGCTGCCACCCTCGACCGACAGGTCCATCGATCCGGGCGCCATCGGGCGGGAGAAGAACGAGATCATGCCCCCCATCGCGCCGTTGCCATAGAGGCTCGACGTGCCGCCTTCGACGACTTCAACGCGGTCGAGCATCGACTTCGGCACGCGCCCCCAGTCGATCCACTCACCCCACGCATCGTTGATCGGTACTCCATCGAACAGCACGCCCGTGCGTCCTTCGTCCACGCCGCGGATCGACACGATCTGCGCCGTTCCGCCAACGAGACTGCTCGTCCGCGGCAGCTCGACCGCCGGAATCTCGCGCAACATGTCCTGCGCTTCGCGCGCGGGACTCTGCTGCACCTGCTCCGGCGAAAGAACGTTCACCGTCGACGCGACCTTGCTCGCTTCCATCGGTGTGCGCGTCGCCGAGACGACCATGCTGCTCAGGAGGAGCGAACCTTCCTTGAGCGAGATCTCGAGCGTCGTCGGGCGGCCGGCGGCGACGGCGACCGAGCTCGTGTCCGGCTTGCGGCCGATCGCGGTGGTGATCACGCGGTAGGTGCCGGCCGGCAGGTTGCGAAGCGTGTAGGCGCCGCGCTGGTCGCTGATCGCGACGCGCTCGGGCGCCGCGACCGACACTCGCGCACCGATGACGGCGACGTGTGTTTCGCTCGTCGTGACGGTGCCGCGAACCTCCGAGCCGCTTTGGGCCAGCGCGGTGCTCGCGCCGATCACCAGGGTGAATAAAGCCAGTCCAGGCGCTGTTAACCGTGAGGGAAGCATCGGGAATCGCATGTAGGGGACTCGGAAGGAATCATGAATTATTCATGAACTGCGAAGCTACCCAGCGAACGCGACGTGAGCAAGGCAAACGCCCACTGCCGCGACCGCCGGCCCCTCGCCAGAATTAGCGTCCGATGAGTGCGCCCCCTCCAGACGCCGCGCCAGACATTTCCTTCCCCACGTTGAATAGGCCGGTCGACGTCCGCGTCGAGGGACTTTCCAAGCGATATGGTCCATTCTGGGCGCTTCGCGACGCGTCCTTCGATGTCCACGCGGGCGAGATCCTCGGCCTGATCGGTCCCAACGGATCGGGCAAGACCACGCTCTTTCGCTCCGTCGCCGGCCTCGCGCCGGCGACATCGGGCGCGGTGCGCCACGCCGGGGAAGTCATCGCCCCAAAACATCGCAAGCATTTCCTCTACTTCGTTCCGGACGGCATACGTCCGTGGCCCGATCAAACCGTCGATTGGGTTTTACGCTTCACGGCCGGGCTGCACGGCGCAACCGTGCAGGCCCGCGACGAGATCGTCGAGTCGCTCGGGCTTGCTTCACTCCTCGGCGCCCGGCTGCGCGAGCTGTCCAAGGGTGAGCACCGCCGGGTGATGCTGGCCGTCGGTCTGCTCACGCCGCAGCCGCTCCTCATGCTCGACGAGCCGTTCGACGGTCTCGATCTGCGACAGACCCGCGACGTGATGAGCGTCCTCACCGCGCACTCCCGATCGGGGCGCACGCTGTTTCTCTCGATCCACCAACTGGGCGACGCGGCGCGGATCTGTGATCGACTCGTCTTGCTGAGCGACGGACGCGTCGCGGGTGAAGGCACGCTCGACGAGCTGCGCGCGCGCGCGAATCTTGGCGAAGCAGGCTCACTCGAAGACGTTTTCCTCGCCCTCACATGAGCGTGCACCGCACTCGCTGGTTGCTCGAGAAAGAGCTCCGTGAGCTGGCGGCGTCGCGGTCGTATTGGCTGCTCCTGCTCGTGATCGGTGCGCTCGTCGGCCACCAGTTCATGACGGCGACCAGCATCTACACCGAGGCGAGCGGCGCCGGCGGTGGACCGGCGGCGTTGAGTCAGGGACTGAGCCCGCTCGAAGGCATCGTCGTGCCGACCCTCGGCGCGTACGACATCGCGGCCACCTTGCTGTTTCCGTTCGTCGTGATCCGACTGATCGCGAACGAAAAACAGACTGGCGCGCTCGCCCTCACGCTGCAGTCGCCGCTGCCCTTCGCGGCGACGATGGCCGCGAAGCTCCTCGCCCTGCTCGCGGCGTGGCTCGTCGCCGGCCTCGCCGGCGCGATCGCGCTGGTCACGTGGCGTGGAGTGGGCGGACACCTCTACGGACCGGAAACGATGACGGTCGTTCTCGGGCATGTGTTGCGCGGCTTGTTGACGATCGGCGTCAGCGCGGCGGCGGCAGCGCTCGCGACGAGCGCGGCCAGCGCGGCGATCGTTGCGCTCACGGTGACGCTCGGAACCTGGGCGCTCGATTACGTCGCGGCGGCGCGCGGCGGAGTGATCGCGTCCGTTGCCGCGTACACGCCGTCGGCGGCACTGCGGGTCTTCGAGCACGGCGAGCTTCGCGTCGCGACGTTGCTCATTCTCGTGACACTGGGCGTCGGCGGCCTCGTTGTCGCGACGGTATGGCTGCGCGAAGGGGAACAGGTCTCGCGGCGCGTTCGCGACGTCGTGTTCGCACTCGTGGCGATCGTCGCGCTGTGCATCGCGTTCGCGCGAGTACGCGACAGCCGCGACGTCAGCGAGGACCGTCGGAACTCGTTTCCAGGCGCCGACGAAGCGGCGTTGCGCACGATCGACGCGCCGCTCCACGTCACGGTGTACCTCGCGGCGGAGGACCCGCGCCTGGTCGACCTCGAGCGTGGAGTGCTCGCCAAGCTGCGGCGCACGATGAACGAGGTCGACGTCACCTACGCGGCGCGCGGACGCAGTGGTCTGTTCGAGCGGCCGGATCAGCATTATGGCGAGATCTGGTATCAACTCGGCGACCGACGCGAGATGACGCGGTCGACGACGGACGAGATCGTGCTCGAGACGATCTACCGCCTGGCGGGTCGCGCGGCTCCGTCGGCCGCAAACGAGAAGCCGTATCCGGGGTACCCGGTCACCGCGCGCATGACCGCCGTGCCGTGGATATTCTTCCTCGCGTGGCCGCTCGTCGTGATGGTCACTTGGTGGCTCGGTCGGCGGCGCGGCGTTTCGCGGCGACGAATCGACTGATTGGAGATCGCCAGCATGCGCGTTCTGATTGTCGAAGACGATCGCCATCTCCGCACGTCGATGACGCGTGGACTGCGCGAAGCGTCGCATGTCGTCGAGCAGGCTCCGACCGGAGAACAGGCGATCGCGCTCGCCAAGTCGAGCGTGTTCGACGTGATGATTCTCGATGTGCGGCTTCCCGGCGTGGACGGCCTTGCCGTGTGCCGCGCCGTTCGCGCGGCGGGGAACCGCGTGCCGATTCTCATGCTCACGGCGCTCGACGACGTCGACGACCGGATCGCGGGGCTCGATGCCGGTGCCGACGACTACCTGACCAAGCCGTTCGACTTCGGCGAGCTGCTGGCGCGTCTGCGCGCCCTCGGCAGGCGTCGTCTGGATGGTGTTCCGGAAACACTCACCGTCGGCGATCTCACCGTCGACACGGCGCGGCGCAATGCGCGACGCGGCGAGCGTACTATCGACCTCACCGCCAAGGAATTCGCGCTGCTCGTCTATCTCGCGCGAAACGCCGGACGTGTCGTGAGCCGCGCCGAACTGCTCCAGCATGTATGGGACGACCCACAGAACTCGTACTCCAACATCATCGACGTGTACGCGGGTCGTTTGCGACGCAAGATCGACGAGGACGAGCGCGAGCCAGCGCTGTTCAAGACGGTCCGCGGGATGGGCTTCATGCTCGAGGCGCCGCCGCGCGCCGCGCGGTTGCGCCCGCGTACTCGCAACTAGGTTCGCAGCATGCTGCGCTGGCCTTCGACGCTCCGTTGGCGGCTGACGCTTTGGTACACGGTCTTGCTCGCTGTGCCGCTCGTTGGCCTGGCGTTCGGGTTCTACGCGCTCTTTGCTCGAACGCTCTCCCAGCGGACGGATCGGTTCATCGACGACGCGCTGACGGCGTTTTCTCGCGAGCTGATCGCCGAGCGTCGCGCGGCGTTGAGCGCGGAAGTCGCGATTCGCAGCACTGTGGAAGAGGTTCGGTTTCGCGATCTGCAGATTGCCGTGCGGGACGCGCGCGGGCGACTCATCGCGACGACGCCGCCGTTGGCCAACGGTGCGGGCTCGGTTCGCATTGTCTCTCGGCCCGTCGCGCTTTCCACCGAGACGTTCGAGGTCGCGGGCACGTATTCGACCATGGATATCGATGACATCCTCAAGCGGATCCGTGATGTTCTTGCCGTCGTCATTCCGCTGCTCGTCGTTGGCGCGGCGGCGGGCGGCTACTTCCTGGCCACGAGAAGCCTGGCTCCCGTGTTCGCGATGGCCGATCGCGCGGCGGAGATCACGGCGACGAACCTTCGCGAGCGCCTGCCGGTGTCGGGCGGTGAGGAGCTGGCCAGGTTGGCGCGCGTCGTCAACGAATTGCTGGCGCGTCTCGAGGACTCGTTCGCCCGACAGCGGCAGTTCATGGCCGACGCCTCGCACGAGCTGCGCACGCCGACGGCTGTTCTGCGCACGGAGGCGGACGTCATCCTCGCGCAGCAACATCGCTCGGAGGACGAGTACCGTGCGTCGCTGACGGTGATTCGTGACGCGGCGAGTCGGCTGGCTCGGATAGTCGATGATCTCTTTGCCCTCGCCCGCGTCGACTCCGAGAACATCGCGTCGAGGCGCGAGCGCGTGTACGTCGAAGAACTGGTCGACGACGCCATGCGAATGGTTCGGCCGCTCGGCGCCACGCGCGGGGTTCATGTGAAGCTGAACGAAGCGGTCGAGGCGCCGGTGCATGCCGATGCGGACCTCCTGGGACGACTCTTGATCAACCTGCTGGACAACGCGATCAAACACTCGCCGGACGGCGGCGTGGTCGAAGTGCGCATGCAACGGCGCAACGGTCTCGTCGACGTCGGCGTCGTCGACCAGGGGCGAGGAATTCCCGCGGAAGATCGCGAGCGCATTTTCCAACGGTTCGTGCGCCTCCCGGACGGCGATGGGGCAACGGATCAAGGCGGCGTCGGTCTAGGACTCGCGATCGCACGTCGCATTGCCGACGCGCACGGCGGTTCTCTGGTCGTTGTGGATTCGGCGCCCGGCCATACGGAATTTCGACTCACGCTGCCGATCGCGTAGCGGTAACCGGCCTAACGAACGCTCACCGCCGTTCGTATTGTCTGCAGCCAGTCCTGTTCAATCTCAGTGAAGGGAATAGGCATGCTGCAGGCTTTTCTTGCGACGTACGCCGCGGTTTTTGTGGCCGAGATCGTCGGGGACAAGTTGCTCTACACCTCCGGCGTCCTCGCAACGCGCTTCCGATGGGGCGCGGTCATCTCGGGCATGAGCGTCGCGTTCATGGCGAAGATGGCCGTTGCCGTGGCGGTCGGCGCGGCGATCGGAAAGCTGTTGCCCCCGTGGCTCGTCGCAGTCCTCACGGCCGTGAGCTTCATCGGCGTCGCGATCGCGATGTGGCGCAAACCCGACGTGCGAACGCCAAAGGAAAAGGACACGCGGATCTTGC
>DATMHK010000014.1:0-25073 GCA_035554995.1 Gemmatimonadaceae bacterium
GCGGCCGAGATTTTCTTCCCTCGCTGCGCCGCGACTTCGTTAATGAACGATCGGAGCGAGATGCACGCGCCGGCGGTATCGCCCGCCTGAAGTGCCACGAGCACGGCATTGAGCTTGGCGTTGAGGCTGTTCGCTGTTCCACTGGCCAGTTGGAGTGCCTGGAGATCGCCAGTCAACGTTGAAACCAGCGGCGCTACGGGATTCCGTAGCGCTACGCCGTTTTCGTCGCCCGCCGCCACGCGGGTGAAACCGGGGCCGGTCGGCACGTTCGTGACCACGGTACTGTTCGAACCCCACGCGACCAGAGTTCCATTGGCGCGCACCGCGATGCTGAACAACAGACCCGCCGCAACCGACGTGAAGCCGGTGCCGGTGGGAGTCCCGCTCACCTCGCCCGCGCCATCGTCGCCCCACGACGCGAGACTCCCATCCGTGCGAATCGCTACGCCGTGGTTCCATCCGGCGGCGATGGCCGTGTAGGTCCCCGTGGTCGGCGCTCCGCTCACCTGATGGCCGTCGTCCGCGCCCCACGCGACGATCGATCCGTTCGAGCGAAGCGCCATGCTCCAGTTTCGATCGGCGGCGACGGCGACGAAGCCGTTGCCCGTCGGAGTTCCGCTTACCTGCCCGCTAATGTCCGCGCCCCACGAGGCGAGCGTCCCGTCGGAGCGGAGCGCGACCCCATGCGACTGACCCGCCGCAACGGCGATGAAGTTGTTGCCCGCCGGAGGCGTCTCCGTTCCAAATCCACCGGTCCCCCAGAACTGCAGGCTGCCATCGCTTCGGATCGCGACCGCGAACGCGAATCCTACCGCCGCATCGGTGTAGCCGCCGCCAGTCGGCGCGCCGCTGACTTGTCCCCAAAAATCACTGCCCCACGCGGCGAGCCGGCCGTCCGAGTGAAATGCGATCGCGACGTCGCTCCCCGCGACGACCTTGGTGTAATCGCTTCCGGCGGGAGGCGCCGGCACCGTTCCACCCCATCCGACGAGCTCGTACGCCGTTGAAGAGGCGGTAAGGTCAGCGTGGGCTTGCGACGGAGAAGGATGGGCCGTCGGAGCCTGCGGCGGCAGCAGCGAGTCGGAGCACGCCACGGACGCGACGGCAACCGCGACCAAGCTCGCGTTTTGAAATAGACGGAACACGGTACCTCCAGAAATGGTTCGCGCGTGGCCCGGATCCCCCCCTTCCCCGCGGTCCGAGGCTCTTTCCCTCTTCATCCGCGAAAAGCCGCGCGAACCCGACATGCCCGCACGCGAGCCCGCGCGAAGGAGCCCGCGCGAGGATCCCTCAGGAAATGCTAGATTCGATGTCATGTTGCCCGGCGCCACCGCATTCGACACCGCCCTCCGGAGCTGGATCGTCGCGCGCCAGACGCCGGCGGGCCTGGAGATCGCGGCGATCGTCAGCCAGGTCGGCGGCGTTGGCGTCATGCGATGGATCGCCGTGTTCGCGACGATTTTCCTCATGGCCCGGGCGCGGCGACCTGCGGCGCTCGCCGTGATCATCGCCCCGTTGCTCGCCCTCGCCGCGTACGCCGGAACGCGACGATTTTTTCCGCGCGTCCGTCCCCCGGGTGCCGCGGGCTTTCACGAAGCGGCGAGCTCTTTCCCCTCGGCCCACGCGACGACGTCAGCCGCGGTGTGCTTCACGTTGGCGTACTTCCTCTGGCGCGAGCGGTTTCTCGCGGCGCCCGCCGCGATGGCGATCGCGATCGTACCGCCGTTGTGTGTCGGCCTGAGTCGGCTCTATCTGGACGTGCATTGGTCCACCGACGTCCTCGCCGGCTGGTGCGCCGGTCTGGCCATTCTCGCCGTTGCCGTCTCGTTCTATCGTCGTTGGCCGGCACCCGACGAATCATGACCTTTCGACGGCGCGCTCGCGTCGCCGCGCTGCTACTCGCGATCGGCGTCGCGTGGCCGGGCACGGCGTTCGCGCAGGAGTCGCACCACGCCGGGCCCGTCTTCAGCCATCGCGATCTCGCGATCCTCGGCGGCGCTTCGGTCGGCGCGGGACTCCTGTCATTGTTCGACGTGCGAGTCGCGCGGGTGTTCGCCGAGTCGTCGCTCCACGCGAATCGCAGGCTCAACTCCGCGGCAAAGCGAACGAGCGCCGTCACCGAGACGCTGCTCATGCTGTCCGGGTCGGGCGTGTGGGCGTTGTCGCGACTCGGGCACAGCCCCGGCTCCGCTGACGTGGCGCTCCACACGACTGAATCCGTCGCGGCGGGCGCCGCGTTCATTCAGATCATTCGCGGCATTGGCGGACGCGCCCGACCGTATGTGGTGACCGACAGCGGCGACACCCGCGACTCCGATCCGTACGAGTTCCATTGGTTCAAGGGATTTCGGAGCTTCAACTACCGCTCCTTTCCGTCGATGCACGCCATGGCGAGCTTCGCCGCCGCAACGGCGCTGAGCGAAGAGATGCGTCTGCGCGACACGCGCCATCGCCGCATCGTGAGCCCGCTGCTCTATCTCGCCGCATCGGCGAGTCCCGCGGCACGAATGTATCTCGACGAGCACTGGGCGAGTGACATCGCGCTCGGCGCCTTCCTCGGCATTTTCTCGGGGCAAAAGGTCGTGTCGTACAGCCACGCACATCCGCGTAACGCGATCGACCGGTTCTTTCTCAAGCCGACGGTGAGCGTGGGTGTCAGTGTCGGCGAGGGCCGGATCGTGCCATTGATTCGTTGAAACTGCCGCGCGACGGCTTGGTGGCGTTTTACGCTGGGAGCCGTGCCTACTGACGGCAAGTCTTCACTTGGCACTCCATTCGGTTGTACGACCCCGGCCGACTCAACGGAGGCGCTGGCGCCCCGACTGAAAGGAATTTTCATACGTGAAAAGAAATTTGAGCCAAGATTTTTACCTCCCGCCTCGACATTATCGACCCGCCAATGCTTAAACAATTATAAATCAAACTCTTGCATTCCGGGCACGCGGACTGCTTTACACAGCAACCATCTCCTCCCTGTCGGGGAAGGTCCCATGCGTGCCATATCGAACTTCTGCGTCGCCATTTGGCGTTCCCGAAAGACGACTCGGCTCGCGGTGCTGGCCGCCGCCGCCTTCGCGATCGCCTGCGGCGATGCGACGACTACCGCCCCGTCGGTTCGCTCCACCTCCGCCGACGCGCGCCAAAACGACGGCTCGAGCGGATCCGGCAAATCGACGATCACGAGCGCTGCTTCCACCTGCGTTCAGGCACTTCAGCGCCTGCTCCCGTTACGCAGCGCGGTGACATACACCAAGGTGATCTCGAGCAATGGTGGAAAGATCTCGGTCCCCGAAGCCGACTTCGAGCTCGAGGTTCCGAGCGGCGCGTTCGACGGGAACGCTATCACCTTCACCGTTACGGCGTACGCGGGGAGCACGATCGCCTACGATTTCCAGCCGCACGGCATCGTATTCAGGAAACCGCTCAAAGCGACACAGCGTCTTGACCACACCAACTGGGGTTCACAGAAGCTGCCGAACGGGTACTTTCCCAGCCTGACCGGCGCCTACTTCTCGGATACCGCGAAGTTCAACCTGATCACGGGCTGGGGCATCGTCGACGAATTCGAGTCGACGCAGCTCAGCGACGGCGGCAGGACGGTCATTTGGGACATCCCGCACTTCTCTGGCTACATCGTGGCGAGTGGCCGGCAGTAATCGTTCCACGAGCCGAATGGGGTCAGACTCCAATAGCAGAAATGCTCAGAGCCCAACCCGCTCTCGAAGCCGCGATTCATGGCGCCGGACGAATTCACTGATCGTCTCGATAAACTCCGCGGGATGCGAGACATGCGGCGTATGAGCCGCTCCGGCAAAAACGACTTCCTCGGCCCCCGGCATCGCCGCGGCGATCTTTCCCACGACGGCCGGAAAGAATGCAGGACTTCGCTCGCCGCGCGTGAGCAGCGTCGGCCGATCGAAGCGGCCGAGCGCTTCGAGATCGACGATCGCGATGTCGGGATAATGCAGCTCGTCGAGAAACGTCGGCGCGTTGTTGACGAAAGTCGCCTGTCTGGTCGGTGGCAACTTGTCCCACGCACCCGGCCCAAGGGCGACGGTGTCGACGAAGTGACGCGCAGCGTTCCGGAAGTTTCCCGCGCGGAGCAGTTGAAGGACGTTCGTCATCCGCTCTTCGATGGCACGCACCACCATGGCGGACGCCGGATCTTCCACGAGTAGTCCGAAGAGCGGCGGCTCGTGCACGGCGAGGCTGCGGTCATACGTCAGCACGCGAAACGAACGCGCCAGCTCGCCCACGACGGGTTTCCAATTCGTGTGATCGCCCCACGAACCGTGAACGAGCGCGAGCGGAATGTTTCCGTCGCCGCTCAACTCGTAATACAACTCGGTGTCGTTGACGGTGATGAAAGGCATTGGTCTGGTGTTGGCGTTCACGCTCTTACGGGCGACCCTGCGTTCCGCGCGCGATTAATCCGCGCGCCTCGGTGTGCAGTTCCACGTCATAGCCGGCGCGCACCAGAAGTCGCACCAGCATCTCGGGTGAGAAGCGTGAGAGACGACTGTGGCGCAGATCTGCTACGCGCGAGCGGCCGGTGCCGAGCACCGAAGCGATGTCGTCGCCATTCCACGTGCGCACGTATCGCGCGAGTAGAGCGCCCGCCTCGCGCTTGAGCTCATCGATCACATCCTGGTCTGAGCGCACAGTGACGATGCTACTCGCGCGACGCGCGCGCGCCACCACGTGACCGCAACCGAGATCATCGCACTTCCAGTCCCGTGGCAGGCGAGCGGGCGGGCCCGCGCGAGGAGGCGTCCGCGAGCGCACGGAATACACTACCGATAGTCGTCGCGCGTCGGGGAGAAGACGTCGATCACTCGGCACGCAGTGATCGTTCGCCCGCCGTGCACCACGTTCGCGGGAATCAGCGCGGCCGTTCCGGGCTCGAGGACCGTCGATTCGTCGCCGACGGTGAACTCGAATCGCCCCTCGATCACGAAAGTCAGCTGCTCGTGCGGATGCTCGTGCATCGGCACGACCGTGTTCGCGTCGAGAAGTACTTCGCCCATCGTCATGCAATCGGCGTGAGCGTAGTGGCCGCGGATGGCGGAGCCGAATAGCTCGCGAGCCGGAATGTCGCGGAGTCGTGGGAAGGTTGTCATTGGTCGGCGATGGACGGTATCGGCGGAGTGGGCGACAGCCGAGAATCAATGTTCGGCTCGCCCGGGACGCCAGGCGCTGGACGCTTCTGACGCCAGAGCGTAGCTTCGAGCGCGGTCGAATTCCCGCCCGGCACTGTTTTCGGCCCCTTCGCCCCCCGCCTTCGCTGATGGATCTGCGCGCGCAACTGCAAGCGACGCTCGGCTCCGCCTATACCCTCGAGCAGGAGCTCGGCGGCGGCGGCATGTCGCGCGTCTTCTTGGCCGACGAGACGCGCCTCGGTCGCAAAGTCGTCGTCAAGCTCCTCTCGCCCGAGCTCTCGCAGGGCATCAGCGCCGAGCGGTTCGAGCGCGAGATCAGGCTCGCCGCGTCGCTGCAGCAAGCGAACATCGTCCCCGTGCTCAGCGCCGGCGAATCGGCCGGCATGCCGTTCTACACGATGCCGTTCGTCGAGGGCGAGAGCTTGCGCGCGCGCCCGCGAGCGTCGGGCACGATGGGCGTTGCGCAAGCGGTGAGCGTGCTGCGCGACGTCGCCCGCGCGCTGGCGTACGCGCACGAGCGCGGGATCGTCCATCGCGACATCAAGCCCGACAACGTGTTGCTGTCGGGCGGAGCCGCGGTGGTGACAGATTTTGGAATCGCCAAGGCGATCTCGGCAGCGCGCGCCCCGGCCGAAGGTGCGACGCTCACGCAGCTCGGCACGTCGATCGGGACACCGGCCTACATCTCGCCCGAGCAGGCCGCGGGCGATCCGACCGTGGATCATCGCGCCGATCTGTACTCGTTCGGCTGCATGGCCTACGAGCTCCTCTCCGGCCAACCGCCGTTCGCCGGACGTACGCCGCAGCGCATGTTGGCGGCGCACATGAGCGAGAAGCCGCAAGCCCTCGACGAGCTGCGACCAGAAGTGCCGCCGGCATTGGCCGCCGTCGTCATGCGCTGCCTCGAGAAAGAGGCGCAAGCGCGGCCCCAGTCGGCGACCGAAGTGTTGGAGGCGCTCGAAGCGGCGACGACGAGCGACGCCGGACGTGCCGCGATGCCGGCGATCCTGATCGGCGGGTCCGGAATGTTCAAGAAGGCGCTCGCGCTCTACGCGTTGGCGTTCGTCGTCGTCGCCGTGATCGCGAAAGCGGCGATCGTCGGCATCGGGCTGCCCGATTGGGTGTTCCCGGGCGCGCTGATCGTCATGGCGCTCGGCCTGCCGATGATCCTGTTCACGGCCTACACGCAGCACGTCGCGCGGCGCGCGCTGACGACGTCGCCGACGTTCACGCCGGGCGGTACACCGTCGCTCGTCCCGAACGGGACGATGGCGACGATGGCGATGAAGGCCAGTCCGCATCTCTCGTGGCGACGCACGACGATGGGCGGCGTCTACGCGGTCGGCGGCTTCATCGCGTTGATCGGTGTGTTCATGCTTCTGCGTACGCTCGGCATCGGTCCCGCGGGATCGCTGCTCGCCGCGGGGCGGTTGTCGAACCGCGACGTGTTGATAGTCTCGGACTTCCGCGTGAAGGGCGCCGATTCCTCACTCGGCACGGTGGTGAGCGAAGCGGTGCGCACGCAGCTCGGACAGTCGGGCATGGTCTCCATTCTGAGTCCGGTCACCATCGCCGCGGCGCTGCGACGTATGCAGCGGCCGCCGACGACTCAGGTCGATCTCGCGCTCGCTCGCGAGGTAGGCCAACGCGAAGGCGCCAAAGCCGTCGTCGACGGTGACGTCACGCCGCTCGGCGCCGGGTTCATCGTCTCGGTTCGTCTCGTGACGGTCGACTCGCAGGCCGAGCTGGCAAGCTTTCACGGAACAGCCGCCAGCGCCAACGATCTCCTTCCGACGCTCGACAAGCTCGTACGATCGCTGCGCGGCAAGATGGGCGAGTCGCTCAAGCAAGTGCACTCTGACCCGCCGTTCGAACAGGTAACCACCGCGTCGCTCGACGCGCTGCGTCGCTACGCCGAGGGGCGGCGCGCCAACAACATCGAGGGTAACTTCGCCAAAGGCGTCAAGCTGCTCGAGGAGGCGGTGGCACTCGATACGACCTTCGCGATGGCCTATCGGAGCTTGGCAATCGGGTACGGTAATCTGAATTACCCGCGCGCGAAAATCGACTCCGCGTCCGCGCGGGCCTATCGTTATCGAGACCGGTTGTCCGAGAGGGAGCGGCTGCTCGCAACGGCCAACTATTTCGGCGGACCCGCGCGCGACCGTGCACGCGAAATCGCCGCGATGGACGAGTACATGCCGCGCTACCCGGACGATTACACAATCCCGAACAACGCCGGCCTGCGATACGACTCACGGCGACAGTTCGCGCACGCGGAGTCGCTGTACCGCAGAAGCATCGCGATTCAGTCGAATGCGCCGCTTTCACAAGGCAACTTGATGCGGAATCTCGTGTCACAGGGACGCCTGGATGAAGCCGAGAAGCTCAACGAGGAGATACATCACAAATTCGCCGGTAGCCCCAACATCGTGGGTGGCGAGCTACCCATTCTGTATGCGCGTGGTTTGCGTGATTCGTTCGTCACAACGCTGCGGACGAATGCGGCGTCCTCGCCGAACCCGCAGACGAAAGCGAATTCTCTCAACACGCTCGGCACATTCGCGTGGACGGAGGGTCGGCTCGCCGAAGCGGAACGATTGCGCCGCGAGGGAGCGGCCGCCAATCGCGCGCGAGGCGCGGCGACGTCGCCGTTGAGCGATGCCGTGGACGCTGCCTGGGCTGACGCCTGGTTCCGTGCGCAGCCCGAGCGCGCGGTGCGCCGCCTCGACTCGGCGCTGGCGGCGACACCGCTGAGGACTCTCGACGTCGACACACGGGGCGATTTTCGGATTGCCGGCGTCTACGCGCTCGCCGGCCGGCCCGACAAGGCCCGCGCCGTCATCACGCAGTTCGACGGCGATATTCGAGACACCGCCGTGCGCCGCTCGTTCGAGCCGGCGCGTCACGGCGCACTCGCCGAGATCGCGATCGCGGAACATCGCCCCCGCGACGCCGTGAATGAAGTTCGCCTTGCCGACCAACTCCCCGATGGTCCAGTCGACGCCTGCGCCCCGTGTTACTACGCGAGTCTGGGCCGCGCGTTCGATCTCGCCGACATGCCGGATTCCGCGATTACAACGTTCGAGCGCTTTCTCTCCACGCCATTTTGGTTCCGTTATCAACTGCGCGGCGACGCGGCGAACCTCGCCGGCGCGTACAAGCGGCTCGGCGAGCTGTACGAAGCCAAGGGCGACAAGCAGAAGGCCGCGTCGTACTACACGAAGTTCGTCAACCTCTGGAAGAACGCGGACCCCGAGCTGCAACCGAAGGTCGCCGAGGTCCGACGCAAGCTCGCGCGATTGGGCGACGCCGAAAAATCCCAGCCGTGATCCTTTGTAGCCTTTGCGATAAGGGGCTCGGCTGCTGTGACGTTACCGAGCGATGCGTTGCCTCGCCGCCTCGTACCGCGCTCTGAGAAACGGATCGGCCCCGCGCCACACTCGTTCGACGACGGCGTAGTGCGCCGCCGCGCTATCCCGCTGCTGATTGGCGTCGAACAGCCGCGCCAACATCTCATGCAGCTCCGTGCGCGTGACGTAAAAACCGGAGCCCTCGATCCCTCCCCGTAACGCACCCTGCAACAGCGGAATCGCTTCCCTCGGGCGTTTCAAAGCGAGCGCCGTCTCCCCAAGCTCGTAGTTGATTCGCGTGTAACCGAACGTCGGCGAATGGATGGCCGCTCTGAACTCCCGGAACGCCGCCTCGTCCTGGTGCGCCCTCGAGTGCAACAGGCCGCGCACGAAGTGGTGGAGCAGCGGGTCGCGCGGGAACGGGCTCCGCTTCCCCACATTTTCGATGCTGTCGACGAGCCGTCTCGCGCGGAGTGTGTCGCCGCCGGCTACCGCCGCGGTTGCCGAGAGTGTTAGTGCCCATGTGAGCGATCGCGCGCGGAGTCCCTCCGGTGCGTTCACGCTGTCTGCTGCCGCGCGCGCGGCATCGCGGGTGTCGCCGCTCCCCCCCGCCGCCCCACCTGGAGGTCTGATGCCCGCAAACAGGTCCGCGGCGACGAGTGGCCGGCCGGCTTCCATCTCGAGAGCCCCCTCGAGATATGGATCTCGTTCACCCACCAAAGCGCGCCGCGCGACGTTCGACTTCGGGATCTTCCCCTCGCGAACCAGCGCGAACGCCTCGCGATAGCGGCCTTCCATGCGCAGCGCGAGCGCGCAGAACCAACGATATAGCTGCAGAACCCCACCGTCCGCCGTGGGGAGGCCGCTCGCGCACGCGGCATCGACCGCGGCGAGGTCATCGAGGCGAAGATTTCGAACGAGAGCATCCATGGTCACGCTTCCCTGCGAACCACCGAGCGCCTCGAAGCGACGAATCGCTGCTTCTCCCTCGTCACGTTTCCCGAGTCCGATGAGCCAATCGGATTCCGTCATCCATGGCACGGCGTCGTTCGGGCGCAGACGATGCCACCGTTTAAGGGTGCGCTCCACGCCGTCGACGGAATCGGCCCAGGCGTAGATGCCCGTCAAATGGCTGAGGGCATCGCACAGGTGACAGGCGGTGCTCCCGGACCCGGCGACCGAGTCCAGCGCGATTGCGCGGTTGAGGAACTCCACGGCGCGGCCAGGATCTCGCGTGACCTCCGACGCCGCGATCAACGCCTCGGGGTCGCGGCCATAGTTGGTGCTGAGCGTCTCGGCCGCCGCGATGGCCCGCACATCGGCATGCGCCGCGCCGATGTGGGTCAGGATGAGGAGCCGGTCGCGGGGCGACGAATGCGACGCGAGTGCGACCGCGCGCGAGGCGAGCTGCGCCTCGTTATAACCGTCGGTCCCCTTCGAGATCCGCCATGCGTAAAACGCCGCCATGGCGAAATTCGAGTCTTCGCGCACCGCCGACAGAAACAGGCGACGCGCCGCCGCGAGGTCGGCGAGATAGTACGCGCGCAGGCCCTCATCGTAGAACCGATAGGCGATCGGCGAACGCGTCGTGACTTCGGCGAGCGAACTATTTGGCGCCTGGACTCGGAAGTCTGCGGCGACCAGCGCGGTGAGACTATCGAAAAGTGCGACGCGGTCGGCCCCCGAGATTCGATAGCCGCGCCTCACCAGTCCGCGCGCCATGTCCACGCGCCGAACCTCGAGTCGGAGCTGTCGGTCCGGCAGCGGAATTAGCTCTCCTTCAATGATCTCGGTTGCACCGGCGCGCCGCGCCGCGTCGGTCAGCGCCGCACGCGACGTGTCGGCACCGCGCGGTGTGAGCTCGAGCATCCTCGAGTTGGCGACGACCTGCAGATCGGTCAATCGGCCGAGGCTCGTCGCCAACATCTCACTCAACACGGAGCTCACCGACACCGACTCGGGTGCGACGAGATCGCGAATGCGACCAACCGCCAAAACCGGAGACACGGAACACGAGCCACGCGACACGAAACACGCAAGCGAATGCCCTGCCGCCGTTCGCCAACCGATAATCGCGAATGCGGCAATGGTGACGATGGCGATGAACGACCGGCGGTGGGCGATGGGCGATGGGCGATGAGTGACGGCTTGTAGCTCAGGCTTCGGCTCGAGTTGGACCTCGGGTTGCGCGCCCATCGCTGACCGTCCGCCGCCCATCGCCGACGGTTCATCGCCCATCGCCGACGGTTCATCGCCCATCGCCGGCTTTTTAACTCCCACCGCCGCGTGTTCGCGCGTCTCGTACTCCCGAATCCTCTCCACCGCCTGCTGAAACGACCGGCTCGGCTCTTCCTCGAGCTCGCGGCGCAGGTAATCGACGTGTGCCTTGGCATGCGCCAACGCCGCGCTTCGATCGCCGAGCGCTGCTAACGCTTCTATATAGGAAGTGGCGGCCCGCGAGTTGGCGGGATCGACTTTCGTGAGGCGATGCCAGAGCTCGGCCGCTTCTTCGCGGCGGCCGGCGTCGGCGCTTGCCTTGGCGGCGATCTCTATTGCGCGAATGCCTTCGGTGGCCAGCGACGCGCGCTCCGACTCGGTCCAGCGCTCGAATTCCGGCGCGTCGGCGAGGTAGAAACCGTCGAGGAATGGACCGGTGTAGAGCGCCGCTGCCGCCGGCCAGTTCTTGGTGGCGACGGCTGCCTTGAAATCGGCGACGTCGCTCGAGAGCTGCTGTTCGTCGAGCTTGAGGCGGGCGCCTGACGCAGCGACGTCGATGCCCAGATCGCGCTTGAGACTGTAGATCGCCTGGGAGAGCGACTGACGGGCGCGCTCCTCTTCGGCCTCAGGCCACAGGACGCCAAGCACACCGTCGCGGCTCGCTCCCTTTTCCCCCGCGATGGCCAGGATCGCGAGCAACGCGAGAGGCCGTGGCCGCGGTCCAGCGTCGGAATCGGCTCCGAGATTGTCGATCCACAACCCACCGAAAGCTCTGAGCCGCAAGGGGTTGAGTCCCCGATGGAGCCGCGTTGAACCGGCGTTGAAAGGCGTTTGAGCGCTCGCTGAACCGGCGTTGAAGGGGGTCGCCGATTATCGCCCCCGATTCTAGTCGGCAGTGCGTGCGGCAACAAGAACGACTCACGCCTGCCACCAGATAACCCCACTGGTACAGGAGGTAGGTATGCAGGTCCGTCGATTCTTTCTAGCCGCGCTGGCCCTTCCGCTTATCGGAGTGCTCGATAACGAAGCCGGCGCGAAGGAAGACGTCAGTCTGCCGCCCGGAAAATGGCAATGGTGCTTCTGAGCCCGACGCGCGTCGCGGCGCGGCCGATTGGTTTGGTGGCGTTGCTTGGAGTGATGGCAACGGGGGCATCGCACGACTGGCACCTCACGACGCCCATCGCCCAACGCCCATCGCCCGTCGCCGCCGCATCGAACCCGCGTCTGCTACGCGCGCTGCAGCTCCTCGACAGACGCAAACCCGGCGTCGCGCCTCGAATCCGTTTCGAGTGGGACGCGGTGCTGGGCGCGCGCCGGTATGTGCTGACAGGTCACTGGACGAGCCCTCCCTCTTGGGCGGTCCAGTCGCAGCAGCAACGCATCGCGCCGCAGAACGCGACCGCGTGGGAGTCACACCGCGTCGCGTTCGAGTTGACGCTCCCCGAAGGCTTTCACTCGTGGTCGGTCGTCGCGCTGTTCGGTCCGGACGAACACGGCGACTTCAATCATCCGACCACAGTGTCGTTCGACGTTCGGTAAACACAACGAAACACGAGACAGACGCCCATGATACCCGATTCACTCGCCGTAGCGACACTCGCTTTGCAGGCCGTGCGGACGCTCGCTTGGATCGCCGCGGGCACCCTCGCGTTGATCGCCGTATGCACACTCGCTTCGATGGCGCCGAACACCCGCGGCTCGCGTAACACCATCCATTCGAGATCTCAGCTATGACATTCCATATCCGTCGCTCCGCGGCGGCACTGTCCCTCGCCGCCCTTGCCGGTTGCGCGAACACCCACGTCTCCGCGCCGGCGACACCGGTCGTCGGTCGCGCCGCGCACGCAGGTCTGGAACAGAGTGATTCGCTCTTGCAGCAACTCCGGGTGCCGGGCAAGAACGGCGACGCGCGCGCGTTGCACCCGCCAAACACTCGCCGGCGCTCGCTTTGAACGCGCTCGCGTCGCTCATGTGATACATCGACCGACCTGCTATGAGACGCTTATGAGATTCCGCATCTTAAGCAACTATGTCGCGCCGTTTGTCGCGACAACGGCCGTCGGCTGTTCAGACAAGACTGCCGAGAATGAGTTTGCATTGACCGCTCCGAGGCTTTGCATTGACCGCTCCGAGGCGTCCCGATGTCCGTCGGGGGCAGCCCGGTTCGCGAGCCTTCCGCGCCATGAACGCTATACGAACTCAGGCAGCCACGCGCGTTCGACCCGGTCGCGGACCTTGGCGAATCGCGAATGGCCGCGGACCTCGTCGAGCAGTGGATCCCACCAGAGGACGTGCGGCGTCCAGTAGACGCGGAAGGATTCCCGCTCCAGCGCATCGATCGCCCCGGTAATGTCGCCGAGGCTGGCCCAGGCGAGCGCCAGGTTGAACGGCATCGCACCAGACGCCGACGCCTCGAGTGCGAGCTCACGGCCACGCCGGGCATCGCCGAGGACCGCGAGCGCGGACGCCTGCTCGGCGAGGAGATCGCCGCGCGCGCCGGCGCGGCGCGTGAGGCCGGCGGCGATCGTCGCCATCACAGTTTTCTCATCGCCCAGCCGGGCCGCGACGCGAGCGAGGCCGGCGGGTGCTTCCTCGATCTCGGCGCTGAGGTCCACGGCCGGTTCCATGACCGCTCGCGCGAGAGCATACTCGCCGCGCAAGTAGCGCTGCCAGCCGAGTGAGCTGACTTGCACTGGTGACACCGGGTTGAGCGTCGCGGCGGTCACTTGCTCACGGACCGCCTCGTCGCGCGCACCGAAACCTGTGAGGAGGGCGAGTGAGAGCCAGTGGTGCGCGTCGGCGCTCTGCGGATCGAGCTCGATCGCTCGGCGAAGCGACGACGCAGCGTCGTGCCAGCGTCGTTGGACGATGTTCATGCCGCAAGCGAGATGTGCGCCGCGGCAAGCGTGTCGTCGATCGCGAGGGCGCGACGCGCGTACTCGGACGCCCGCGCGACCGCTGTGTCCGCCGGTGCATAACCGCGGCCGCCCAGCACGGTCCACGCGTCCGCCAAACCACTCCAGGCATCGGCGGCGTGCTGATCGCGCTCGACCGCACGCGTGAAATACGTGATCGCGCGCTGGATCGCGGGTCGCGTGCGCTGGTGCCAGTGATACCGCCCTTGAGCGATGATGCTGTTCGTTGTCGCGTCGACGGTTCGCGGACGCGATCGTACGCCGCGCAACAGCTGGGTTGTTTCGGCCGACGGCGAAACACCCAGCTCGTCTTGCAATCGACGGCTGAAGTCGCGCGCAGTCGACTCGGCGCGTGCGCGGTTGCCGCTCGCGATGAGCAGCTTCACCAGGTCGCGAAACGAGCTTTCGTCGAGCGGCGTTAGCGCGAGCGCGCGCTCGGCGGCCGTGGCGGCTTCAGCGAGTCGGCCCGCCCTCTCGAGCTCGCGCGCCCAGGCCGACGCCGCACGCGTTGCCAACGCACGGAGCCGGGTGCGCTCGGTGAGTGCCCACTGATCGAAATCCGCGGCGTTCCGGACGTAAAAGCCGTCGAGGAAATCACCGCGATATAGGTTGAGCGCGTCACTCCAGCGTTTCTCCGCCAGCGCTTTGTTGAATTCCGTGACGTCGATCTGCAACCGGCCTGACAATCGGACCGATTCGGCCGAGGCGACGATGGCGTCTTCGCCCAACGCCTGGCGCAGCACGTAGAGTGAGTCGGCAAGCAGATGCCGCGCCGTCCGCTCGTCGCGATCGGGCCAGAGGAGTCCGAGCAGCCGGTCGCGGCTGATCGTCGCGTCGGGAGAGTTGGCGACGAGTGCGAGCAACGCGATGCGTCGCTGTTGCAACGCCCTGCGAAGGAGCGGTCCCGTTGAGCCGGTGAGGCCAACAGGTCCGAGCAGGACCAGACGGCTCTGCATGGCTAGGGATCGATGAAGCCGGACGATAACTGGACGATCGGTCTGTGGTATCGTGCGGAATGTAGCTCACCCATCAACAGTATTCCGTATGGAGACGATATGAGACGAATCCCGACAGTGATCACCTTGTTCACCGCCGCTCTAGCCGCGTGCAGTACCGACTCGCCACTTCCGACGAGCCACATGTCACACCCCGGTAGCGTCAGCCTCTCGGACCTCGAGCATTCGGCGGACGCTCAGGCGCTCGCCTCGCTGAAACAGTTGACGGCCAAGTTTCACGATCTCGACGTGGCGACGAACGCCGAGTACGTCCTCTTCTCGAATCAGCTCACGGCGCCGGACGGCTGCATCTCCGACGCGAAGGCGGGCGGAATGGGGTACCACTACGGTCGGCTCAACAACCTCGGCGACGACGCGGTCGAGCTGCTCGATCCGGAATTTCTCGTCTACGCGCCGAAAGATGGGCCGCAGGTCGACGGCACACCGAGGACGCGGTTGGCCGCGTTTGACTACTTCATTTTGTATAGCCCGAAGTGGCCGGGGCCGGACGATCCGACGTTCAAACGCCCGCCCTCGTTCCGTGACTTCCCGACGACGCAAGCTCTCGGCGACTTCGCGTTCGCACCGTCGCGCTTCGGCGGCTGGATGATTCACATCTGGCTGTGGGAGCACAATTCCGGCGGAATGTTCGCGAACTGGAACACGTCGGTCGCGCTCTGCGCCGGGTCGCCTTTCTGAGGAGCGATCCATGCCGCTTTACATGGACATTCACAATTACATCCCCGGGCTGACGAAAGACGGAATCAGGGTCGCGCACGCCAAGGATCTCGAAACGCAGGGGCAATACGGCGTGCAGTACCTGAGCTACTGGTTCAACGACCAGACCGGCAAAGTGTTCTGCCTCGTCGAGGCGCCGGACATGGAGTCCGCCGAACGAGTACATCGTGAAGCGCACGGCTTCGTGGCCGACCACATCTACGAAGTTTTCGACGGTTTGTAACTGTCATCCTGAGGAGCGAAGCGACGAAGGACCTACCGTCCTTGACCAGTTACTAGTCTTGGACAGCAGGTCCTTCGCTCGCGGTGCTCGCTCAGGATGACGAGACTACTGACAGAGTACTACCGAGGTATTGAAGTTCTCGAACATCCCCGCGGGATTGTTCTCCCACAACCAGATGTGGAACATCCAGCCGCCGAAACGCGCGGTCGCCGTGAACGGGAGGTCGGGCAGGTCGCTCGTCGACGCGAAGTCGTGCAGCGACGGCGCGTGCGTGAACGTCGGATCGGTTGGTCCGGGCCATACTGGCGTGAACGGCAGGAAGTACTCGACGGCTGCGAGGCGCGTTCTGGCCACGCCGTCTTGCCGCGGACCGTTCTTCGGGGCGTAGACGAGGAATTCGGGGTTGAGCAGGTCGATCGTGTTGTCGGCGAGGTTGTCGCCACGGGTGTAGTGATAGCCCATGCCGCCCGCGTTCGGGTCGGAGATACAGCCGTCCTGTGCGGTCGCCGGTGGCGCCTTCAGAAGTCCATAGCCGGCGCCCGTCGCTACGTCGACGTCGTGGAATTTCGCCGTGAATTGCTTCAGCGCGGCGAGCGACTGCGCGTCGCCGGCGCGCGCCAGGTCGGACAGCATCACGCCGCCGGCGTGCGACGCGTGGCTCGCGGTCGGGGTGGGCGAGTCGGCGCAAGCCGCGAGCCCGATCGCGAGCGAGACAAGCAGGGTCGAAGTCGTTTTCATGGTGTTTTCTCCGAGTTCGTGTGAGAGCCGCAATGCTTTCTACATAACTCTCCACGAATTCCGGACACTAGTGGCCTTCGACCACTTCGAAGATCTCGTCGGCGACGAGACCGTGGCCTTCCTGGTGAACGCGAACCGCCGCGTCCTTGTCCGGCGCCTCGACGAGGCAGAAGACCTGTCCGCTCTCGGCGTTGTACCAGTACTTGAGGTACTTCACGCCGTACTTCTCCTGCGTCTCGAGATCCTTCTGGTGCGCTCCGGCGACGGCGTCGGCAGTCAGGCCGGGAATGTGATTGTGGACATCGATGAACAACGCCATGGCAATCTCCTTTCTCTTATCCTGCGGCGCTCCATGCGCCGCGTTCGATCGAGAAAGCATACCAGAGGCACGGATCTGCGAGCATGACCGCGGAGCCGGATCTCTTGACTCGTCGTCCGCACCGCGCCGCATTCCGGCGCTATTGGAACCCGCTCCGTGCTTCGATGCCGCAAAATGGAGTCTGACCCCAATTCCCTTGGACTTTTGGGGGACCATTCAATAATATGGGGGCGTTCGTGTCTGCCTTTCTCCCCCTACGCCTCCGAGGAGGAGCCATGCGGTTCGTCGCCAAGCTCGCAGTTGCCGCGTCTTCTATAGTATCGGTCGCCGCCTGCCACCATTCGCAGCCCGCCCCCGTCACCGCCGCGACACCGGTTGCCCGGGTCAACCAGGACAGCATCAACCGCGCGAATTCCGTCCGTGACTCGATCGCCCGCGCCGACGCCGCGCGACGACTCGCCGCTGCGCGAGCCGACAGCATTCGTCGCGCGAATGAGGCGCGGGCCGCGGAGCTCACCGGTGCTCGCGCCGCCCTCACCCAGCCGATCCACTTCGACTTCGACGCCTCCGAGATTCTCGCCGCCGACAAGCCGGTGCTCGATCGCAAGGCCGGAGTCCTCGGCGCGAACCGGCCGATTCGGATCCGTATCGAAGGGAACACCGACGAACGCGGTTCGGACGAATACAACCTGGCCCTCGGGATGCGCCGAGCGGCGGCGGCGAAGCTCTATCTGACGCAGCACGGGATCGACGCCGCACGCGTCGAGACCGTGTCGTACGGCGAAGAGCGACCGGTTTGCCAGGAGCACGACGAGAGCTGCTGGGCGAAGAACCGCCGCGCGGAGTTCGCGGTCCTGGCGGGGGACGTCACGACTATCGTCCCGGAGCGCTGATGGAGTGACCTTCGCCAGAGTGCGTGAGCGTCGACGTAAAAACTTCCCTGACGCTCGTCTCCGCTTCGTCGATCAGCGCGGAGCAGTGGTGACGCACGCTGAACGGCATGAGCGAGTCGTCGAGCTCGTCGCGTAGACGAGCGGCCGCGCGCGTCGGCTGTTCGCCTTCTTCGCGTAGCTGAAGAACGTATCGACGAACAAGAGCGAGGAAGCCGGCGTGTAACGACTCACGCTCGACGTCGGAGACGCGCGCGAGATCCCTGGCTAATTCCTCGGCGCGGACGAGCGAACGCATAGCGCGCCGCATCAGCTCCGGCACGTCGTCGGCCGAGTGAAGCTGCGAGACCGGTCGTCGGTCTCCGCACATCCCTTGTGACATTGGGGCGCGTCAGCGTGCCTGAAATCCCGACACCGCCGCGTCGCGGGTGTTTGGGAAAGCGCGAAGATACTTTATTCAGACCGTGCGCGCTATCCAATCGTTCGGCTTTGCGTTTGTGCTTCACGCGTTTCCGAATCCATCGCACGAACGAGAAACAAACGCGCCTTGATCCAGTCTCGTTCCACCGTGCGCGGTGAGACGCCGAGCATGCGCGCGATGTCCTCCTGTGAGACACCGCCGAAAAAGCGGAGCTCGACGACGCGCCGTAAGCGCTGGTTCACGGCATCCAACTGATCGAGCGCGCTATCGAGAGCGAGCAAATCGTCCACCTGCACCTGCAAGGCCGACTCGGCCTGACTCAGCGAAACGGCCCGCCACGATCCGCCGCGCTTCGACGCGCCTTTTCGCCGCGCGAAATCGACGAGTACCTCTCGCATGGCACGGGACGCCGCTCCGAAGAAGTGCGCCCGGTTCTCCCAGCTGGAGTCGGACGCGCGAGCGAGCTTGAGAAAAGCCTCGTGGACCAACTCGGTCGTGCTCAGCGTGTCGGCGCCGGACCGGTCGCGCAGCTGCCGGTGGGCCAGGCGTTTGAGCTCATCATAGACTGCGGAGTAGAGCGGCTCCGGAAGGTCTTGTTCGAGGCTCGCCATCGGCCGAAGCTGGGTTCGGGGTGGAATGACGTCAACCGGAATTGTCGGCCGCCTGGCGGACGTGACAGCGGCCGAGGTTTAGTGTACATACCAGTATGCATATCCGACTCGCGGGCGCCGCGTTCGCGGCGGTGAGCTGTCTGGGTTTGCGGTCGATGGGGGCGCAGGAGCCGCCGGCTCGTCTCCCGGCCGTCGTCGTCAACGCGGCGCCCAACAAGCCGGGCGCGCGCAAGATGGCCGGCGTCGTCCGCGACACCGTCGGCTTTCCGATCGACGGCGTGGACATTACCATCGCCTCGTCACACCGCCGCGCCGTGACGTCGGGCAACGGTGAGTTCCGATTCGAGGACATCTCGCCCGGGACCTATGAGGTGCGTGCGCGAAAGCTCGGCTACGCGCCGCAGGTGCGGACGATCGTCGTCGATTCAGCCGGCGGCGCCGGGGCGTTCGCGATGATGTCGATTCCGATCCCGCTGCTGCCCGTCGTGAGCAGCGCCGCCCGCGGCGGATTGAGCGGCGTCGTTGGCGACACGTCGTTTCGGCCGCTGCCGGGCGCCCAGGTGCGTGTCGTCGGACACAGCGACGCGACGACCACCGATTCGACCGGAGCATTCTACATCCCGGTCCGCCCGGGGAATTACACCGTCTCGATCAGCGAGCCGGGATACGACTTCAAGGTCATCGGCGTGATCGTGCCGCCCGACAGCGGCCGACGAGTCACCGCGTACCTGACGCCCCAATCTCATCCACCCTCGGTGCGCGAGGTCCACAACCTCGAGGATTTCGCGACCCGAATGTCATGGCGCACGGTGCAGAACTCGAAGGTCTTCACGCGCGCCGAGCTCGAGGCACGAGAGATCGAGTGGGTGACGGACGCGGTGCAGATGGGGTGGGGCTGGGTCGGCGGCGCGGACCCTCGTGGCGGTAATGATCTCGATCACGATTGCGTCGCCGTGAAGAACGGCGGGCCCGCGTATATCAGTCTCGAGTCGTTGATGGTCGAGGAGATCGAGACGATCGAGGTGTACAAGGCCATGCCGAGCATCAACCTGACGCGACTCCCCGCCGGACAGGGGGCGCGCATCGTCAACAACCGCCGCGTGTCCGTGCCGCAGATTCAGCCGAGCAACTCGCACGAGGCGGCGGTCCAGAATTGGGGAAAACGCTGCGCGCTCGTCTACGTCTGGCTGCGTTAGGCATACTATCACGAACGCCTGCGCCGAAATAGGGTCAGACCCTATTTATAGTTTTATAAATAGGGTCAGACCCTATTTATAGTCTTGTAAATAGGGTCTGACCCTAATTCGGCACTATGGGACGTAGGCGATGCAATCGATCTCTACGCGGAGGCCGGCGCCGGGGAGGGCCGCCGCCTGAATCGTGGTGCGCGCCGGCCGATGGTCGCCGAACACTCGCGAATAGACGGCGTTCATCTGCTCGAACTCGCCCATGTCGATCAGGAACACGCCACAACGCAGCACATGATTCAGGTCGGAGCCTGCCGCGCGGAGAATGGTTTGCACGTTCCTGAGACACTGCTCGGTCTGGGCGGCGGCGTCTGCTCCGGCCAGGTTGCCGGTGACCGGATCGGTGGCCCCCTGCCCCGAGACGAACACGAGACGCTCGAAGCCCATTCCTGGCGCATACGGTCCGACGGGCTTTGGGAGATTCGGATCGTGGATTGCTCGATGTGTCGGCATGAACAGGTTGGAGTAGGTTATGAGCGGTAAACCTATCGGGGGCCGGGATGGTGGAGGCCGCAACGTCGGTGCTCAGTGGTTGGGAGAGCTTTTACGTCATCGTCGGCTCGTCGGGCGCGGCGCTGATCGGGTTGCAGTTCGTCGTCATCGTCCTGATCGCCGACGTGCGCATCGAAGGCTCGGGCGATTCGATCGCCGCGTTCGGGACGCCGACCGTGATGCACTTCGCGTCGGCTCTCGCCGTGTCGGCCGTGATGAGCGCGCCGTGGGGTGGCCTCACCGGAGTTCGAACGGCACTCGGCCTGGCGGCCCTCGCCGGCCTCTGGTTCGTGGTCCGCGCGATGATTCGCGCGCGACGCCAGCAGAGCTACAAGCCGGTGCTGGAAGATTGGATCTGGCACACGCTCTTGCCGCTTGTCGCCTATTCAATAATCCTCATCGCGGCGATCCTCGCCGAACTGCACACGCTCGGCGCATTCTTCGCCGTGGCTACCGCCGCGCTCGGTCTGTTGTTCATCGGCATCCACAATGCGTGGGACACCGTCGTGTGGATCGTCGTCAACGCCAAGCCGGATCTCCGCAATCGACCGTGATCACATGAGCGCTTGCTCACACGCGCGCGCTGTGGCAAGCAGCGCCGCGGTCTGATCGCGTCGGCCGACGAGTTGAAGTCCCACCGGCAATCCCTGCGTGGGTACGGGAAGTGAGATAGCCGGGTGACCGGTCACATTGAATAGCTGGGTGAGACGCAGCATCGCCGATCGCACCGGAACCTGCTGGCCCCCGCTCATGATAACGTCTTGCATGCCAAGCGTCGGCGCGACGATGGCAAGAGTCGGGAGCACGAGGGCATCGCATCCCTCGAGGGCGACGTCGACGGCTTGACGCAGCCGCTCTCGCGCCTCGAACGCCGCGAGATAGTCGACGGCCAGTACCTTTTCGCCGATCGCCAGCCGCGCGCGGACACCCGGCTGATAATCCGCCGAGCGGGTCTCGAGATTCGACGCGTGCCAATGCGCCGCCTCGGCGAGGGAGATGGAGACGTACGCGCTCGTGATCAATTCGGTGTTGGCGATTGCGCGTGCTTCCGTAGTGAGGCCGCATCGGCGGAGTCGCTCGATCGCGTCGGTGAAACTCGCTCGAACTTCATCGTCGAGAAGCTCGTCGAAGTAGCCACCGACGACTCCCAGCGTCACAGACTCCGGAGTTGGAACATTTATCGACTTGGGGCGCTGACCGGCGAGCACGGCCCAGAGCGCCGCCGCGTCGTCCACCGATCGCGTGAGGGGCCCGATATGATCGAACGTGAAAGAGAGCGGCACCGCGCCATCGGTCGGCACTTCGCCGAGCGACGGCTTGAGTCCGACGACACCGCACGCCGCCGCGGGAATTCGAATCGAGCCGCCGGTGTCGGAACCGATGGATGCCTCGCCCATGCCACACGCGACAGCCGCCGCCGATCCACCGCTCGAACCGCCGGCCGATCGCGTGATGTCGTGCGGATTGTGGATGGCGCCGAACGCCGATTCGTCGCTCGTCGTGCCGATCGCGAACTCGTGGAGGTTCGTCTTGCCGATCAACACTGCCCCGGCCTCGCGCAGGCGCTGGACGACGGGCGCATCGGTCGTCGCCACATGACCGGCTCGCACGCGAGACGCAGCGGTCGTCGGCTGGCCGGCGATGTCGATCAGGTCCTTGATCGAGATCGGCATGCCGTGGAGCGGCCCCCGTTCGACGCCGCGCCGCCGCTCGTCATCGGCCGCCCGCGCCGCGGCCCGCGCACCAGGCTCGTCCACGAGGATGAACGCGTTCGTGCGGGGCTGATGCTCCGCGATGGCGGCGAGGGCGGCTTCCAGCCGCTCGACAGCGGTTTGATGTGCGCCGGAATTCATGCTACCATCATAACATGACTGTCTCGTCCCGCCGGGTCGTCGCCGGACTGATTCGATTCGGGCTGGTGATCCTCGCGATCGTTTTCATTAGCGGGTACTTTATTCATAAGAGGGTGCCAACGCGCCGCCACTCGATGCGCGTGCAAACGGAGGCCCCTCCGCCGACCGTGTTGGCGCCGGGTGACCTCCGCATCTACAACCGCGACAGCTCGGTCGACCTCGTCCTCGCGGGAAACAACATCCTCGCCGGCCTGTCGCCGAAGACGATCGCCAAGGTGAAGGACGCGGTGAACGCGAAGACCGCCGGTGAGACGACCGGCTTCGGCGGCAGCATCGCGCAAATCGTGAAGACGTCGGTTGCGAGCGCGATCGGGACGCACGCCGTTTTTCCGGTCAGCGACATCAGCGACATCCGCTACCAGCACAACACGATCGTGGTCGACTGGAAAAACGGCGACAAGCACGAGCTGTTCAGCAACACCAAGGTCGACGGAGAGAAGGTGTCGCGCACGTTCGCCGAGGAAGATGCCGATCGGTTCATCGCCGCAGTCAAAGACCGCATGGCGCATCCGGTTCCGAACACTCCTCGTCCGCCGACCACTCCTCCGCCGGCGACGGCTCCGAAGCCGCCCAACTAAGACGGCCGCAAATCGGCGATCGACATGCAGCCGAGCAGGCCGAGCGTGAGATCGAGCTCGGCGAGGATGTTCGTGAGCACTTCGCGCACGCCCAGCTCACCCGCGATCGCCAGGCCATAGACGTACGGTCGCCCTATACACACCGCGGCGGCGCCGAGCGACAGGGCGACGGCAACGTCGGCACCGGTGCGAATCCCGCTGTCGAAGAGCACGGGCATTTTGCCGTCGACCGCCGCGACGATCGACGGTAGCACGTCGAGCGCGGCGACAGCCCGATCGATTTGACGGCCGCCGTGATTGGAAACGATCACACCGTCCATCCCACTGTCGATCGCTCGCCGTGCGTCGTCGTCGTGCAGAACACCTTTGAGCAGGATTGGCAGTTTGGTCAGGCGACGGAGCGTGGCGAGATCGCTCCACTGGAGCGACGGTCGCGAGTATGTAGCAATGAAGCGTTGAACGGCGCGTCGTGATTCGCCGCTGCGGAGCGCCGCGATCGTGCTGCCGGGATATCGGCGAGCCGCGCCGATCAGGGCGAGAACGCTCGACATCGTAATTGCGGCTCGCGGTGCGTTGGCCGGCGCCGCTAGCGGCTCACTGAGCGAGGAACGAAACACGGGGTCGCTCGTGTACTGCGCGATTCCCCTCCCCTCGAGAAACGGCAAGTACCCAAGATCGAGATCGCGCGGGCGCCAACCGAGCATCGTCGTGTCCAATGTGAGGACGATCGCGCCGCAGCCGCACGACTCGGCGCGGTGCACGAAGCTCTCGACGAGCGCGTCGGACTTGCTCCAGTACAGTTGAAACCACCGGGGCCCACCGCCCATCGCGTCGGCACAGCGCTCCATCGAAACCGACGCCTGGTTCGAAAAGATCATCGGCACGCCGAGCGAAGCGGCCGCGCGCGCGACGGCGAGGTCGGCGTCGGGATGCGCCATCTCGAGAACGCCGATCGGCGCGGTCAGGATAGGTGCGGATAGCGTCCGACCAAACAGGGTCACCGACAGGTCGCGGGACTCGGCGTTCCGGAGGACGCGCGGCGTCAACCGATAGCGGTCGAACGCAGCGCGGTTGGCGGCCATCGTCGCCTCGCTCCCCGCCCCGCCGGCGACATATGCAAAGCCTTGCGGTGACATGACTTCGCGCGCCCTCGCCTCGAGCGCCGCCGCGTCGATGGGGACGCGCGGCATTCGTCCGGCCAAACCGCGCAAATAGATCGCGGCCTGACGAAGCCGCCCAACGTCCTGGTGGGTCACGGGCGAAGAAGCTACCGAACGCTGCCGCCTCCGCCAGCGGGGCTCTGGTCCGACCCTGCTAGCTTTTTTGGGCACTCCGACCGAGGCCCCTATGACCCGCTTCGCGAACATTCTCGGCACCATCGGCAACACACCCGTCATCAAGATCAATCGTCTCGCTCCCGACGGCATCGATCTGTACGTCAAGATGGAAGCGTTCAATCCGCTCGGGTCGGTCAAGGATCGTCTCGCCCTCGGCGTGATCGAAGACGCCGAGCGACGAGGAGTTCTCAAGCCGGGTCAGACGGTGATCGAGGCGACGAGCGGCAACACCGGAATCGGCCTCGCCATGGTCTGCGCGGCGAAAGGGTACCCTCTCGTCGTGACGATGGCCGAGTCGTTCAGCGTCGAGCGGCGACGGCTGATGCGCTTCCTCGGAGCGAAGGTCGTGATCACGCCCGCCCCTGCCGGCGGAACGGGAATGGTACAGAAGGCCGTGGAGCTGGCGGAGGCGCACGGCTGGTTCCTCACGCGCCAGTTCGAGAACGAAGCGAACGCCGCGATTCACTCGCACACGACCGCGCAGGAGATTTTGCGCGACTTCGCCGGACAACGCCTCGACTACTGGGTCACCGGCTTCGGCACCGGCGGAACGCTGAAGGGCGTTGGACGCGTGCTACGCAAGGAACGTCCGGAAACAAAGATCATTCTTTCCGAGCCGGCCGACGCGCCGATGGTCTCGAGCGGAACGAAGCAGGAGCGAAACGAGGACGGCTCCCCCGCGTCGCGCCATCCGTCGTGGAAGCCGCATCCGATCCAAGGCTGGAGCCCGGACTTCATTCCGAAGCTCACCGGCGACGCAGTCGACGCGAAGCTGGTCGATCGGGTGATCACCGTGGCCGGGGCGGAAGCGATGCGCTCGAGCCGCGAGCTCGCCCAGAAGGAAGGCATCTTCGTCGGGACGTCGGCAGGCGCGACGTTTACCGCGGCGCTCGTCGTCGCGAAGGAGGCGGCGAAAGGGTCGACGAT
>DATMHK010000015.1:0-6916 GCA_035554995.1 Gemmatimonadaceae bacterium
CTGGCGTCGTCGGCGATGATCGCGGACGCTCTCGGCACCGCGGCGTTCGTGCTCGGCCCGATCGACGGACTCGCGCTGCTCGAGCGGCACGGGATCGACGCGATCATCATTTCGTCGGAGCTCGCGCGCGTGGCGACCGTCGGTGTGCCGGCGTCGGGCGGCGTCTACGTCAACGATTCACGGTTGCAGGGCGCCAAAGACTGAAGCGCCCGCTGGCCGAGCAGCAAACGATCGTCTCGGACCACGTGCCGACGATGGAGTCGCGGGTCACAGCTCGTCCGATCATGACGATTTTTTCGTCGAATGACGTCGAGTCCCCGAGCGTGATCTTGTAACGCCGCGGATCCTCGAGGACGGCTACAGAGGCGCCGTTCGGAAGTCTATGGTTGATCGCGCGCCAGAAGTCGATCGAGTAGCGGCGGGCCGCGAAGTCGATCGAGCCGAAAGTGGGCTCCTTGGCCGGCATGCGGGTTGGAGCCGAGTCGACGTCGATCCGTAGTCGCCAGGAACCAGGTGTGAAATCGACGGGCGGCGCTGGTCTGTTGGCAGTTACGCACGCGAGGCAAATGCCTGCGAGCCCGAGAGTCGCGGCAAATGGGATCACCCTGCTCACAGTCGCCTCACGTACGTCAATGCGCCAAATTATACGCCGCTCGATGCCAAACGACACACATGCGCGCTAGCCGCTTCTTCCGTACTCCAAAGGGACTCGTTCTCGTGGTGCTCGGCTTCCTGGCCGTCCTCGCCGGCGCGCGCGAAGGATGGCCGGTAGTGATGTCCGTCGGCGTCGCGACGGTGCCGGCGATGGTGATCGACGCGCTCATCCTGTACCGAACGAAAAAACGATGGGCGTTTCCGAGCGGCGCGCTCCTCACGGGCCTCATCGTCGCAATGATCCTCAACTCGCACTCGGCGTGGTACGTCGTCGCGGTGACGTCGATCGTCGGCGTGTTGAGCAAGTACATCGTGCGCGGACATACGGCAAACGTCTTCAATCCCGCCGCCATTGCACTCGTCGCGACGTTCTACCTCTTCAATCCGGCGCAGAACTGGTGGGGAGCGCTCCCCGGTCTGCCGACCGCGGCGCTCATCGTGCTCCTCGTGACCGGCATGTTCATCACGTATAAGGTGAACAAGATCCCGGCGGTGCTCGCGTTCCTTGGCGTTTATTACTTGTGCGCCACCACCGCGACCTTCGTCGGCAACCCGGAGCGATTCGTCGACCTGTACCGCGCGCCCGACGTGCACGCCGCGCTGTACTTCGCGTTCTTCATGGTCACCGACCCGCCGACGTCGCCGCCCAAGCACCGCGATCAGGTCATCTTCGGCGCGATCACCGCGACGGCCGCGTTCGCGGCGTTCGACTTGATCGGCGCCGCGTATTTCTTACTCGCGGGCCTGCTCGTCGCCAACGTGTGGGAAGGTTGGCGACGCCGGCGCGAGCATCGCTCACGGATTGGTGCGGGCCGGTAACTTCACCGGCGACACCTTCCGCTTCCAGGCGTTCGCTCCACCATATGCCGCGGGAATGTCCGTCGTCACGAGCTTGTTGAGATCGTTGATCGCCTTGCGCGCGTCGTCGATCGCGTAGCCGACGGCTTTGCGCTGATCCGACGTTGGCTGTCCGCTCCATCCTTCGATCGGCCCACGTTGACCGTTGACGGCGAGAAATGAACGATCGATGGCCGCGGCGACTCGGCCGATGCGCGCGTTGACCGAATCGGCCTGCGTCCCCGCGCTCGCCAGATCGGCCTTGATGGAGTCGCGCTGTGATGTGAGCGCCCGAGCGGCAAGCCGCGCGTCGCCGAGTGCTTTGGTCCAGTCGTAGATGGCCAACAATACGGTCTGACGAGCCGCGCGATCGGCGACGAAGAATTTTGGCAGCGGATCTGCTTCGACCATGATTGGCCGCGTCATTGGCGCCTTGATGCCCGGCACCGTGACGCGCACCGAGTACCAGCCGGGCAATACGAACGGGCCGACGACGCTCCCGCGGCCGCCCCCCCCGCCACCGCCCTCGCCGCCTCCCGGAAACCCGATAGGCACCGCGGCCGGCGGCCCGCCGCGACCACCACCGCCGCCACCGCCGCCGCGTCCACCACCAGTGGGCACGTTCGTCGAGTCGACCGGTGGATTCATCCTGAGATCCCACACGACGCGGTTGACACCCTTCGCCGTTGGTCCTCTGAGCGTGCGAACCATTCTGCCGGAGTTGTCGGAGACAACGACGTCGGCCGGTCCATTCGCCGCGTCGCGGAGGTTGTACTGAATGACGGCGTTCCACTCCGGGTTCGGCGCAAAGAACTCGCCCTCGCCGTACCACGCCTGCGGCGAGAACGTGCTCATGATCCGCGCCCGATTGACCGGCAACAGCGTCGCCTCGGCGGCGATCGCGTCGCTGGTCAGCGTTTCGAGCGGACCGACGTCGTCGAGGACCCAGATGCCGCGTCCGTGGCTGCCGACGACAAGCGCGTTGTCGCGTTCCTGGAAGATCGCATCGTCGACCGACACCGTCGGCATGTTGCCGGACAACGCAAGCCACGTCGCACCGCCGTCGTTCGACACATGGACGCCGCGCTCGTGGGCGAGCACAAGCACCCGCGGATTCTTCGGATGCTCGCGGATGCGATTGACGGAGGTCTCGGGCAGGCCGGCGACGAGAGGTTTCCACGTCGAGCCGTAATCCTCGCTCACGAAGACGTATGGTTTGTAGTCGTCGTTGTAGTGGCCGTCGAATGTCGCGTAGACACGCGCCGCCTTGTGGCGCGACGGCAGCACCGTACTGACGTAGGTGCGCGCCGGCAACCCGGGAATCCGGGCGGTGACGTTCGTCCAAGTGCGGCCGCCGTTGCGCGTCACCTGGATCTGCCCATCGTCGCTTCCGGTGTAGATCAGCGCCGAGTCGAGCGGTGATTCGCCGATCGACGTAAGCGATCCGTAGTTCGACTGGCCGTCGTGACGCGACAACGCGTCGGATGCGACGATCTTGCCCATCATCTTGAGCGTATCACGCTCGATGTTGAGCGTGAGGTCATCGCTGATCTTGCGCCAGCTCGCACCGCGGTCGTCGCTGCGGAAGAGGAACTGCGCGCCCATGAACCAAACCTTCGGATTGAAATGCGAGACCGCGATGGGAGTATCCCAGTTCCACCGATACACTTCGCGGCCCGCGGCGGGCGGCACCGGAGGACGCTCGCCCGTGCCCGGCCGCACACCCTGCCGCTCGAGCGTCTCGATGTTCACCCACGCCGCATTTCCATTCTGCGACGACTGGAGGACCATGGCGTTGTTGGCCGGATCGAAGTGCGCATGGAAGCCGTCGCCACCGCCGATGTTCCACGCGTCGCGGTCGGCGATGCCATTGCGATTGCGCACGGCGCTCGGGACGCACCAGACGCCGTTGTCCTGCAAACCGCCGCAGATCCGGAAGGGGACGCTGTTGTCCACGTCCACTTCATAGAACTGGCCGATCGGCATGTTGCGGCGGAAATCCCACGTCTTGCCGCGGTCCCAGGAGACCGATACGCCGCCGTCGCCGCCGATGATCAGATGGTTTCCGTTGTCCGGGTCGACCCATAGCGCGTGATCTTCACCGTGGACGTCGCTGAACCGCTCCGTGAATGCCTTGCCGCCGTCATCAGAGAAATAGAAACCGCGGTTGGAGCCGAGCGTGTAGACGTGCTGCTGGTCGCGCGGATCGACGCGAATCTGCGAGTAATAATTGGGTCGCGTGTTGAGCGACGACGTTTTCTCCCACGTGGCGCCACCGTCACTCGTGCGGTAGATGCCGCCCTCCGGATTCCGCGCCTCGATCGTCGCGAACACAACCTTCGGATCGGTGGTGTAGATCGAGAGACCGATGCGGCCCTTGTCGCCCTGCGGAAGTCCGGTCGTGAGCTTCGTCCAGTTGGCGCCGCCGTCCGTCGTTTTGTAGATGCCCGAGCCGGGGCCTCCGCCATTGAATCCCCACGCCGACCGCTGCCGTTGATACGTCGCCGCATAGAGCGTCTGCGGATTGCTCGGGTCGAGAATGAGGTCGGTTGCGCCGGTGTTCTCGTCGACGAACAGCACCTTGTTCCAGCTTTTGCCGCCGTCGGTGGTCTTGAACACGCCACGATCGGTATTCGGTCCCCAGAGGTGGCCCTGCGCGGCGACGTACACGACGTCCGCATTCGCCGGATCCACCACGATGCGCGCGATGGCGCGTGTGTCGCGCAGACCCGTGTTCGCCCAGGTCTTGCCGCCGTCGGTGGTCTTGTACACCCCGTCGCCCCAGCTCGAGCTCTGTCTCGTGTTCGCCTCACCGGTGCCGATCCATACGGTCGTCGGCGCCGACGGAGCGACCGCCACGGCGCCGATCGACATCATGGCGTTGACGCCGTCGAAGACCGGTGCGAACGAGACGCCGTTGTTGCTGCTCTTCCACAGCCCGCCACTCGCCGTGGCGATATAGATCGCGTCCGGCTCGCCGCGGATCCGCGCGACGGCGATGTCGTCGATGCGGCCACTCGTGTTGACCGGGCCGATCGAGCGCCATTTCACGAACGAGAAGGGCGTTTGCGCGCTGACGGTGCCGGCGGCCAGGAGGACGACCAATACGCAAGCGCGAAGGACGAGACGGACCACGAGTCGCTCCAGGTGACGGATGGGTGGCGAGAAGTTACTGCATCACCCCGCCGTTCCGCACGCGTGGGAGGGCCACGCGCTCGTTGAAACACCCGCGAGAATGTACTTTCACCGATCGTGCCCGCCGATCTCCGCGTCGAACATCCAGCCTCCATCCCCGACTTCTACACCGAAGCCCGGGACTACCTGCTCGAACACGAAGCGGAGCACGGGCTCATGCTCTCGGTGGCCTTCGCGACGCTGATCGCACCAGCTGAGTCCTACTGGTCGGTCGTGCGAGCCCGAGATGGGCGCGTCGTCGCAGCGGCGCTTCGGACAATGCCGAAAATGATGTTGTCGCGCGAGGAGGGAAGGGCACCCGGTGCCATGGCGGCACTCGCGGAAGACGCGCGCCAAGCCAACTTCGATTCAATCATCGGCCCGCGGCCGTCGCTCGAGGCGTTCGCCGCGGCGTACGGCGGCAGTTGGCGCCCGACGCAGCGTCACGTGCTCTACGAGTGTCGCGCCGTTCACCAAGTACCGATACCACGGGGCGAGCGATGCGTCGTGGTCCCGGCTGATCGTTCACGGGTCGCTGACTGGATTCAGGCTTTCAGCGCCGAGGCAATCGGGGACGGAGCGACGCGCGATGCGGCAAAAGCGCTGACGGACAGGCACCTGCGCGACGGCTCGATGTGGCTCTGGCGCGTGGACGGTGAACCCGTTGCGTGTGCCGCCGCCGTTGGGCGTACGCCGCACGGGATTCGAGTCAACGCGGTGTACACTCCTCCGGAGCACCGACGCCGCGGCTATGCGTCGGCTTTAGTCGCTTCACTGACGCGTGAATTGCTGGAAGGTGGACGCAGCTTCGTGTTCTTGTATGCGGACGCCAGGAACCCGACCGCGAACGCGATCTATCAGCGCATCGGCTATCGACAGATCGCCGAGGCAGGCGAGCTGTGGTTCGACCGTCCCCTATGACGCGACCCGAGCGTCGACGGGGCTCGTCGAGCATTGATAAAGAATTACGACCACGCTGGCGTTTTGAGACCGTGGACGGTTGGTACAATTTGGATACGGGACAAAGCGACGGGATTGAACGGATCACCTACAGGAGAACTGCTTTTGAAGGGGTTGGCGAGAGAGACTCTCTCGCCAAATTCCATTCACAAGCAGTAATCCTGTAGTTCCTCCGTTCGATCCTGTTGTTTGTCCCGTATCTAATTGTACGACTTGTCCCCGCCGCAAGGAGGTCATGCCGAGCTACGTCCCGTAGCAGATCTACGACGCAGCTCGAGTCTCGACGGTCTCCTCGAGCATTTGATCGTGTCGAACCAGCTCGCGCAGCCGCGCCGCTCGGCCGATTCGATACGGCACCGTCGTCACGACAACGTTCGGCCGGAACAGGAACGCCGTGCGAATGAACAGCGACGTCTTGTTGTGTAGGAGGTGCCCCCACCAGCTACGAGGCACGATCTCTGGAACCACGATCGTCACCAGGTCCGCCTCGCCGCGCGCGGCGAGGTCGTCCACGTAATCGACGAGTGGGCGCAATATGGACCGGAAAGGGGACGGCAGAGTGATCAGGTCGACGCCGATGTCCCACGAGGCCCAACGTTCGCGCAGGGCGGTCGTCTTGTCCGGCTCGACTTCCACGTACACCGCGCGCACGTCCTCGGAGATCGTTGTCGCGTACACGAGCGCGCCGGCCGTCGGCTTGGTGATGCCGTTCACCGGCACCACGACCGTGTGGTGGAGGAACATCAACGGCGACTGCCCGGTGAAGGCGACCTCGCGCTCGAAGTGCTCGTAGTGCCGATGAATGCGCCGCAGCACGACGATGATCGTCGGGATGATCAGCACGACGATCCACGCGCCGGACGTGAACTTTGTCGCCACCTGCACGATCGCGACGGCAGCCGTCGCCACGGCGCCGACGCCGTTGAGCCACGCGCGCCGTTGCCAACCCGGCTCGCGCGTCTTCTGCCAGTGGACGACCATGCCCGCCTGCGACAGCGTGAAACACACGAACACACCTATCGCATAGAGTGGGATCAGCGTGGTCGTGTCGCCCTTGAACAACCAGACGAAGGCGATCGCCACCAGCGCGAGGACGATGATGCCGTTCGAGAAGGCAAGTCGGTCGCCGCGGGCGGCGAACTGTCGCGGCATGTAGCGGTCGCCCGCCAGGATGCTCGACAGGCGAGGGAAGTCGGCGAACGCCGTGTTCGCGGCCAGCACCAACAGCGCGAACGTCGCGTACTGCAGCAGGTAGTACAGAACGCCGCCGCCGAAGATGTGCCGCCCGAGC
>DATMHK010000016.1:0-6684 GCA_035554995.1 Gemmatimonadaceae bacterium
AGCCGCCGAGCCGCCGAGCCGCCGAGCCGCCGAGTCAGGGCTTGCCGAGCGTCGCCTTCACCTTGTCGAGAAAAACCTGCTCGAAGCGACCAGTCGAGCCGCAGGGAATTCTGTCGGAGCTACCCCCGCTCACATCCTGACCCATCGGCACGAACGTAGTTTGCACCGTCGTCGTGCCGTTCGGGTTCGGGGTGACCTGCGTGAGCAGCGAGATGTAAATCCGGTAGGTCATCGCCTTGGGACCGGTCATCCCTGAGCCGCAGTCGACGAAGTTCGGCATAGGCTGGCCCGCGAGCGAGCGGCTCCTCGCGAAGTTCGCATTCCCGAGCTGATGCGTCGCCTGGTTGTCCACGCTGAGCGGAATCTCCATCTCGGCGTACACGGCTTTGACGGCCAACCACACGTTCGACGCCGGGGCCGCCACGTTGATCATCGAAGCGCGCGGGCGCTCCGTGAGGAGCGTTCCGGTCTCGGCGCTCTGGAAGATGGCCGCCTGTTTCGGGGTTGTGTCTTCGACCGTCGTCCCCGAGCTGGCGCAAGCCGCGGCAAAGAGGAGAAGTGCGGTTCGTTTCATAGGAGCCTCGTGTGCGCGACACTGAAGATGCGAAAGGGACCGGCCTTTGAAAACCCTCACGACAGAATCCGCAGCGCGAGCGGAAAGATGACGTCGAGCCACGCCGCGTACATCGTCGCCGACGGATGCAGACCGTCCGCCGCGATGAGCGACGCGTCGCCGAGAGCGCGACGCGAGATCGGCGTGATGTCGGCGTAGTGCGCGCCCGCGCGGCGCGTCTCCTCCCGGCTCACAGCGTTGAATCGATCGATCGCTCGCGCGATGGCGGGACGATCTCGACCCGTCGCGAACGGCGTCACTCCCCAATCAGGAATCGAAACCGCGATCACTCGCGCGGCCTTTCCTCTCGCGAACGCCGTCGCGCGGTTGACGAGCGTTTGGAAGTGCGCGCGGTACTCCTCGTCGCCGCGGCCGCGGTACTGGTTGTTCACGCCGATCAGAAGCGTGACGAGATCGTAGTCGGGGTCGGGGTTCGCCGCGTCGATCGCCGCGGACAACTCGTCGGTGGTCCAGCCGGTGCGCGCGATGATTCTCGGAGTCCCCACGTTCAGACCGCGATCGCGAAGCATGTCGGCGAGACGGACGGGCCAACGGTGCGCATCGGCGACGCCTTCACCGACCGTGTACGAATCGCCGAGCGCGAGGATGCGAAGCTCGGCGGCGGGCCGGCCGGCCGGGCCGAGACTGGGCACAGTTACGGCTGCACGAAGCCGTTGAAAACGAGGTCCGGATACGTCCGGATTTCCCCCGCCTGAAAGCGCTTGAGGAACGAGTCGAAGCGCTCGATCATCGACGTGCTGATGCTGCCACGCCCCGGCGTGAACAATGGGTGCGCCACGCCGAACCGCCCGAAATAGCTGCGGACGATCACGCTGGTGCTGTCGTGTGGAAGCGTCTTCACGTTGGCGGCGTATTCGTCGAAGCCGCCGTCGCGCGTGATCAAGTACTGCTCGACGTTGGAGAGATAGAACGCGGACACCTTGAGCCCGTGGTCTCTCGCGTACGCGCCGATCGCCTTCACTGCCTTGTCGCCGGCGACGTTGCCGACCACCGGCACGATTCGATCACGGAGCTGCATCGAGCGAACGAACTGAAACGCGTCTTCCTCCGCCAGGTAGCCAACGGCTTTGCCGGCGCGGTCCGCGGCGAGCATGAGCTGTCCGAATGTCGGATAGTCCATCCGGTTGTTGCGGCCCAGACTGGAGTAGCGCGTCTCGAGTCCGTCGGTGACGAACTCGGCGCGGTAGCGGTCGATGGTGGTGCGGTCGCGCGCGTCGAGCGCCACGCGAAACCCGGTGATGCGATCGTTGCTCGCGCGGCGATAGGCCTGAACGCTGGCCGAATCGGTTGGCGTTTGCTGGAGGTACCCGATGATGAGACTCGCCGACCGGTTGTTCCAAAGGTCGATGTCGGCGGGAATCGGCTTGCCGAACAGTCGGCAGAGATACTCCAGCCGATTTCGCGATTGCGCGAAGATCGACTTGAACAGCAGATGCTCGAGCAGGTTATCGCGCCGGATGTCGAGCATGAATGCGATCGACGGCCGAACGAGCGCGATATACGAAAAGCTCTGGTCGGGGCCGACGCCGATATACACGCCTCCGTGCGTGCCGACCTTCGCGAATTGGCTCGCGACCTGGAGGTACGACGACTCGTTGGAGATGATGTTGTCCGAGTCGAAATAGCCGCCCGTCTCGGAGAGTCGCGCGACGAGCGCCGAAAACGACGAGTCGGAGGTGGGGCGTTCTTGTGCGAGCGCAGGTTGGGACAGCGCAGTCGCCAGAAGCCCGATCACGATGGTCCGTCGGGGACGGACAGAACGCATCATACCGGAAGATCGGCGAACGACGTCGGCAGCGCTACGACTTCGCCTCCGCCGTCATCACCATGCGAAGCTGGGAAAGGAACGCCTCCGGACCGGCGCCGTCGGGCAGCGCGGCAAGAGCGCGCAACACATCCTCCTCCCGCACTGCGAGCCCCGCGCTGATCGTGTTCGGATCAACCCCGACGCGCTCGAATTCGTGCAGCAGCTGCTCGAACCGTTCCGCCTGTGACATGCGCCCCGCTCCCTCACGATGGCCATCACACGACCAACTGCTCGACGATGAGTCCGCTGCGCAAACTGCGTTCCCGAGGTTCAGTCCGACAGGGGTAATCGGCCCCCTGAACAAAAAAAGGCCGGCCCGAGGGGGCCGGCCTTTCATTTCTCATACGGCTGCTATCGCATCGTCACGATGAGGGTAGCCGTAACGGCTGACGCGGCCACGATCAGAGCGGCGGCAACGGCCAGGGCATAGGTCGGCCGGATGACGAACTCCCGGCGCCACCATGGGCTGATCGCGACTGGCGCCGTCTGCGGCAGCGCGTTCATGATCTTGGTCTCGACAAAGACCGGCGTCCGCATGCGGCGTCGCGTCTCTACCTCGACGTTGATCTGCTTCCAGAACTCGACGTCACGAGCCGTATCGCCCTTGCGAACGCTCGCTTCGGGGAGCTCGCCGTCCAACCACGCGTGCACGAGCGGCGATAGCACGCGGGCTTCGGATTCCTGGTGGCCAAGCGGCACCTCTCGATCGGCGAGCGGACGCTCCTGTTCGAAGCGACGCGACACACGATGATGGTGGCCGTCAAACCCGCTAAGGCCGTCATCGGAGCGGAGATCGTCAACCATTATGCGTACTTTTCCTCTAAGAGTGCTTGGAGCGCTTCACGCGCGCGATGTACGCGCATCTTCAACGCTCCGACCGTAGTACCGAGCAGATCGGCCATCTCTTCGTATGAGCGGCCTTCGACGTGCTTCATCACGAACGCTTCTCGCAGTGACGCCGGAAGCGTCAAGAGCGCGCGGTCGAGATCACTTCGCAACTCCGTCCGGTCCAACTCTTCGTCCGGAGTCGCATACGCCGACGGTTGGTCATCTTCGTCGTAGCTGAGATGAGACCGTCGAATGTTCTTCAGCCAATCCTTGCAACCGTTCGCAACGATTCTGAAGACCCACGCATCGAACCGGCCACGCACCTCGGCGAGGTGCTGATAGGCCTTGATGAAACTGAGTTGCAGGATGTCTTCCGCGACGTCCGGACTACCGGTCATGCAGAGCGCATGTCGATAGAGAGGATCGCTGTAGCGGGTAATCAGAATCTTGAATGCGTCGCGATTCCCGCTCAACACGCGCTGGATGACCATTTGATCGCTGTTTTCCGGATCAGCGATCATCGGTTCGGTCCGCGGAGCCTGCTCAGTCGTCTTCACGACAACAGAGTAACCCACTTCCTTTTCTCCGGACAGGGCGGTGCTGGGCCCGCGTCGCTGATCAAGAAGGGTCGCCACGTGGAAAGGACGACCGCGTGCGTTGGAGGTAACACCGTTGTCACACCGGCAAACGCTGCCGGGTAACACGCCGCTAAAGCCCGCGAAACGCGCCCCAACCCTCGGCTCGAATTTGTGACCCGTGCTCGTCGAGCCCCGGCGGCTCGAATCGAATGGCGCCCGGAACACTCGGCGGTACTCCAGTGACGGGCGATGCATCAGTGTCGCGCAGCGCTTCGAGCACCGTTTGAACGAGACCATTCGGCACACCGGCGCGTGAGAGGCGTTCCGCCCAATGCGCCGCGGGCTTTTCGGCGACTCGCTGCGTGATCGCGCGCACAATTCGATCGCGCTGCGCCAAGCGGCCGGTATTCGTCGCCAACGCGGCGTCGTTCCGGAGCTCATCGAGTCCGAGCGCACTACAGCACGCGGCCCAATGCGCATCGCTGCCAACGGCGATCACGATGCCGCGATCGGCGGCGTGGTACATCGCGTATGGAACGAGATTGGGATGCGCGTTTCCCCAGCGTGCGGCATCGCGGCCGCTGACGAGCGCATTTTGAGCCACGTTCACGAGCGCCGCGCGCGCGCTGTCGGCAAGTGAAACCGAGAAGCGGCCTCCCTTCCCGGTTCGCTGCTTTCGGACGAGCGCCCCGAGCACCGCGATCGCCGCATCCTTCCCCGCAAGGATGTCAGCGAGCGCCACCCCCGCTTTCATTGGATCGCCTGACGGTTCGCCGGTGATCGCCATCCACCCGCACTCCGCCTGCGCCACGAAGTCGTAGCCGGGGCGATCGCTCGACAAACCGAACCCGGTGACGGTGCACCAGATCAAGTCGGGCCGGTCGGCACACCATTGCTCGGGCGACACGCCGCGCCGCTCGAGCGTCCCGGGCCGGAAGTTGTCGACGACCACGTCGGCCTCGCGGAGCAACCGTTCGATGAGCCGCCGGTCTTCCTCTGAATCCAGATCCGCCGCGATTCCGAGTTTGTTGCGGTTGATACTCAAATAGTAGGCGCTGCGGCCCGAGGCATCGAAAGGCGGGCCCCAGCCGCGGGTATCGTCCCCGACGCCGGGCCGCTCGACCTTAATGACGTCGGCGCCAAGGTCGCCAAGTATCATGGTAGCGAGCGGTCCAGCAAGAACCCTCGAAAGGTCGAGGATTCGGACACCGGACAACAAAGACTGATCTGTTGATGGCGGCATTAACACGCAATTGTGCTATTATTCCGGCCGTTCTGCGCAACTGCTTGCGGCTGTCTCAAAGCTCTCCAGTCCGGCTTGCGTAGCTGCTGGCGAATCATATACTTCCGCCGTCAAACCGCCGGCCGCGCGAAGATAGCGCGCCCATCCGTGCCCGACAACGACGCTGACGACTTGCACGACGAAGCTCAAGCCGTCGCGTAGGTTCAACGAAATGGCCGACAAGCCCGCCCCCGCCCCCGCCCCCGCTTCTTCCCCCGGCACTCCAGCGCCCGCCGAAGCATCGGACGCGACGGCGGCACCGCGCCGGTCGCCGGGCCATCGCGGTGCCGACATGCGCGATACGGTCGCGGAGCTCGCCGAGCGCGCACAGCTCATTAGTCAAGAAGCAGGGACCAAAGTCTCGGCGGCAATGCGAGACGTGATCAGCGCCGCCGCGGGGATCGCCGGATTCGCGATCGAGAGCGCCAGGGATCTCGTTCAATACATGGTGCGGCGTGGGCAGATGACACCCGAAGAGGGCGATAAGCTGATCCGTGAGGCCGAGGCTGCGCACGCCAAACGACCAGCGAGCGAAAAAACCCGGCCTACCGCCACAAAGGTCGCCACCGATCGCGCGGCTGCCGCGAAAGCCGAGGCGGCGGCACGCGCGGCGGCGCAACTCGCCGCCGCTCCGCCGCGAATGCCCCCCACCCCCGTGCGTCCGGCAGCGCCGCCGTCGAACAGCGCGCATCGGCCTGAAGCGAAGGCGGAACACTCCGCTCATGCGAAGGGCGCGGAGAAAAAGCCCGCTGCGCAAAAGGCCGCCGCACCACCGCCCCCGGCCAAGCCTGCGAAACCGGCCAAAGCGGGCAAGCCGGCAAAAGTGGCCAGCGTTAAGAGCACCAAGCCGACAAAAGCCGCCAAGAAAAAGAAGTAGCGCTCACCCAATCGCGCGTCGAAGGTTCAACACCGCCTCGAGCAACTCACACATCGCCGCGGTGTCGGGAACGTGGAATTCCGCTGTCGTCCGCTCGACAGCGGATTCGGGGCCGACCCACACCGTGACCGCGTTTGGTAGCCGCGATCGGAACGCTCGAAACATGTCTTCGTCCGTTCGGTCGTCTCCAGCGCACAGGACGGACGCGCCGCCGGCAAGCGCGCCGAGCTCCTCGGCGACGAGAATGGCGGCGGTTCCCTTGTCGATTTCTACCGGCGGTCGCAGCTCGAGGACCTCTTTGCCGCCGGTGAGCGCGAGGCCGAGCTCTTTGGCAATCGCGGCGACGCGCGCCGTGAGACTGGGCACGACGCTCGGATGCGCGAGGCGATAGTGCACGCTCAGCGTCCATCGCTTGTTCTCGACAATCACGCCGGGCAGCGTGTCGGCGATTCTCTCGGCCCGCCCCGCTGCCTCCGCGACTGAATCCGCAAAGCCGGCGACGGCGTCGCGGGCGGACGGCGCTTCACCAGGCGCCGCCACTTCGATTCCATGATTGCCGATGATCCAAACGCCTGGAACGTCTACGAGGCGACGCGCATCTTCCGCGCTTCGTCCGGAGATCGCGACGACGCGCACGTTCGCGGCAGCGGTCAAGTCCGCGAGAATCTGGCGCGTGTC
>DATMHK010000017.1:0-7313 GCA_035554995.1 Gemmatimonadaceae bacterium
GCCGAGTCGCCGAGTCGCCGAGTCGCCGAGTCGCCTACTTCGCCGCCGCCGGAAAAGCCGGCAGCTTCGAGACGTCGCGCTGGTCGTGCTGGATGATGACGGTCGCCTTGAGGTTCGCCGCGATCTTCTTGAACCGCTCGAGCGACGCGATCGTCTCCGCGCGACTGGTGTTGAACGTCGGGACGCCGTTGCTCTCGTAATTTTCGTGGAAGTGGGCCAGATCGCCCGTCAGCAACACGTTGCCCGTCTCCTTCAGCTTGACGAGCAGACTGTGATGACCCGGCGTGTGTCCCGGCGTATCGAGCATGATCACGCTGCCGTCGCCGAAGATGTCCTTGTCGCCGGTCACGGGTTCCACCTTCCCTTCTCCGCTGATCCACTGCTTGAACATCGGGGCGAGCTGGGTCTGCTTCGGGTCGGTCACGACCTCCCAGTCGCCTTTTCCAATGAGCAACGTCGCCTGAGGGAAGAGGCTCGCCTGTCCGGTATGATCGCCGTGGTAGTGGCTGATGCCGACGTATTTGACCTGCGCCGGAGTCACCTTCAGCTCTCCGAGCAGATCGACGAGGGACTGCTTCGGCGCCGTCGGTGTGTTGCCCATAGGATAGCCGGTGTCCCAAACGAGATAGTCGTCGCCGTGGCGGACGAGATAGCAGCTCGCCGTGAGCTGCACCTTGAAGCCCGTAAAGGCATACGTGTCGGAGAATCGCTGGCCGACATCCGTCGGAGCGGTGTTCGTCCCGCACTGCAGCCGGGTGAGCGTTAACGCCGCCGGCGTCTGCGCGTTCGCGAAGGACGCCACGCTCACTACCGCTATACCCAGGAAACGTCGCGCGTGTCTCATATAGAATCCTGTCCCGAAGGTAGGGTCTGACCCCATTTCAACAATTCGAAATAGGGTCAGACCCCAAAGGAAACGATGACGCGGGAAATATGGGAGGCAGGACTGGCCGGCGCGAGGAAGGGTCAGCGCGCCGTAAGAATGGACGCGTATCGCTTTCCGAATCCGGGCTGCGTGGTAGCTTCCGGATTCAGAAGCCCGCTCCCGGATCCCAAGCACAATCGGAGTCTCCGCATGCCTCGTCGCATCGTCTTCGCGCTCTGCGTCGCCGCTGTTTTGCCGCTACACGCTCAACAGGACACGACCCGCAAGCCGACGCCGAAGAAACCCGATCTCGAGCTCGTGCCGACTCGCTCGATCAATCTCGACACGGACGAAGGCACCTGGATCTCACTCGACGTCTCGCCTGACGGACGCACGATCGTCTTCGATCTGCTCGGCGACCTTTATACCATACCGGTCAGCGGTGGTGCGGCAACCCCGCTGACGACCGGCATGCCGTACGACGCCCAGCCGCATTTCTCGCCTGACGGCAAGTCGGTCGTGTTCACGAGCGATCGCGACGGCGGCGACAACGTCTGGATCATGGACCTCGCGACGAAGGCGACGAAGCAGATCACGAAGGGTAAGACGTCGCGCTATCGCTCGCCGACCTGGACGCCCGATGGCCAGTACGTCGTCGTGTCGCGCGCCGCGCAGGCGATCGGCGTGTCGAAGTTGTGGATGTACCACAAGGACGGCGGCGCCGGCATCCAGCTCTATCGCGATCCGCAGCCGCTCAACGGCGCCCAACCGGTGAGCATGCTCGGCGCCTCATTCGGGAAGGACGACCGGTACATCTGGTACGCGCAACGCGGCGGCTCGTGGGAGTACAACGCCGGCCTGCCGCAGTACCAGTTGATGACCTTCGATCGCCGCACCGGCCGCCGCGAGTCGCGGGCCAACACCTACGGCTCGGCGTTCCGCCCCGCGCTCTCGCCCGATGGCCGGTACCTCGTCTACGGGTCGCGCTACGAAGCCCAGACGGGACTTCGCATTAGAGATCTCACAACGACCGAAGAGAAGTGGCTCGCCTACCCGGTCACCCGCGACGAGCAGGAATCCGTCGCGCCACTCGACGTGTATCCGGGCTACGCCTTCACGCCGGATTCGCGCGCCGTCATCGTTTCGTATGGTGGCAAAATCTGGCGGGTGCCGGTGGACGGCTCGGCGGCGGCCAACATTCCATTTCACGTCACGACGAAGATCGACGTCGGACCCAAGCTCGCCTTCACCTATCCGATCCGCGACTCGGCGCAGTTCACCGTCAAGCAGATTCGCGACGCGGTCCCGAGCCCGAACGAGAAGCAGCTCGCGTTCGTCGCGCTGGACCGGCTGTACATCATGGACTATCCGGGCGGCACGCCGCGCCGCGTCATCGATACGGAGGGTGCGGAGGCCGAGCCGTCCTGGTCGCCCGATGGCAGATGGGTCGCGTTCGTGACGTGGACGAAGGACGGCGGACATCTCTACAAGGTCGGCGCGTCCGGCGGTCGCCCCGTGCAGCTGACGCCGGGCAACGCGCAGTGGTCCACGCCCGCGTGGTCGCCCGACGGCAAGCGGATCGTCGCCGTGCGCGCCCCCGCGCAGCAGGTGCGCGAGCAGGGCGGCTTCATGGGCGGCGCGGAGATCGTTTGGGTCTCCGCCGACGGCGGCGCCGCGACGCTCGTCGCGCCCGCCCAGGGACGCGGCAATCCGCACTTCGTTCAGAACGACTCGACACGCATCTACCTCTACAGCGTCGGCGAAGGCTTGGTGTCGCTGCGCTGGGACGGCACCGATTCTCGCAGCCATGTGCGCGTCACCGGCTTCACCGCGCCCGAGGCGACCCAACCCGCGCCCGCGCTCGGCATCCGCATGGCGCCGGTCGGCGATCGTGCGCTCGTGCAGGTGTCGAACGACGTCTTCATCATGGTCGTGCCGCAGTCCGGCGAGGCGCCGACGATCAATCTCGCCAATCCGGCGAACGCGTCGGTTCCCGCGAGAAAGCTTTCCGACGTCGGCGGCCAGTTCCCGGTATGGGGCGCCGACGCGAAAACAATCCACTGGTCGATCGGGAACTCGCACGTCGTCTACGTCGTGGACAGCGCGTTCGTGCAGCCGGACACCACGACGCGTCGCGACTCGACGGCCGGTCGCGACACTTCGGCTAAGAAGCCGACGTACCACGGCACCGAGACGCCAATCGTCATCCGCGCCCAGCGCGACCTGCCGCAGGGCAACGCACTGCTTCGCGGGGCGCGCATCGTGACCATGAAAGGGGGGAGCGACGAAGTCATCGAGCGCGGTGACATCTACGTTCGCAACAACCGCATCGCGGCGGTGGGCGCAACGGGAACGCTCGCCGGCGTCCCGTCGGACGTCCGCGTGATCGACGTAAGCGGCAAGACCATCACTCCGGGCTTCGTTGACACGCACGCGCATCCGGACGTCGAGCGCGGCGAGCACCAACAGCCGTGGTCGTATCTCGTGAATCTCGCCTACGGCGTGACGACGATGCGCGACCCGCAGACGGGCACGACCGACGTGCTGACGTACGAGGATGCAGTCACCGCCGGTATCACCGTCGGCCCGCGCATCTACTCGACGGGCCCCGGATTGTTCGCGTCGACGTACGTGCCGGCGGCTGGCGAGGAGATCAACAACCTCGACGACGCGCGGCGCATCCTGCGCCGGTACTCGAAGTACTACGACACCCACACCCTCAAGATGTACCTCGCCGGCAATCGGCAGCAGCGGCAGTGGATCCTGATGGCGGCGAAAGAACAGAACATCATGCCGACCAGCGAAGGCGCGCTCGATTTCCGCTACGACATGACGATGGCGATGGACGGCTATCCCGGGCAGGAACACAACATTCCGATCACGCCGCTCTATAAGGACGTGGTCAGTCTGATGTCACAGACGGGCATCGCCTATACGCCCACCCTGATCGTCGCCTACGGCGCGCCGCACGCCGAGAACTACTGGTACGCGAAGGAACCGCCGTACAACGACGTGAAGATGCAACGCTTCACGCCGTATCAAGTGCTCGCATCAAAGGCTCGGCGCCGCGGACGCAGCGCGTTCGGCGGCGGCAACGACGGCGGCTGGTTCATGGATGAGGAATACAACTTCCCACTCGTCGCGCGCGCGGTGAACTCGATTGTCAAAGCCGGCGGCCGCGTGGGGGTCGGTAGCCATGGCCAGCTCGATGGCGTCGGCTACCACTGGGAGCTCTGGTCGTACGCCATGGGCGGTATGACGCCGATGGATATCCTCCGCTGCGCGACGACGTACGGCGCGCAGGCGATCGGACTTCAGAACGATCTCGGGACCGTCGAAGCGGGCAAGCTCGCCGATCTCGTGATCATGGACCGCAATCCGCTCGAGAACATTCGCAACTCGAACTCGATCCGGTACGTGATGAAGAACGGTCGCTTGTACGACGGCAACACACTCGACGAGGTATATCCGCGGCAGCGAAAGATGGAACACGTGCCAGGGACTCCCGAGCGGCCGAGCGTGAAGGCGGGCGTTGATTTGCCCTGAGCGATTGCGGGCGTTCGTTGAATTGACCGCTCCGAGGCGTCCCAGTGTCGGGATTGCCTCTGCGCTGCCTCCGTGCGCGAAAACCTGTACCGCGTCACGCCGTGTCGTTCCAGCCGTCGCCTGCGCGTGCGCGCAACGCGCGCGCCGAGCCGCGCCACACGGACGCTGAACACGCGGGTGTTCGGCCGCGCCACACGGCGCCGAGCGAGCGGGCCGGGCTGCGAGCCCTCCGCGCACGGATCTAATACTCTAGGGCTTCAACCTCACCATGAACACGTTCAGGCGTCCCTCGCCCACCTCGCCGCCGGCATACGCGTGAGCGTGAACCGCGTCGACCTGCTCGAGGTCCACGAGATTCGCGAGCACGTTCTCGTTGAAGCCGAAGATCTCGCCGGCGCCGATCTTTCCGTGGAGCACGATGTTGACGTGCTTGATGAAACCCGTCTCGCCTGACGACGAGCGGAACGATAGAAGAACGGTGTCGCCCTCGATCATCGAGAGGCTCGTCACGCGCATCGTCGTTTCGGCCACTCCGGTTACCGGGTTGACGGTTTGGCGTTGATTACTCTTGACGATGCCAGTGGGCGGTACCGGAACGGAGTCACTCGGGAAGCCGTCACGGACGTTGCCGCGCGCGCGACCGCCCGGCACATTGCGGATCTCCGAGCGGAACGCGATTCCTGTGTCCGGTCCCGTCGAAAGGTCTCCGGAGATCACCAGTGCCCTTGCTTCACCGCGACCACCGCGACCACCGCGACCACCGCCGGTACTGACCTCGCGGCGCTCGGACAGGCTCGTGATGTAATTGCCATTGGCGTCGAGTAGGATCGTCACGGTGTTGATTCCCGACGCGGCGACGAGCGCCTCCGGCTGGTGCGCGATGAGAAGCGCGCGCAGCTCGGCGACGGTGAGCGAATCGGCGGCCGCAATCGACCGGCGCGCAACCGGACCAGGCCGCGGTGCCCGAACAGCGGCGGTCGTGATGGCGAGCGCGAGCACGATGAGCGTCGCGGCTGTGATGCGTGGATGGCGTGGAGTGCTGGAGGTCATAGCCCTGATCCGTTGTTCGAGAAGTCCATGTCGCTCAGCGAGCGACGCGCCCAGTAGGAAAGAGGTCGCGGGCCGCCGCGAGCCGACGGTCAACAGCAGTTCCGCGTATCCGCGAGCGTCTGTCGTTTCGCGAAGTACTCGCCGATCACAATCCACCTCGATCGCCAGCCGAAGCCGGCGCACTAACACCCACATCGCCGCATTCCACGGGAAGATGGCGGTGATGAAGACCGCGCCGAGGAGGACGACGGGGTCGCGGGCCGCGATGTGTTCCGTTTCATGGCGCAGCATCAGCGCCCGCGCGGTCCGGTCGAGAGACAGGGTCCACTCTGGAATGACGATGCGCGCTCGTGTCACCCCGACCACGGCCGGGCCGACGTTCGCCGACACCATCACCGCGTGGCCATCAATCTCGGCGGCACGCCACTGGCGTCGTCGCCGCCGGAGCGTGATCGCTCCGTGCGCCAGAAGAACGACGTAGACGAGCGAGGCGCCAAGCCAAATGCGCCCGGCGTATCGGTCGATCTTGACCAGCCAAATGAGAAGTCTCAAGCGGAATTGCGGCGCGCGCGCGACAGCGGTTGGTCCCTGACTCGCGGACGCGACACCGACGTTGCTCGACCGGGCGGCAACGCGGTTCGCTGGAATTATCGCGACCGGCGCGGACCTTCGAAGACCAATGGCCGTGGGCACCACAACTGCCGCGAGGAGCGTGGCCAGCCAAATGAAACGCGTCGCGACCCGCCGTTGCAGCGCAAGCGCGTTGAGAGCGTGCGCGCCCGCCAGGAGGAGCGCGCTAACGAGCGTCGCGTAGGCCATCCAGGTGAGCAGCATCAGCGCTCCCCCTTGGATTTGGCAAGGCGCTCGTCGAGCAGCTTTCGCAGACGCCGGATGTCGGTTTCGCTCAGCTCGCGGTCGCTCACAAGCTGCGTCAGCAACAGCTCCGGCGAGCCGCTGAAGATCTTGTCGAGCACGCGCGAGAGCGCGCTCTTGCCGGCCAACGCGGGCGTCACCGCCGGCAAATACCGATGCGCCTTCCCCTCGGCGAGGTGGGTGACGAAGCCCTTTTCCTCCAGCGTGCGGAGGACGGTGAGGACCGTCGTGTAGGCGAAGCTGTCGTCGAGTGCGTCGCGGACTTCGGCGACGGTGCCGGAGCCCTTCTGCCACAGCACCGCCATGACATCGAGCTCGCGATCGGTGAACGAAATGTCCATGGGCCGGTCCGCCTATCAACTAGAGTTCTAGTAGATAATACGACCGGCCCTCGGAGTTGTCAACTAGTTTTTTAGTAGATCGCCGTTCTGCGCTTAACTCGCGGCCGACGCGGCGGCGGCGGCTTCCGCGGCCTGGTGCGCCGCGACCGCGACGAGCTGGACGTTCGATTGCGGGTTGGGGGCTCGGGTTGTCGCGATGCTCAGCAGACCGCGGCCGAGGCCTTTGAGCTCGTTGTGCCAAATGAAATCACCGGTCTCCGGATTCAGCCGCCAGACCTCCCCCCCGCTCGCCGCGTACAGCGAAGCGCCGTCCCACGCGACGTACACGAAGCCGGCCGACCTCACCGCGGTGCGCCATACTTCGTAGCCCGTCTTCTCGTCGAGCGCCACCACTGCATTCTTGATCCCGACAAATACCAAGACCCGCGGATCGCGAGGCATCTATAGCTCCGTTCGTTCAGGAAGAGCCGGCGCGCGGCGCGCCAGCTTGATCGTCGCCACACTCATCGCACTGCCCATCGCGCCGGCGACCGCGACGGTGAGCGGCACACCCAGGAGGACGCGTCCGTAGAGGAAGATTGCGCCAAGAGACAGAGCCGCCATCGGGACGCTGACACCCAAAAAACCCCATAGCGCGA
>DATMHK010000018.1:0-6344 GCA_035554995.1 Gemmatimonadaceae bacterium
GGGCGCGAGCTTGCCGATCTCGGGCCTTACCGCATGGCAGGGACTATTCGACCACGGCCGCCTTCGGGCAGGGCAGAGCGTCATCGCGCACGGCGCGGCCGGCGCAGTCGGGTCGCTGGTGACGCAACTCGCACGACTGGCCGGTGCCCACGTCATCGGCACCGGACGCGCTGCCGACCGTCAGGCCGCGCTCGACTTCGGCGCGCAGGAGTTCGTCGACCTGGAGAACGATGCCCTGGAAGACGTCGGCGGCGTCGACCTGGTGTTCGATCTCATCGGTGGCGACATCGGGAAGCGGTCCGCGCGCCTGGTTCGGGCCGGAGGAACGCTTGTGTCCATCGTCGGGCCGAGCGAGGAACACCCCGCCGACGGGCTGGCGATCAACTTCGTTGTCGAGTCCGATCGTGCCCAACTCAATGAAATCGTCCAGCGGGTCCGCGACGGACGACTGCGAACGAACATCGGGACCGTCTCGACCCTCGACGATGCCGTCTCCGCCTTCAACCCGACCAAGCGGCGCCCGGGGAAGACGATCATCCGCGTTCGATCGTGAGGAGTCGGGGAGGGCAAGCGGTTCTGCCCGGGTCTGCGTCAAGTCGGATCACAGTCGTGCCACATTTTGTGCGAGTGCCCCACGTCACCGCGCACGTCGGCCGATCGGATTTGTTTGCCCGGCTGCGATGAACGACAACGCGACGGCATGACGCAAGCAAATGCGGACCGGCGAAACATCGTCGGCAGGGACGGCTACGAGTGGATCGTCCGCGAGCTCGAGATCGCGGACATCGGCTCCAGATCCAGATCGCTCGTCTTCGAACGCCCAGAGGTCGTCCGCCGAGTGCGCGCCTACCCGCACAACTGGGCAAGCCTGAGCGACGATCAGCTCTACTCCCTGAGCCTCGGCACCTAGCGCCCGTATTGCGCCGCGCCACCGTGTGAACGATGCTTGGCCCGGCACATAACCCGGGGCGGGTCATGATCTTCGTGGCGGGAGCATCCGGATTTCTCGGTGGAGAGATCTGCCGTAGGCTGGTCGAGCGCGGTCAGTCGGTCCGCGGATTGGTCCGCAGCACGTCGGATCCTCAGGCCGTCGAGCGACTGCGGTCTCTCGGGGTGGAGTGTGTCGCGGGCGACGTTCGCGATCGGGCCTCACTCGACCAGGCGTGCGCGGGCATCCAGACCATCGTCACGACCGTCACGACGACTCGTTCGCGCCAACCCGGCGACAGCATCGAGGCGACCGACGAAGCAGGACAGTTGAATCTCGTCGACGCGGCGCGGGCGGCGGGTGTCAAGCGTTTCGTCTACGTCTCGTACTCGCGGCAACTCGTCGACGACGGTCCGCTGACGCATGCGAAACGTGCCGTAGAACAGCGTTTGATCGACAGCGGGATGACGTACGTCATCCTCCGGCCGAGCTACTTCATGGAGGTGTGGTTGGGTCCGAACGTCGGTTTCGACTATGCGAATCGTCAGGCGACGATCTACGGCGACGGCGGGCGCAAGATCAGCTTCATCTCCCTCGCCGACGTCGCGGAATTCGCCGCGCGCAGCGCCGTGGCCAGTGGCGGCAGCGAGACGATCGAGCTAGGCGGTCCGGAAGCCGTCGCCCCGCTCGATGTCGTTCAGATCTTCGAGGAGATCGGCGCCGCGCCCTTTGCGGTGCAGCGGGTGCCCGAAGACGCGCTCGAGGCCCAGTTCGCCGCCGCGCCGGATTCGCTGCAGAAATCGTTCGCTGGACTGATGCTCGATTACGCGCGAGGAGACGAGATCCCGATGGACGAAACGCTGAAGCGGTATCCGCTGACGCTGACGTCCGTGCGTGAGTACGCGCGAAGCGTGCTGACCGATCGCTAGACTGTTCGCTACCATTCCGGTCCTGGCCCTACCATATTCCTCGGCGCCATGGCCGCAAAGCAATCGACGGTGTTGGACGCCCGGGCCTTCGACCGGACGCTCCGCCGGATCGCCGATGAGATCGTAGAACTGAACAACGGGACCGACGATCTCGTCATTGTAGGAATTCAGCGCCGCGGGGCTCAGCTCGCGGCGCGAATCGTGTCCAGCATCAGCGACCGCGAGAAGGCGAACGTTCCGCTGGGCGCGCTCGACATCACGCTCTACCGCGACGATCTCCAAACGATTGGACCGCGGCCGGTCGTCGGGCAGACGCAGATTCCTGTCGACATCGACGGCCAGGTGGTCGTCATCGTCGATGACGTTCTGTACACCGGGCGCACGGTACGCGCGGCGCTCGACGAGTTGGCCGACTTCGGCCGGCCACGGCGAATAGCCTTGGCGGTTCTGATAGACCGCGGCGGGCGCGAGCTGCCCATTCAGCCGGACATCGTTGGCAAAACGATCTCCGCCGAACCCTCCCAACGGGTGGACGTGTTGGTCGAGGAGCTCGACGGCAAGAACGGAGCGGTCATCGCCGAGCGGGAGCCCGCGACGTGACCTTGTCGCTTGGGAAGGATCTCCTCGGGCTCGAGCCACTGAGCGGCGAGCAGATCCAACTCATTCTCGACACGGCCGAACCATTCAAGGAGATCAGCGAGCGGGCGATCAAGAAGGTCCCCACGCTCCGCGGCGCGACGATCGTCAACCTGTTCTTCGAAGCATCGACGCGCACACGCGTCTCGTTCGAGTTTGCCGAGAAGCGTCTGTCGGCCGACACCGTCAATGTCGCCGCGTCCGGCTCCAGCGTGTCCAAGGGCGAGACGCTCGTCGACACAGCGCGGAACCTCGAGGCGATGCGGATCGACATGGTCGTCATCCGCCACGGCGCGTCGGGCGCGGCCCAGTTTCTCGCCGAACGCATCGAATCGAACGTGATCAACGCGGGCGACGGGACGCACGAGCATCCGACGCAGGGACTGCTCGACATGCTCACGCTGCGCGATCACTTCGGCAAGCTCGCCGGCCTCAAGGTGTGCATCGTCGGCGACGTGCTGCACTCGCGCGTCGCTCGCTCGAATATCTGGGGCCTGACGAAAATGGGCGCCGAGGTCGGCATCTGCGGACCACGTTCGCTCCTGCCCAACGCGATCGACGAGCTTGGCGTGACGGTGTTCGATCGCGTCGAGGCGGCAATCGAGTGGGCCGACGCGCTCAACGTCCTTCGCTTGCAGCTCGAGCGCATGACGGCGGGCTACATCCCGTCACTTCGCGAGTACAACCGCGTCTTCGGCGTGTCGCGCGAGCGGCTGGAGCGTGGGCCGCACGAGGTGCTCATCCTTCACCCGGGTCCAATGAACCGCGGCGTCGAGATCGACTCCGACGTCGCCGATGGCCCATTCAGCGTAATTCTCGATCAAGTGACCAACGGCGTCGCGGTGCGAATGGCGGTGCTCTATCTGCTCTCCGGCGGCCGGCCGGAGCTGGCCGAGGCGGCAAAGTCTGGCGGCGGCGCGAGCGCGGCGAAGGGGAAGCGGAGCGCGGATGACTAAATCCATATTACTCCGCGGTGGGCGCGTCGTGGATCCGTCGCAGAACATCGATCGCGTCGCCGATGTGTTGGTCGTTGGTGACAACATCGAGGCCGTCGGTGACAGAATCGCGGAGTCGGTCGAGGGCCTCTCGGGCCTGGAAACCATCGACTGCGGCGGTCTCGTCGTGGCGCCGGGGTTCATCGACGTTCACTGTCATCTGCGCGAGCCGGGCCGCGAGGAAGTCGAGACGATCGCGACAGGCGCCCGCGCGGCCGCGGCGGGTGGATTCACCGCCGTGTGCGCAATGCCGAACACCGACCCGGTGACCGACAATCAGGCGGCGGTCGGCTTCATCATCCGACAGGCGACGCTCGCCAACGCGGCACGCGTCTATCCGATCGGCGCCATCTCAGTCGGCCAGCGTGGCGAATCACTCGCCGAATTCGGCGAGATGGTGGCGGCGGGCGCTGTCGCCGTGAGCGACGACGGAAAACCGGTCGCCAGCGCGCACCTTATGCGCACGGCGCTCGAGTACGCGCGCACGTTCGGCATCCCGGTGGCCGACCACTGCGAGGAGCCGACGCTCGCCAAGGGCGGCGCGATGAACGAGGGCGTCACCTCCGCCCGACTCGGCCTCAAAGGCGTTCCGGCCGAGGCCGAAGAGATCATGGCGATCCGCGACATCCTGCTCGCGCGCCGCACGGGCGGCCACGTCCATCTCTGCCACATGAGCACGCGCGGCTCGGTCGAGTTGATTCGCTGGGGAAAGGAGCGCGGGATCAACGTGACAGCGGAGGTGTGCCCGCATCACATCTCGCTCACCGAGGACGCCGTCGAGGGGTACAACACGAACGCGAAGATGAATCCGCCATTGCGCACGGCAGACGACGTCGCGGCGCTGCAGGAAGCGGTACGTGACGGGACGATCGATCTCATCGCGACCGATCACGCCCCGCACCACTACGACGAGAAAGAGCGCGAATTCGCCGACGCGCCGAACGGGATCATCGGGCTGGAGACCGCGCTCGCGGTGAACATCACCTGGCTGGTGGCGAGCGGAATCATAGATGTCGGAACGTTGGTCGATAAAATGTCGTGCGCGCCGGCAAAAGTCTTTCATCTCCCGGGCGGGTCACTCAGGCGCGGGTCGCCGGCTGACGTGACCGTGTTCGCCCCGGACGAGGAGTGGACGGTCGACCCGAAGCGCTTCCGCTCCAAGGGACGCAACACGCCGTACACCGGGAAAACGCTGCGGGGGCGGGTGCGGGCCACGATCGTCGCCGGACGGGTCGCGCACCGCGACGGGGCGTGACGCGCCCGCCCGATTGGGAACCATCGGGGCGGGGGATCATCCAGGTCTGCCGCCGCCTCTATGAGCGCGGATTGGTGGCCGGGCCGGACGGGAACGTCTCCATGCGGCTTCCGGATGAGTCAATTTTAGTTACACCCAGCGGGCTCTCGAAGGTGGATGTTACCCTCGATGATCTCGTCATCGTCAATCTTGATGGAAAGGTGCTGGATGGCCGGCGCTCGCCGTCGAGCGAGCTGGCCATGCACCTTCGCATTTACCGCCGGCGCGACGACGTGCGAGCGGTCGTCCATGCGCACCCGCCGACCGCCACGGGCTTTGCGGTCGCCGGCGAATCGTTCATGGCGCCAGTGCTGCCTGAAGTTATCTTGCAAATGGGAGCGGTTCCGCTCGTGCCTTACGCCACACCAGGAACGGAAGAGCTTCCGGATGCGATGGAGCCATTTCTCGCCGCGCACGACGCGTTTCTGCTGGCGAATCATGGTGCGACGACGGTGGGCCAAACCCTCGTTGCCGCGCATCAGCGGATGGAGAGTCTGGAGCACGCGGCGCGAATACTTCTCGCCGCTCGTGCCGTGGGTCGGGTGAATGAGTTGACGGCTTCCGATGCGAATCGATTGCGTGGTGCGGGAGGAGGCAGGCATGAGGAACGCCGATGAATGACACCAACCGCTCGTTGAACGAGGTCCCCGCGCTCATTCAGGAGCGCCGGCGGTACGAGCAGTGGCTCGCCGCGCTCGACGCGCGACGCGACACCACGCCGCAACACGTGCTCGAACGCGTCAAAGCGGACTACCAAGGTCGTCTGCAGCGCGTGCAAGAACAGCTGTCGATGCACCGGCAATCGATTCTGGAAGAGCGGGCGAGTGTGGAGTCACGCCGCTCGTTGATCGAAGCCGAGGAGCAGCTTCGGCGAGATGAGCGCTCGGAGCTCGAGCTTCGTTCGCACGTTGGCGAGCTCGCGGGTGCCGAAGCCGATGGCGCGTTCCGCGCTGTCGACGACGCGCTCGAGCAACTCGCGCACGAGCGCAAGCAGCTCGAGGCACGGATCGAGGAGCTCGAGGAGTTGCTCGAGTTGCGCGCAACGCCTCCCGCGGCTCCTTCGGCGCCGCCGCCGACGAACGTCCGACCGAACGCACCCGCGGCCGGCGCGGCCGCTCACGCCGCGCCACCGCCGCCGCCCGAGCGCCCGCCGCAGCACGCGGGCCCGCGCCCTGATGAACGCCCGCAAGCACGCTCCGCGGGTGGTGGGGGGGCACCGCAGCCGGAGAACTTCGACGAGCTGGCGTTTTTGAGCGAGGTTGTCGAGGGTCCGTCAAGTCAGCCAGGTCGGCGACCTGGCCCACCGGGCAACGGAGCGGGCCAGGCGTCGCAGGTCATCACTCGCGACGAGGCGGCAGCGGAAGCGTTGGCGCGGAGCCTCCGCGCATCGGTGGAGGCCGGTACAGCCGAGCGGCCGTTGGCGGCCAACGTGGCGTCGAACACGCCGATAGTCTTGCGCACGGCGCCCGGTGCCGATCAGAGCAAGACGCTCAAGTGCGGCGAGTGCGGCGCGCTGAACTATCCGACGGAGTGGTACTGCGAGCGGTGCGGAGCTGAACTCG
>DATMHK010000019.1:0-19824 GCA_035554995.1 Gemmatimonadaceae bacterium
GTCTTGAGTGAACGAGTCGATCATGTTGTCCTCCAAGCGTGGCTTGACGCGACGAGCGCGAAGGGTCCTGTGCGTGCGCCGTTCACGAATCGCAATGCGGACGAGTCCCGGGATCTCGCCGAGGAGCGCTCGCAGTGCCCCGGCAAAGCCGGCGCGGAGCCGTGCTCCGCGGTCGACCTCCGCGTAGACCGACAGGAGCTCGTCGGCGAACGCATCGTTGAAGCCCGACGGCAGGAGCAAGGCGACGAGCGCGCGGTAGACGCGAATGGTCATCTGCTCGTGGGGAGCAGCAGTTTGGCGCGCGCCATGGCGGCGAGGCGCTCGAGTCGCAGCGCTTCGTCGCGCGCGGCTCGGCGACCGGCCGGCGTGAGACGGTAGTAACGTCGACGCGGATCGTCGTCGCGCGAGCGGCTGCGCACCTCGTCGATGAGACCCTGGTCGAGGAGACGCTTCACCGCGGCGTACAGCGTGCTCGCGGTGAGACGCACTTCGTTGTCGGTTCGCTCGACGATGTCCTGGATGATGGCGTAGCCGTGGAGGTCATGGTCGACGAGCGACAGCAGGATCTGGAAGACTTGGGTCGATAGGGGCGAGGGATTGGTCATGGGGAGTGGGCTGCTCGGCTGCTCGGCGACTCGGCGACTCGGCGACTCGGCGTTATGTACCGCTATACGATATACCGTCAGACGGTATAGTGGAGGAACGATACACCACGGTCAAGAGCGCGGTAATCATGTGGCCGCCAGGAGGGCCCGGCCGGCCCTAGTTGGCGGGGCCGATCGCTTTCAGGCCAGCAACGATGCGCTCGCCGAGGACGGGCGCTTCGGCGCGGCTGAAGCTCGCGGTGAGGTGGTCGTCGTCGCGGAACACGATCCGACCGCGCTGGATGACGGAGCAGCGCGGTGTGGCGCAAACGCGGTCGGTCATGTCGACGAACGCGAGTCGTTTGAATCCACGTGCGGCGTCGTTCTGGGCGGCGATCGCGGCAGGCGAGAGCGAAGACGCGCGGTCGTAGTCGCAGGCGCGAGCGAACGGCACGCGCGCGGCGCGTCGAGAGAGACAGGCGGGCACGTCGAACGGCGTTTCCGGCGTGTCGCGGATGACGATCGTTTTGATGCCGGCGACTGCCAACGAGAAGTAAGTGCGTCGCAGCCCGTTGCTCCAAGCGTCCGACGAAAGACGCCAGGGCGACCGATCGTCGCCGTCGACGGCAACGTAGCCGTTGTAGGTCGAAAGGATCACCGCGGCGGGACGAGCGGCGACGATGCGCCGCAAAGTCGCGCGACGCCAGCTCGTGCACTCGTCGTACGCGCGCTTGAGCCGCGCGTTCATGAGCTCGGGGACGTCCGCCACCGGACAGCCCGGCTTGATCGTGGCGATGATCTTCCACCCGCGCTCGCGTCCGATCCGATCGATGGCGGGAAGCCAATGCTCGGCGTGCGAATCGCCCATGAGGAAGACGACCGTGGGTGACGCGCGGTCGCCGAACTCGCAGGGCGCGGTGGCATTCTCGAGGATCGAACCCCAGCAATCGTGCCGCATGCCGTCGTCGCGCGCGGCGGCGATGGCACGTTGCGCCGGCGTCGAGGCGCGCCGCGTCGCGACGCCCATCGACAGGAAGGCGACGAACAGCATCGCAGCGCTGGCGCCCAGGCCGAGTGCCATCGCGATGTGTGGACGGTCGCGATAGCGCTTCGTGGCGCGGAAGGGTCTTTCGATGAACCGCTCGGTCAGCACCGCGAGAGCGAGTGCGAAGAGCGACCAACCGAGCCGCCCCAGGGTGCCGATGTTCCAATCGAGCACGGCGCCGAGGCCGACGAGAGGCCAATGCCAGAGATACCACGAGTATGAGAGGCGACCGAACCAGCGGAGCATGCCGTTCGACAGTACCCGCGTGACGAGGCTTGTCGGCGCCCACGGTCCGGCGACCAGAAGGGCTGCTGTGCCGATCGCTGGTAGAGCGGCAGCGATGCCCGGATAGGGCGTGACTTCGCTGTAGGCGAGGGCCGACCAGACAATCACGCCGAGTCCCGCGCCTTGAAGCAGGCCCGCCCTGTGGCTCGAGAGCTCGCGATTGGAGAACGCGACCGCGGCGATACCGCCGATCGCAAACTCCCACACGCGCGTCGGCATTCCGAAGAAGGCCCACGGCTGGGCCGTCGACGTGATCCACAGCGAAGCGACGAACGAGACGAGGCCGGCGACGATCATCATCACCAGGAGGCGCTTGCTGGTCGGCTTCTCCTCGTGATCGCCGGTCCAGAGGCGGGCGACCACGAGAAAGAGCAGCGGCCATACGACGTAGAATTGCTCTTCGACGGCAAGCGACCAGGTGTGCAGAAACGGGTTTTCGGCCGACGCGTGATAGTTCACCGCGTTGCGGGCGAAGAGGACGTTGCCGTAGTGCAGCGCGACAGCGCGCGCGTCCGAGGCGATGGGCCGCTGGTCGATCGGCGCGTAGAAGAACAGCGCGATGGCGAGCGTCGCGAGGAGCACGACGATGAGCGCCGGCAGAAGTCGCTGGGCGCGGCGCGCGTAGAACGTGGTGAGATCGACGTCCCCGGACGCGGCGAGCTCACGCGCGAGGAGACCGGAGATCAGGTAGCCGGAGAGGACGAAGAAGACGTCCACGCCGATGAAGCCGCCCGCCATCCACCATACGCCGGCGTGGAACGCGACGACGAACAGGATCGCGATCCCACGCAGGCCTTCGATGTCGGCGCGGAACGCCGAACGCTCGGGGATTGGGTCGGGGGCCATTCTGGTGGTACGGAGATTGGCCCGTTGAAGTTACGTTGACCGGCGGTGGGGGATGGGCGGTGGGCGGTGGTGCCGCCTACTGATACTGGATGTACATCGGTCTGGGGTGCAGGGCGAGGACTTCGACCGGGGCCATCAGCCGGCTGCCGCCCTTCTTGTCGTTGCGATAGAAAAGCTTAAAGCCGGTGAATTGAACTGGATATTGGTAGACGTACCGGCGGTAGGACTCGCGCTTGAGGGATGGCGGACCCCAGCCGTCCATGTTGATGACAATCTGGACGCGTGGGTCGAGGGTGATGCGCTTGTAGCCGGTGAGCATGTCCCGAGTGAAGCGGTGCACGACGAGCACCTTGGGCGGGATGTGCTCCCGCTCGACAAGCCCGGCGAGCAGCGATGCGGCGAAGTTGACGTCGGCGGCGTCGAAGGTGCCGATGCGCGTTCCCGGCACGTGTCCCCGCTTCATGGAGAACTCGGGGTCGATGCCGAGGTGGACATCGGGGCGCTTGAGGAACGGGGTGAGGCGTGGAAGTTCTTCCTGCAGCGTTCCTTGTCCGACCTGGACGTCGAGAAAGAGCAGCGCACCCCTGGACTTTGCCCAGCCGTAGACGCGCTCGATGAGCGCGCTGTCCATGCGCATGCGATACTTCCCCGCCGTGCCGGGCGAACCTTGGGCGACAACGGCGATGAGATGGAGCGCCGGCTGGACCGGCGTCGCCGAATCCGCCGAGGCCCAGGCCGCGACCTCGCGATCGAGCTTGGCAAGCATGTCGTCCGGAGGCAGCTCGCCGAGAATGCCCATCTTCTTCGAGAGCGGATTGCCGTAGAACGCGACGATCCGCTTGTTCGGCAGGATCGAGCCGGCCATTGGATCGGGCCCAGCGACCGGCCAGGCCGGAGGTGGCGGTTCAGCCTTGGGCTTCTTCGCTACCTTCGGCGCGACCTTCCGTGGTGTTCCTTGTTGCTTCACGACCGGGGACTTTGCGCGCGCGGAATTTTGGGCCGTCACGGCTGACGGATGGCCGCCGAGCCCAGCCAGCGCCATAATCATCGTCGCGATCAGGCCGGCGTTACCGCGCGGAAGAGCCATCGGAAAAGGCATGCGAAGGAGTGGGTGGGTCTCACGTTCAAACGACATAAGCATGGGCTGGTCACAAAACTACGATCCACTGCACGGCCCGCTTTCGACGCTCGCCGCGGCCCTGCCACTGGTTGTCTTACTTGGACTCCTCGCGCTGCGACGAGTTCCAGCGTACGCCGCCGCGCTCGCCGGGTTGGCTGCGGCGCTCGCGATCGCAGTCGGGATCATCGGCATGCCGGGATCCATGGCGGGACGCGCGGCTCTGCTCGGAGCGGCGTACGGATTCCTTCCGATCGGTTGGATCGTACTCAACGTCATCTTCCTGTATAGGCTCACGGAGGAACGCGGCGTGTTCGTCACGCTGCAGCGAGCGATCATGGGCATCACCACCGATCGCCGGCTCCAACTGCTGCTGATCGCGTTCTGCTTCGGCGCGTTCTTCGAGGGCGCGGCGGGGTTCGGAACACCGGTCGCGGTCACCGGCGCGATGCTCATCGGACTGGGATTTCCGCCGCTCGAGGCGTCGGCGCTTTCGCTCATCGCGAACACGGCTCCCGTTGCCTTCGGCGCGCTCGGCACGCCGATCATCGCGCTACAGGGTGTGACGAGTCTCGACCTCGGCCATCTGAGCGCGATGATCGGGCGACAATTGCCCGTCTTTTCGCTGATCGTGCCGTTCTGGTTGATCGCCGCGTACTCGGGGCTACGCGGAGTTCGCGAGCTGTGGGCGCCGCTGTTGGTGGCAGGGGTGACATTCGCGGTGCCGCAGTATCTCGTGTCGAACTTCCACGGGCCGTGGTTGGTGGACATCATCGCGTCAGCGTGTTCGATGAGTTGTCTCGCATGGTTCCTCATCGCGACGCGCGGACGCGCGACGTCCCGAGCAGGCGGCGCGGCACCGGGTGTTGCCGAGCCGCACACGGAGATCGATGTGCCGGCACGCGCCGCGCCGTCGCTCCGAACGGCGATCACGCCGTGGGTCGTGCTGGTCGTGATCGTGTTCGCATGGGGAACGCCGCAGGTGAAAACGTTCCTGAACCACCTCTCCGCCCCGAGTTTTCCGATGCCGGGTTTGGACAAGCTGGTGTCGCGCGTGCCGCCGGTGGTGGGCAACGCGACTCCGGAAGGGGCCGTGTTCATCTTCAATTGGCTCTCGGCGACCGGCACGGCGATTCTGCTCGCGGCAATCGTCACCGGGTTTTTTCTTCGGTATTCGGTGTCGGATCTCGTGAAGCGGTATCTCACGACGTTCCGCGTGGTGTGGCGATCGCTTCTGACGATCTCGGCGATGCTGGCGCTCGGCTATACGAGCCGATATTCGGGCGAGGACGCGATTCTCGGTTTGGCATTCGCACACACGGGCGTGGCGTATCCCTTCTTCGCCGCGATGCTCGGTTGGCTCGGAGTGGCGCTGACGGGAAGCGACACGTCGTCCAACGTGCTGTTCGGAAGCCTACAGAAGATCACGGCGACACGACTGGGGCTCGACCCGGTGTTGATGGCGGCGGCGAACAGCTCTGGTGGCGTAATGGGGAAAATGATCGATGCCCAGAGCATCTGCGTCGCGAGCACGGCGACGGGTTGGACAGGGCATGAATGGAGAATTCTCCGATTTGTGTTCTTTCATAGCCTTGCGCTGGCGTCACTCGTCGGGATTCTGGTGCTGCTCCAGCAGTATGTGTTCACGGGGATGTTGATTCGGTAGGACGGCGATGGGCGATGGGCGATGGGCGATGGGCGACGGGCGATGGCGAGACGCGTGTTCGATCCATGTAAGCGATTGTTGAACGCGCCCGGACAAAGTGTTCGCGTCGTCCCAAAAGCGGACACCTCAGACCGGCGAAAAAAACTCGGAGGTTGACGCAAGTAACTTCTGGCCAACTGCTTCCGTAGTGACCAGGGCAGGCACGGTCCTTCCTTATGGGACGGCAAACCCTCCTGGGGAATGAAGTGTCTGATGGGGTGAGCAGGTCAGTCGAGTCCTGGTTCTTCGGAAGTGTTTTATGAGCGCGTTGTCTGTCTTTGTCGATCGTTACGCGGATACCCTGGAGTTGCCCACCATCGGCACACTGGCGCCGGTGTCGGCAAACTGGGAACGCGAGCAGGTCGAAGAGCACCTCGGTGCGCAGTTTCAGATCGTTCGCGAGCTGGGCCGCGGCGGGATGGGCGTTGTCTTCCTGGCGCGTGACATCGCGCTGCACCGTTTGGTGGCGATCAAGGTGCTACGCTATGAGTTCACCGCGTCGGACGAGCATCGCGAGCGTTTCCGTCGTGAAGCGCGGATGACGGCCCGGCTCAGCCATCCGAACATCGTGCCGGTGCACAGCTTCGGCGAAGTGGACGACCTCGTCTACATCGTGATGAAGTACGTGCACGGCGAATCGCTCGCGGCCCGTGTCCGGCGCCAGGGAGCGCTGCCCGCCGACGAGGTGCGACGAATCCTGCGGGATCTCGCGTTGGCGCTCGACTCGGCGCACCGCGACGGCGTCATCCATCGCGACCTCAAGGCGGAGAACATTCTTCTCGAGCGCGACAGCGGCCGCGCGATGTTGACGGACTTCGGCGTGGCGCTGCTCCGATCGCTCGACCCGGTTCGTGCGGATGTGTCGCGCGCGTTCGGAACGCCGCACTACATGTCGCCGGAACAAGCGGCCGGTGAGCTCGACATCGATGGCCGGAGCGACATCTACTCGGCCGGCGTCCTCGGGTATTACATGCTATCGGGACGGCTTCCGTTCGACGCACCGACCTTCGAGTCGCTGGCGGCGCGGCACATCGCCGAGGCGCATGTTCCGGTGGCCGAGGCCGCGCCGGGGGCACCGGCGTCGCTATGCGACACGATCGAGCGATCGATGAACAAGGAGCGAGAGGAACGATGGCGTTCGGCCCGCGAGATGGCGGCGGAGCTCGAGGCCTCGGCACCGCCGAAGCGGCGATGGTTCCGCCGCGCGGCACGAGCGTCGATGGTGCGAAGCCGGGTCGCGGCGGAGTTGGCGTTGATCGCCGGGGTCATGCGCGCCGTGTTCAAATGGACGATGATCTAGGATCACCGCGAGCGTAACGCTCTCGGTGATCCGATCACGTTCAGGCGTCGGTCCATCCCGCGCTTCGCGCGCGCAACACCAACTCGACGCGATTGGCCACGCCAAGCTTCTTGTACACGTTGTACAAGTGGAGCTTGGCGGTGCCCTCCGAGATCCCGAGACGCGTCGCGACATCGCGGTTCTTGAGACCGCTGACGACGAGCGCTGTCAGCTCCATCTCGCGCGGTGTGAGGCCAAATGTCTCCGGCGACTGGCTCACGGCTCGCGGCGACGCAGACGCAGCGTCGCGCGGCCGGCCGATGAATTCCACCCACTCGGAACCGGAGTACACCAACCGCACGCAGTCGACGACGTGGCGCGGCGACAACTCCTTGAGCACGATGCCGCGCGCGCCCGCAGCACGCGCCGCGGCGACGTCGGACGCGTCGGCGTCGGCGGTCAGAACAACGACGGCGACGGGCGAGCGTTCCGAGGCGAGTGCCCTCAACACGCCGAATCCGTCGAGCTTGGGCATGTTGATGTCGAGCAGCAGTGCGTCGGGGCGATGGAGTCGCACGGCCTCGAGCGCCTCGACGCCGTTGACGCACGAGGCCACGACGCGCACGCCGGCCTCTTGTCGAAAGAGCTGGGTGAGCCCGGCGAGGACGATCGGATGATCATCGACGATGATGAGGTCGAGCATCAGGACAGAATCGCCGAGTGCAGTGGGATGCGAATGTCCAACTCGACGCCGGTCGGGGCGGAGCGGATGCCGAGTGTGCCCTGAAGGCGCTGAACGCGATCCTTGAGCAGGACAGGTCCGATTCGGCGTTCGATCAACGTTGCGTGATCGAACGTGCCGACGAAGGGAAAGCCCTTGCCGTTGTCCTCGATGGAGACGTGGAGCGCGTCGCCCGCACCTGTTACGGCGAGGCGCGCGCGCGTCGAGTGCCCGTGGCGCGCCGAGTTGCTGAGCGCCTCTTGAATCATCCGCGCGATTTGCAGCGAGGAGGACGGGCCGAGCACGACGGTCGGATCGACGTGCGTTTCGACGCGAAGTCCCCAGACGCGCTCGAAGCGCCGAGCCAGCTCGGCGATGAGCGTGGGAAGGTCCTCCGGCAGCCCGGTCGACGAAGCGGCGGCCTTCTGCTCGAGGATCGAGAAGCGGAGGTCACGCTGCTCGTCGTGGACGAGGGCGGCGGCTTCGTCGAGGATGCGGCGCGCGTCGGCTTGATCGGCCTCGATTGCCTTCTCCGCGCGCGCCAGCATGAGCGCCAGCCCGGTGAGCGACTGCAGGACTCCGTCGTGCAGATCGCGCCACACGCGACCGCGCTCTTCGCGCGCCGCGAGCTCGCGTGTTCGGCGCGCGAGCAGCCACATGTCGAGTGAGCCAGCGATCTGTCGAGCAAGCAACTCGGCGTGCAGGACGAGATCGGACGGAATTCTTTCGAGGCCGAGAATCAACAAATGGCCCGAGAACGTGCGGCCTTGGGCGCGAACGCCAATGATCGAGCGCGGTGTCGGGGCAAGTGCGGTGAGTAGCTCACGCGACAACGGTGCCCCGCGCCACTTCACAAGTCCGGTGGCCGTGACGCGGGTGACGACGGACTCGCCGTCGCCCAAACGATCGCAGACGAATGACTCGTCAGGGTCGATGTGCTGCACGACGCCGCCGTCGGGCGCGACGTGAGACAGCGTGAGCTCGTCGTCGAGCACGGCGACATTCGTCCACGGTTCTTCGCGGTCGGCCCATACGAGGGCGACGCGTGCCCCCTTGGCGAGATCGGCCGCGGTGCCGAGCAGGTCAAACAGCGCCGAGTGGAGGTCGGGCCAATCGCGGGGCGGCCACTGTGTTCGTCCGGCAAGACTGAGAAGCAGTCGATCGCGCTCTACGGACAGCACCGTGAGCGCCGCCGTGGACAGGACGAGCAGCAGCGTTCGAAGCACAACTCGATCGAGATCGCCGGCAGTGGACGACCCGCGAGAGAAGCCGATGGCGGTCGCAATGAAAAGCGCCAAGCAGATCGTGCCGGTGAGCAAGACGACACGAGGCGGCCGGCGAAGGCCGGCAGCGACGATCACGAAGACCAAAACGGCAACCGACCATGTGGACTGTCCGGGAAGCAGCAACAGCAGTGCGATCAAACCTGCGTCGGCCCCGACCTCGATCCGTACTAGCCCCGCCAACGGACGAAGGGCTCGCACGACCAGGCCGAGTTGAACGAGGGCCAGCGCCAGGTAGAGGCCCAGGCCGAACAACCTTGGTAGAGCGGCCGGATCGAATGACCCATCCAAAACTGCCGCAACGAGGAGAATCGACGCGATGACGACTCTCCCGCCAGCCACAAGGCGTTCGAGATTGGCGCGAAGGAGAAGAGCGGAAGTCGCTGCTGACGAACGACTTGGGCGTTCGTTGGGAGACAAAACGGTTGCGCCTATAACGAAAGTTGTATGGTCGAGGTTGCTGAAAAATCCAAGATTCGCCGGCGTGTTCGAGGCGGGCAGCAAGCGCCTCACCCACCGGCAAGACGAAGGAGCCGGCGGGTTGGTCAGTCCAGTTTGGCCGCGCAGGATACACCTCGCGACAATGGCACCCCGGCCGCGAGGCCGGCTCGCAAAGCCACGGGTCTCTCGGAGACAGCCGGGCTACCGAAGGAGGGGTACGGTCGGCGGCAAGTCGACAACCCCAGCATGGAGCAGGACAATATGTTCACGCGTTACGCAGGCCTGGCGGTCGTAGCCAGTGTGCTGGCAGGGTGCAGCAACGAGCCCACCGCGCCCCTTCCTACCATGGCGCCGTCGTCGGGACCGGCGTACTCGGTGGCCAGCCCCAATACACCAGTTGGTTCGACGTTCACGGTCTATGTGGGCGGCTCGCTCACCTACCGTGGCACGGGTCCCTCGAACAACAACAAGGGCGAATGCCGTTCCCACTCCGACGGCACGACCGGTTGGTACTGGGTCCCGGGCAACAATCAGGCGGGCAACAGCAACGGTCGCGGCGGCGGAGCCTCGGGCGGCGACCAAGAAGTCGGTCCCAACCACGCACAGTGCGCGAGCGTCGGCGGCGGCTATTCCGTAACGGTCTCGTTCAGCGACATCGCGACGTACGTGAAATCACCGAGCGGCAACTTCGAGCTGAACTTCAATACGTACTGCGTGCCGAACGCCGATCCGAGCCTTCCGCCGACGTGCTACTCGCGGAACGTGCACTATAAGGTCGGCACGAACTGGACGACAGGGACCGGCGTGCTGCACGGCGTCGGTGTACGGAGTGACACGCACGCGACGTCCAATTGGAGCATCGATCTCTCACAGATCAACTCGTCGTCGAACCTGATCGACGATCCGCCGCGCAAGCTGTACCTCACGGCGCACTGCGACGACGGTACCTATCCGGACAGTCCAGCGACGGTCAGCTGGTGAGGTAGGGCGCTAGTAGGCGCGCTTCGTAATACCGACTGAAATGCGTTGACACTTCAGAGAGGGAGTGAATGCGCGGCACGCAATACGGCCCCGGCGATGTTGCCGGGGTCGTGTTGTTTTTGCCGCGCCGGCATATAGCCCCTGGGGGTATTAGCTTTGGCTTTATGACCGAGCACGAGACGATCACGATTCCGGTGAACGGCATGACGTGCGCCGCCTGTCAGGCGCGTGTTCAGCGCGCCCTGACCAAGGCTCCGGGCGTCGATTCCGCGTCGGTCAACCTGATGACCAATACGGCGACCGTCGATTATGACGCCGGAGTGACCTCGCCGGAGAACTTGGTGGAGCAGATTCGCGCGACGGGATATGGCGCCGAGCTGCCCAGCGAAGATCGGAGCGCGATCGAGAATCAACTGGCACTGGACGAGGAGCGAGAGCGCGAATTCAGCACGTTGCGCTCCCGCGCGATCGTCGCGTTCGTCGTCGGCGGGTTGACGATGCTTGCCCCGTTCGCGTTCGGCGTTCCGATGATGCTGATGACCGACAGGGCACCGGCGTCGTGGTGGATTCTGCTCGCGGCGACCGCCGGCGTGATGGCGTGGGCGGGCCGCGACTTCTATACGCGCGCCTGGAGCGCGGCGCGACACGGTTCCGCCAACATGAACACGCTCGTGGCGGTGGGAACCAGCGCGGCGTTTCTCTTTTCTGTGGTCGCGACGGCCGCGCCGGGCGTGCTGATGCGCGCCGCCGTCACGCCGCAGGTGTATTTCGAGGCGGTCACGCTCATCATCGCGTTCGTGCTGGCCGGCCGCGCGCTCGAGGCGCGAGCGAAACGGCAAACGTCACGGGCGATCCGACAGTTGATCGACCTCCAGCCGGCGCGGGCACACATCCTTCGCGACGATCAGGAGATCGAGGTCGACGTGCAAGCGGTGCGGCCGGGTGATGTCGTCGTCGTTCGACCGGGCGAGCGCATACCGGTGGATGCGTCGGTAGTTTCGGGCGAAAGCGCGGTCGACGAATCGATGCTCACCGGTGAATCGATGCCCGTGACGAAGCGCGCCGGCGATCGAGTGTTCGGTGGAACGGTGAACCGCACGGGCGCATTTCAGGCGCGGGCCACAACGCTCGGCGAGGGGAGCGCGCTCGCGCGCATCGTTCGATTGATGCGCGAAGCCCAGGCGTCGCGCGCGCCGATTCAGAATCTTGCTGACCGCGTGAGTGCCGTGTTCGTGCCGACGGTCATGGCAATCGCACTGGCCACGCTTGTCGTGTGGCTCCTCATCGGAGGACGGGCACACGTGGGCCAGGCGATCGCGGCGGCGGTGTCGGTTCTGATCATTGCTTGCCCGTGCGCAATGGGGCTGGCCGTACCTACGGCAGTCATGGTGGCGACGGGAAAAGGCGCGGAGCTTGGTCTGCTCATCAAGGGCGGCGAAGCGCTGGAGCGCGCCGGACACGTCGACACCGTGATTCTCGACAAGACGGGAACCGTGACGACGGGTCGGCCGGTGGTCACGGACGTCGTGCCGACCGCCGGTATCGATGACAAAGCGCTCATCGCGGTCGCGGCGGCGGCGGAGCGTTCTTCGGAGCATCCGATTGGGCAAGCGATCGCGAGGCGCGCCACCGAAGCCGGCGTCATGTTGCCGAGTGTGGACGGATTCGGGTCCGCGACTGGGCGCGGTGTGCGAGCCGCCGTCGCCGGCGACGAGGTGCTGGTCGGATCTGAACGGTTTGTGCGCGAGGCGGAAGTGGCCGTGAGCGCAGTGGCGGATACGGCGTCCCGCCTCGCGCGAGAAGGGAAGACGGTCGTGTACGTGGCGCGCGACAATCGCCTGCTCGGCCTGATCGCGGTTGCGGACGCGATTCGTGAGAGCTCGCCGGATGCAGTGCGCCGGATGCGCGACGGTGGAGTCGACGTCGTGATGCTGACCGGCGACAACGCGGAGACGGCGGGGTCGATCGCGCGTCAGGCGGGCATTGCGAGCGTGCAAGCGAACTTGCTGCCCGAAGCCAAGACCAACGAGGTAGCGCGTCGACAGCAAACTGGAAGAGTCGTAGCGATGGTCGGCGACGGGATCAACGACGCGCCGGCCCTCGCGCAGGCGGATGTCGGAATCGCCATGGGGACAGGAACCGACATCGCCATCGAGGCCGGCGACATGACGTTGATGCGCGCGGATCTCGGCGGCGTCGCCGACGCGATCGCGCTGTCGAGACGCACGATGCGAACGATGCGCGAGAATCTCTTCTGGGCGTTCATCTACAACGTGATTGGAATTCCGCTCGCTGCCGGCGCGCTCTACCCGCGCTTTGGGCTTCTGTTGAACCCTGTGATCGCGAGCGCGGCCATGGCATTGAGCTCGGTGAGCGTCGTGACGAACAGTCTGCGACTTCGCGGATGGAAACCATGAAACGAGCACACAATCGCGCCGACTGCGCCTGCGCGACGCACGATGGTGAAGGGCGCAAGGCGGTCGGCGTCGATCCCGACATCAAGGCGCGGAATCTCAAGCGACTGCGCCGGATCGAGGGACAGGTGCGCGGACTACAGAAGATGATCGACGATGACCGCTACTGCGCCGACGTGATGACGCAAATCGCGTCGGTGCACGAAGCGCTGCGCGCCGTCGGCCAGGAGCTGATGCGAAATCATCTCCGCCACTGCGCAACGTCGGCGATACGCGCGGGCAGCGACGACGCCGAAGCGATGTATGACGAGCTGATCGACATGATGTATCGGCACGCCAGATAGGCGGGTTCGATTGTTGCCGGGGTGAGCATTCCGATGCTAAGGAAAGTCGCCGCGGTCCTCGCCCTTGGGATAACGGCCTCACGCGGCGTTGCCGCTCAAGCCAGGCCCTTCGTGCCGCCGGATTCTCCGATTTATGCGGACATAGACCGTCTGTCGGCGGCAGGGCTGATCGACACGATCGTCATCGGAACCCGACCGTACACGGAACGTGAGATCGTTCGGCTCCTGTCCGAGGCGAAGCGGAATTTGGATCGACGCGCGGGTGCAACGGAGTGGGCGATGCGCGCGATTGCTGCCGGCCTTCGGCGATACGATCGCTCCGCGCTGGGCGGCGTTGAGACGGTGAGCCTCGGTCTGACGTTTCTCGACTCTCCCTATCGCGGGATCCCGGCTGACGGGAATGGAAGCATCGACGCGACGATCAATCCGCTGACCAGCTATCAGGCCGGCCGGCGGTTCGTGAACGGCACGACGAGCACGCTCGAGACGACAGCCGACCTCTCGCTGGGGCGCCATATCGCGGTTTCGTTTCAACCGCGCATGACGTTCGGTATGCCACGATCGACACCGAGCGATGCGACGCTTGGCGTGCAAAGCGGCAACGTCGTCGGATCGTTCGGCAATCTCGTGGTCGACGTTGGGCGGAGCTATTTGGAATTTAGCCAATCATACCCATCGGGCTTACTTCTGTCGGGGAACTCGCCGCCGCTCGACATGATCCGCATCTCGACGGAACGGCCGGCGGCGTTGCCTTGGCTGTTTCGCATCCTCGGCCCGATGTACGGTACGCTGTTCGTCGCGGACCTCGGGACGTCGTATCAGACGCATCCCCATGCCAAACTCGCGGGCTATCACGTGTCGATGCTTCCGCATCCGAATGTGGAGCTGGGCGGCGAGGTGATCGACGAGACGGGCGGCAACGGGTCGCCTCCGGGCACGTTCACCGACCGCGTGATCGATCTTTTTCCGGTGTTCGACCTTCCACTGTTAGAAATGTTGTATCGCGGGTACGGCAACCTTCGATTCTCGAACAAACTCGTCGGCGTGGATGCGCGGGTCCGGGTGCCGTCCCTCGCGGGCATGGAATTTTACGCCGAGGTCGCGGTCGACGACGCGGACATCCGCCGTCTGCGCAGCACCTTGCTGGAGGACGGGGGCATCATCGGCGGCGTAGCGTGGAGCTGCTTGATCGAATGCGGGCGATTCGTGACGCGACTGGAGTACCATCAAACCGGAATCCGCTACTACACACACACCGATTTCTCCAGCGGTGTACAGCAACAGGGGAATCTCCTCGGAGACCCGCTCGGTCCGCGCGGGCTTGGAGGCTATGCGACGTTCGACGCCGATGTGGGACGGTTCGGGCGAGTGAAAGCGACGGCGGGCCACGAGGTGCGAAGCGGAAACCTCTACCGTTCGGCGGCGTCGGATTCCACGCTGTCGGATTTTCATTTCGAGCAAATTCTCCATCGACCGGGCGAGCATCGAACGCGCGTGGGCACGGAATGGCGCACCGGCCGCGTAGACTCTCGGTGGAGCACAACGATCGGGTTCGGCGTAGAGCTGGTCACCAATGCCGACTTCGTCGCCGATCGTCGTCGGCTGAACAGCATGGCGAGCGTATCGACCGAATGGCGCCCTTGAACACGGTCATGACGACAGCACCTGCTCGAAGACCGCCAGCGTTTCGGTCGCAGATCGATCCCAGCTGAAAGCGCGCGCCCGCTCGCGCCCGCGGGAGCTGAGCTCCTGTCGCGCTTGCCGGTTCTCGAGCAACTCGAGGAGGCGTCGCGCGATGTCGGCCGGATCGCGCGGGTCGCAATACGCGGCCGCGTCGCCGCATACCTCGACAAGTGGTTCTATCCTCGACGCGAGACATGGCGTTCCGGCCGCCATCGCCTCGAGCGGCGGGAGTCCAAAGCCCTCGCAAAGCGATGGTTGGACGAGCACCTCGGCGCCGGCGACACATTGCTGCAGCGAGGAGAGCTCGAGGTGTTCGGCGAATCGCACGCGGCCGTTCAGCGCCGCTGCTGCCGCGTCGATCCGTCGATCGCTCGTGCGAAGCGCGCCGCGTTGCGATCCGACGATCACGAGATCGTGTGAAACGCGCTCGCGTATCATCGCGAACGCTTGAAGGAGTCCGACAAGATTTTTGTGCGGCTTGGCGAGCCCGACGAACACGATGTATGGCCGCGCCGGCGCGCTCGTGTCAGCACGTCGGGAAACATCGAACCAACTCGGATGCACACCGTTGTGCACCACGTGTGTGGCGGGTCCTGCGCCAACCACCCGCTCGAGCTCGCGGCGCGTGAAGTCGGAGACGCAGATAACGGCAGAGCCCCGACGGCGCACCACGGTGTACATCGTCGTCGCGTACTGTCGTCGCAGCCAATGGTTCCTGTACTCCGGCAACGTGAGGTGCATGACATCGTGCACCGTCACGACGAGGCGGCGAGTGGGAGCGAGAGGAACGTTGTAGTGCGGCGCCCAGAACAGATCGGCGCGGCGCAGATCGAGCCGCGCGAACGTGAGCTGCTCGCGTAGCGAGTAGACCGGCGAGTCTGCGACTCTGATCTCAGAGTTGTCAGACGAGACGACATCGGCGAGACGCTCGCGGTCGCCGAGCAGGGTGAAATGCCAGGTCGGCCGTGCCTGGATGATGCGCGACAGCGTGTTGCGCAGGTACGTGCCGATACCGCTCGACGCAATCAGGCGCGCGTCGACGACGATCGAAGGTGAAGGGCGGATCATGACGCCCCGTGCAGACGAGCATGGAACGACTGCCATGCGCGCTCGACGAAGGCCGAAAACTCGTCGCGAAATACGTGTTCGGCAAACCGCTCGGCATTGACGCGGCAGACTGTCGGCTCGATTCGGTGAGCGTTCTGCTCGAACTGCCGAATCGCGTGAGCAATGGCAGCTTCAGACTGCTCATCGAAGAACACGCCGGTCGGCGCGTCGTCATCCAGGCCGCGAACGGTCTCCTGCGTACCGCCGCGGGAATATGCGATCACCGGGACGCCACGCGCTTGCGCCTCGACCGGCGCGATACCGAAGTCTTCCTCCGCGGCGAAGAGAAAGGCGCGCGCTCCGCCGAGGAGACGTCTGGCTTCGTCGCGGTCGACGCGTCCAACAAGCTCCACGTTCGGTCCCGCCGCGGCGCGAATTTTTTGAACGTCGGGTCCGGTGCCGGCGATAACAAGCCGCCGGTCTGGAAACTGGGCGAACGTGCGCGCGATCAGGTCGATTCGCTTGTACGGGACGAATCGGCTCATCGTGAAGTAATAGTCGCCCGAGCCGGGACGCCGGCTATCGTCGAAATCGAAATAGTCGACGTCGACAGGCGGGTGGATCACCGTGGCGCGCCGGCCGTACGCACGCTCGATGCGATCGGCGATGTAACGCGATAGTGTCACGAACGAATCGACCCGTGAGGTATTCGCGCGGTCCCAGCGCTGCAGTCGGTCGAGCACACGATTGGCCGCGTAGCCGCGGATGCCGCGCGCCAGTCCGGACTCCTTCAAGTACTGGTCGCGGAGGTCCCACGCGTATCGCATCGGCGACAAGCAGTAGCAGACGTGCAGCTGGTGCGAGCGTGTCCGAACGCCCTTGGCGATCGCGTGCGAGTTGGAGATCACGACATCGAACTCGCCGAGGTCGAGGCGCGACATCGCCACCGGAAACAGCGGCAAGAGCCGGCGATACGTCGACGCAACGCCGGGCACTCGATCGAGAAAGCTCGTACGCGTGCGCGCTACGCCGACGAAGGCCCGGTCGGGCTCTGCCATCTTGTCGATCAGCGTGAAGACCGTCGCGCCGGGAAAGATACGGAGCAACTCGCGAAGGACGAGCTCGGATCCGCCGAGCGTAACGAGCCAGTCGTGTGCGATAGCGACTTTCACGAGGTGCGATACATCCGTGGGATGGGGGGCGAGCGGACTGCTGAGCAATGGTCGTGCTCGGGAAACACCGGCATGGTGCAGGCTCAACAAAGCGATGCACCAGTTCTTGCCGTGCTCAGGGGCTCTGCCCTTACGAAAACGCACCATATGGAAGAGGCCGAATCGCTGCCCCCGCTCTCTCAGCCAGGACACCGGCTGGTGGTCAACTCGCTCCTCAATGCGGTTGGCCAAGGCGTGCCGATTCTCGTCGCCATTGGCTCCGTCCCGTTGCTCCTCCGCGGACTTGGGACGGAACGTACGGGACTCCTGACGTTGTCGTGGAGCGTCATTGGCTATGCGAGTCTGTTCGACTTCGGGCTCGGTCGGGCGCTCACGCAAGTCGTCGCCGAACGCCGGCAACAACACGCGACTGACGGCGACCTGCCGCGCGTGGTGTCGTCCACGCTCGCGGCCATGCTGCTCATCGCTTGTGTTGCGGCAATCGTGATGCTTGCCATCGCTCGTTGGGCGGCGAGCGCCGGACTCAACGTCTCACCCCAACTCCAGGGCGAGACGCTTAGCGCAGCCCGCTTACTGGCGATCGGAATTCCAGTCGTCGTCCTCACATCCGGCTTCCGCGGTATCCTCGAGGCGTACGAGCGATTCGACCTGGCGAACGCGGTGCGTGTACCGATCGGTATCTCGACCTTTCTGGGCCCACTCGTCGCGATGCCGTTCACGCACAGTCTGGCGTGGGCCGTGGGCGTGTTGCTCGCCGCACGCGTGGCCGGCCTGGTCGCGCTGATCGCGCTCGTCAGGCGGGTCGCACCGAAGCTGATGCGCCGTCCTTCGGTCACGCACTCGTCGCTCGGGTCGGTGATGCGATTCGGGGCGTGGATGACGGTCAGCAACATCCTCAGTCCTCTCATGTCGTCGGCGGATCGGTTCTTCATCAGCGCGATGATCTCGGCTTCGGTCGTCGCGTACTACACGGCGCCGTATGAAATGGTCACCCGACTCATGGCGATGCTCGCGCTCGCGGTTGCGACGTCGCTCTTTCCGGCGTTTGCGAGGGCAGCCGATGTTGCTTCCGCGCGTGCGCTGCTCGGTCGCGGCGTTCGGCTGATCACGACGACATTCGTCCCGGTCATCGTGTTGGTACTCGTACTAGCGCCAACGATCCTGCGGCTCTGGCTCGGCGCCGCGTTCGCTCGCGAGAGCACAGCCATTCTGCGGATTCTCGCTGTGGGAATTCTGATGAATGGCTTCGCGCAGGCGCCGTTCGCGATGATCCAGGCTCGCGGCCGCGCGGACCTCACGGCAAAGATTCACTTGGCCGAACTGCCCTTCTATGTCGCGTCCGTGCTGTATTTGATTCGGACGGACGGAATCAAGGGCGCCGCGATTGCCTGGACGTTGCGAGTGAGCGTCGAGGCGGTCGTTCTCTTCGTCGTCGCGCGCTCCATGCTCGACGAACCTCTCGTCGAGGTGAGTGTCACCGAAGCGACGTAGAGAGTGGTCTCTCGTCGGTTCCCGTGCCTCCCGACGCTGAACGTCTCGCCGAGTCGAGGAGCTCGACCGCGGCGCGGGCAACGTCGTCCGCTGTCACGCCTCGCACGCAGCACATCGTGGCGCAGCCGGCGGAGCGGAAGCAGGGTGCGCAGGGCATGGCGTTTGTCAGGGCACGGACCCGCGAGCCGAGTGGTCGCCAGTGTGCCGGATCGCTCGTCGCCGCCATGATCGCGACACACGCGACGTCGTTGGCGGCCGCGAGGTGCACCGCGAGAGAGTCGACGCCGACAACGAGCGCGGCACGTCCAAGAAGGTATCGGAGCTCGTTCCAAGACGTGCGGTCGCACGCAGAGACGAGAGACGCATCGCCGGCTCGGATTTCGTCGACTATGGCCGAGTCCGAGCTGCCTTGTCCGGTCAAAACGATGCGCAAGTCTGTTTCGAATTGCCGCAATCGATCGATGAGTGCCCGCCACCGGTCCGCTTGCCATTGCTTGCGCGTATTGCCGGCACCGGGATGGAGGACGACGTACCGGCGACTTTCGATGCCAAGACTTTCGAGCAACGCCCGACCGCGTGCCTCTGCGTCCGCTCCAATCGGCGGCAAATCGTAGTGCAGCGAAGCCGAAGTCAGCTTCGGAAGGAAGCGACCCATCAACGCCAGATGCTGCTCGACGGTGTGTCGAGGCGTATCCACCCAAGGAACGGAGTGACTATACAGCGGCCCGCCCCCGCCGCTCGTGTACCCAATGCGAATGGGAACCGCGGCGTCCGACAGAACCTGCGCGGCGTTCGGAAAGTACGGATACAAGTCGACGGCGACATCATAGCCGATTTCGCTGATCTCCACGACGGCGCGCGCGGCGCTGCGCCGGTATCCGATCCACCGCTCGAGTGCCGAACCCGAACGATTCGTCTTCCAGTGGTCGAAGGCGTGTCGCCACCGAATCGCGCGGTGGTTCTCGAAGACGGGAAGTGACCACGACGGCGCTAGAACTCCGATTAACGCGTCCGGGTAGCCGGCCTGCAAAACCGGGAGCACGCTCGTCGCCAGGACTGCATCGCCGATATGTCCGCCGATGCAAACGAGCAACCGACGAGGTACGGCCGGGAGGACCACGCTCGCCCCGCTCGATCGCGTGCGTTCGAGCCAAGCATCGCGAGTGCGCAACGCGAGGTTCAGTGCCCGATGCTTGACGAGATAGCCGTGGCGAAGCGGCGAGCTCCGGTTCGGGCGTGGCCCCGCCCCAGTCACGTGGTCCATCGGCGACCCGCAGAAGGGCTGAAGAAGAAGTTGTTGATGTACGGTTGGCTGCGGTTCGGACGGAGCGCTGGCTCAAGCTGGTGCCGCTCGACGTCGAACGCCGACGAAGAACGCAGCCGACC
>DATMHK010000020.1:0-5371 GCA_035554995.1 Gemmatimonadaceae bacterium
TAGGCCTCGTTCGCCAGCTCGGTGGCCTTCTCATATCCGATCACCGGATTCAATGCCGTGACGATGCCGACCGTTGTTTCCATGTAGTGCGCCAGCACTTTCTCGTTGACCTTGATGCTGTCCACGCACTTTGTGCGGAGCAGCCGAGATGCGTTGTTGAGCAGATGCTGGGACTCGATCATCGCCAGACCCTCGACCGGCTCGTAGGCGTTGAGCTGAAGCTGCCCCGAATGCGCCGCCAGTGTGACCGTGTAATCGTTGCCCATCACGCGAAACGCGACGAGGTTGACCAGCTCGGGCACAACGGGATTCACCTTCCCCGGCATGATCGAGGAGCCGGGCTGCAACGCGGGCAGATCGATCTCCGCGAGACCGGCGCGTGGTCCCGACGACAGCAGAATGAGGTCGTTCGCGATCTTGGACAGCTTGATCGCTACGCTGTTGAGCGCGGCCGAGTAGGCGACGAATCCCTGCTGATCCCAAGTCGCCGCCAGCATGTCCTTCGCCGCAACCATCGGTTTCCCTGTGAGCTTGGCGAGATGGGCGGCCGTCTTTTCAGCGTAGCCTTTCGGAGCGTTGATGCCGGTGCCGATCGCGGTCGCGCCCATGTTGACCGCGTACAGGTACTTCTCGGCGTCACGCAAAACCTGGATCTCACCGTCGAGCGACGAGCCGAATGCGTGGAACTCCTGGCCCACCGTCATGGGCACCGCGTCCTGGAGCTCCGTGCGGCCCATCTTCACGATGTTGATGAACTCGTCGCCCTTCGTGTGAAACGACTTCGACAGCTGCTGCAGCTCGGCGATCAGTTTGTCATTGCGAAGCAGGAGCGCGACCTTGATCGCCGTCGGATAGGAGTCGTTCGTCGACTGCGACATGTTCAGGTCGTCGTGCGGCTCGAGCGCGGTGTACTCGCCTTTCTTGTGACCCGTCAGCTCGAGCCCGATGTTCGCCAGCACCTCATTGGCGTTCATGTTGGTCGACGTGCCGGCTCCGCCCTGGAACCAGTCGACCTGGAACTGATCGTGGTATCCGCCCTTCATGACGGTGTCGACGGCTTTCTGGATCGCCGCAAGACGTTCTGTCTTCATGGCGCCGACATCGGTGTTCGCTTGCGCCGCCGCGAGCTTCACGATCGCCCACGCCTCGACGAATCCGGGATAATGATTGATGTTGACGCCCGAGATCTGAAAGTTCTCCAGGGCGCGCGCCGTCTGAACGCCGTAGTAGGCGTCTGCCGGCACGGCCTTCTCACCGAGCAGATCCTTTTCCATCCGCGTCGGTCCGGCAGGCGCCGGAGGAGCGACAGACCCCGCCTCCGAGGCGGGCGGCTTCTGCGAATCACGTGGCGAACAAGCGGCGGCGAGCACGAGCGCGACGGCGAGCGTGCCCCATCGGCCGCTCAGACGTGGATGGCGCATCATCAGACCCCCATAAGGAGAAGGGGAGATTACTGCGACGACTCACCGCCACCGGATTGGATCAAGGCCCCATGCATGGAAAACCACGCAGCCCGGATCGATTTTGCCGGTCTACCACGGTTCACTCACGTGGTTGGACGTAGCTTAGGTGTCGTCACTCAGGGACTTCGCACCCAACCTTCAAGGGCATGACATGAGCGACACACCCCGCTGGCGACGTTATCTGCGATTCTTCGGGCCCCACATCGAGGCTGATGCGCGGCTCGCCATGCGTGGCTTCCGGCGCACACCCGGATTCTTCGTGACGGCCGTGATCATCCTCGGCACCGGCATTGGCGCATCGGTGGCGATGTTCGCCGTCTTCCGAACGGTGCTCGTCAAGCAACTGCCCGTGCGCGACCAGGACCGGATTGTCGTGATGTGGACGTACCGTACTCCCGGATCGGACTACGCGCCGGACCCGCACCTATTGGCGCCGTTCCGCCGCACGTCTCGCACGCTCAGCGAGCTCGCCGGCGTGGCGCACTGGGGCGCCACAACGGCTCCGTTCACCATCGGCGATCGCACGTTCGCCATGAAGCAAGGCATGGTGACCGCGAACTTCTTCGACGTCCTCGGCGCACGTCCCCTGCTCGGAGATTTCTTCCATCGCGGCGATGAAGAAACCGCGTTCGCACCACTTGGCGTCGATGGCGGCATGACGCGACGCAAGATCGTCCTCGCCTATGACGCATGGCGCAAGCAGTTGGGCGGCGATTCGAGCGTCATCGGCAAACGGGTCGTCGATCCTACCACCAAGTGGACGTACACGATCGTCGGCGTCGCACCGCCGGGACTGGCGTATCCCGCCGGCGTCGACTTCTGGTTGCCGATGCGCGGCGGATGGACGGCGACAACCTCAGTGTTCGTCGTCGGTCGTCTCGCGCCCGGAGCGACCGTCGCCGGCGCTCGCGCCGAGTACGTCGCGTTCACGAACCGCGCCGATCCGGCCTACAAGATCACCGGCGCTCACGCCGCGACGTTCACTGAAACCGTCGTCGGCGACGTACGGCCTGTCCTCGGCATACTGACGGCGGCCGTTGCCCTGCTCCTCCTGATCGCGTGTCTCAACGTCGGCAACCTCCTGCTCTTCCGTGCCTCGGGTCGGGCGCGTGAGCTCGCGGTGCGTCGAGCGCTCGGCGCACAGTTCGGCGACATTGCTCGGCAACTCCTCGTCGAATCGGCGCTGCTCGCCGTCGCGGGTGGATTACTTGGACTCGTCGTCGCGACGGCATTGATTCGCAATGTTGGTCTCATCGCGCCGCACAATCTTCCGCGACTCGATGAGGTTCGGCTCGCGAGCGCACCGATCGTTCCGGCCGTCGGCATCACCGCGCTCACGGTTCTGCTGTTCGGTGTCCTCCCGACGCTCTTGATCGCGCAGGGCAACGTCGCCTCCTCACTTCGGCTGGGCGCGCGAACAGGGCACGAGTCGCGACGACGCCGGCTCGTTCGACAGACGCTCGTCGCGTCGCAGGTGGCGCTGGCGCTCGTAATGCTCGCAAGCGCGGCGCTGCTTGCGCGCAGCCTCGGGCGTTTGCAAGGCGACGACATCGGCTTCGACCGCCAGCAGGTGCTGGCCGTGTCGTTCACGCCCGACTGGGTGCGCGACACGACCCCGCAGATGCTCACGGACGTCGCGCAGCGCATGCAGCGACGGATGGCGTCGATCCCGGGAATCGTCGCGTCGACGCCGCTCGTCGTTCCGCCGATGGTCGGCACGGGCGTATGGACGGTCCGCTTCACGAAGCCCGGCCAGTCCAATGATCAGGCGGCGTCGAACGCGACGACCTCCGGGGACGTCATCGGACCCGGATATTTCCGCACCTTCGGGATTCCGATCGTTCGCGGCCGAGGCTTCACCGACGCCGACGACGGCTCGGCACCGCTGGTCATGATCGTGAACGAATCGTTCGCGCGCCGTTACTGGCCGGGTGAAGACGCGCTCGGAAAGCAATTGCGGATGTCATGGGCGGGGATCGTCGGCGGTATCGGATGGCGGACCGTCGTTGGCGTGGCGAGGGACGCGCACATTCGGGTGCTCCGAGAATCGACGCCGATCGCCTATCTCCCAGTGGGGCAAGGATTCTGGCAAGGCTATTTCGCGATTCGCGCGACGGAATCCCCCGCGGTACTGGCGCCGATGCTCCGTGCCGCGCTCGCGGAAGTGGCTCCAACGACCCAACTGTATGATGTCCGCTCGATGGACGAGGTGCTTGCGCCATCACTGGCTGAGCCACGACTTGGCACACTGTTGATGACGAGCTTCGGCCTTGTGGCGCTGCTGCTCGCGGCGATCGGACTGTACGGCGTGATGGCGTCGCTTGTGCGGGATCAGACGCGCGAGATTGGTATTCGGATGGCGCTCGGCGCTTCAGTTGGTCGCGTGCGCGCCGAAGTGCTTGGCCGCGCCGGCATTGTCGCGGGGGTGGGAGCGATTGCAGGCCTGGCAGGAGCGTTGGCGACGTCTCGCGTACTATCGGCGCTGCTCTTTCAGGTCAGTCCGTGGGATCCGGTATCCCTCGGTGGAGCGTGTCTGGTGCTCCTCCTCGTCGGCGGGCTCGCTGCGTATGTCCCCGCACGTCGCGCAACGCGCATCGATCCGGTTCAAGCGTTGCGAGCCGAGTGATGATGGGGCCGCGTGGATACCCAGCGAATGACAAGGACACATACAGAAAACGCCAAAGCACCGTAGGGGGCCGCTGTGGCGTTGAGCCGTCGCGCGACTCGTTCGGCGGCTAGCCTCGCGTCTTGAGCCGGCGGTGCAACGCCACTCGCACCGATTCGGTCGGAGCCGAGTCGAGCGCGCGTGTGCGATGTTGCTCGGCGATAATCGCGTTCCCCACACGCGCGTGGAGATCGCTCAGCACGGCGTCCCAGAGGTACGATCCGACCAGCCACGCGGGCGGCGCCAGGCCCTCGAGCACCTCCAGCGCGGCCAGCGCTCCCGTCGATTCGGCGACGGCCAGCGCCCGATTCAGGGTGTGCAGCGGCGACGGCGCGGTCCGCTCGAGAATCGTGTAGAGATCGATGATCTCGTCCCAGCGCGTGTCTGCGAACGACGGCGCGAGGCAATGCACCGCGGCGATCCCGGCTTCGGCGTGGTAACGAGAGAACGCCGCCCCATTGGCCGACCGTCGCAACCACTCCATTCCGGCGACGATGCGGTCGCGGTCCCAGACCGACCGATTCTGTTCCTCGAGCAGGAGCAATCCGCCCATCGCGTCCGTGCGCGCACCGAGGCGCGCGGCATGGAAGTGCATGAGCGAGAGCAGTGCCGACGTTTCCGGAACGGCACCCGCCGGATGCTCCGCCAATAGCGTCGAGAGGCGGATCGCCTCGTCACATAGTTCTCGCCGAATCGCCTGCTCGCCCTGGAACGATAGGTAGCCCTCGTTGAAGAGCTGATAGAGAACGGCGTGCACGGCAGGAAGACGCGAACGCAGCGCGTGCAACGGCGGCGTCTCGACGGCGAGCGCGGACTGCCGCAACCGATCGCGAGCCCGCGCGAGGCGCTTGTAGACGTTGGCCTCGGAGGTGAAAAGCCTCAGCGCGATCTCGCCCGTGCTGAATCCACACAGTGTCTTCAGCGCCAGCATCACGCGCGACTCCCACGGAACGACGTCGTCGCAACAGACGAACAGCATTCGCAAGAGGTCGTCGCCGATCTCGTCGACGGATGCCGGGTCATTTGGAGCAACCATCGAATCGGCGTTGGTCTCGCCGATCCGGTGCAGGATCCGATGGCGGCCGTTCTCGATGCGAAGATCCTGAACGACGCGGTTGTAGGCCGCCCGAAACAGCCACGCGTTCGGTTCCTTCGGCCAGTGGCCGGATGTCCACGCCGTGAGCGCCGCCATGAGCGACGACTGGACGGCATCTTCGACGAGCTCGAGGTGCTGTGCGCCGAC
>DATMHK010000021.1:0-35964 GCA_035554995.1 Gemmatimonadaceae bacterium
TGGAAGAGCGGAAGCATCGCGAGATAGCGGTCGTCCTCGCTGATCTTCCACACAGTCGCGAGCGTGATCCCATTCGCGGCGAGATTGTTGTGCGAGAGCACCGCGCCCTTCGCGACGCCGGTCGTTCCGGACGTATAGACGATCATCGCCGGATCGTCGCCATTTATGGTCGTCGGGCTGACGCTCGCATCGCGGTTTGCCGCGCGAGCCAGCTCGTCGATATCCCAGAGGCTCGCCGCCTCCGGATAGGTTGCCCCGTTGTTCGCAGGCGCGACGACCGCCTTTGGCTCCGCGTCGCCGACGATGTGCCGGAGCTCGCGCTCCTTGTACAACACGTTCATCGGCACGAAGATCACGCCGAGTCGCACGCAGGCGAGATAGAGGTCGATGAACTCGACACGGTTCGCGAGATGGACCGCGAGGCGATCGCCGCGCCGCAGCCCACGCGACGCCAGCTCGCCGGCCATGCGATTGGCGCGCGTGTCCACGTCGCCGAACGTCAGCGTTCGAATCGCACCGCCGTCGTCATAATCGAGGGCCGGGCGATTGGCCCGGCCCTCGAGTGATAATGCGAAGAGTTGAGTGAGGTTCATCGCCTACTACTTGTCCATCGTCGCCGTGCCGCCCTTCAGCATCCGCATCGCTTCGTCGATCGCGACTTTCAACTCTCGATCAATGCCTTTTGCTTCATCCGCCGGCGAGTTCTTCACCCACACGTCGGGCGGGATGCCGAGGTTCTCGAGATCCAACCCGTAGTTGTTCGGCTTCGTCGGGTCCCAGGTGACCACGAGCGAGCCCGGCGTGCGGATCGCGCCGCCGTTGATCAGCGCGTAGCTGCCGGTCGCGATCACCTGCGCCGACGTCGGGTTGCCGACGAGTCGTCCGAGTCCGAGCTGGCGGAAGCCGGCCGGCGTCACTTCGGCGTCGGACACGGAGCGATAGTTGATCATCATCACTTTCGGTCCGACGATCGCCTGACGCGGACGACGTCCCCACGTGCGGGCGCCGTTGCGGTTGTTCCAGAACTGGTATGGCTGGCGCTCGAGGATGTCGAGCAGCTCCTGGTCGATGTTGCCGCCGCCGTTGTTCCGGATGTCGACGATGATCCCCTTCTTCTGCCAGAAGCGATCGATCTCGTTCTGGAAGCGCTCGAGCGACGGCTGATCCATCGCGCGGATGTGGACGTAGGCGATCTGGCCGTTGGTCGCCTTGTCCACCGAGTCGCGGTTGTTGGCGACCCACTCCTCGTACTTGATGTTGGTGAGATTCGTGACCGTCGCGATGCGGAAGGTCTTGGCGTTCGCGCCGTCCGCGGTCTTGGAGACTTTGACCGGGACGTACTCGTTGTCCGTCGTGCTCAGGATCTTCCAATAGTCGTCGCCCGCTTTCACATCTTTTCCGTCGACCGATAGCACGTAATCGCCGTTGTTGATATCGATCCAATCCTTGTCGGCGGGGCCGTCGCGATAGACGTGCGTCACACGATACCGGCCGTTCGCCGGCTCCAGCTCGAGGCCGAGGTAGCGCGTCGTGTACGCGCGCGGAACGCTGACGCTGGACGGTCCGCTGACGCCGGTGTGCGACGAGCTCAATTCGCCGATCATTGCGTTGGCGATGTCGTAGACGTCCTCGTTCGTGCCGGCGTACTTGAGCAGCGGACGATACCGCTCGTAGATCGCCGCCCAATCCTTGCCGTGCATCTGCGGATCGTAGTAGCGGTACTTCATCACGCGGTACGACTCGTCGAGGAGCTGTCTCCACTCGTCGCGACGATCGACGCGCACGTTGAAGGTGAACGCCACGGCTTCGCCCGCGCCCGCGGCATTCTGCGCCGCCCCGGCCTGCACGGCGCGTCCACCACCGGCGCCGCCGCCCGCGGGCTGCCCGGCGCCGATCGCCAACCGCTCGACCGGGAAGCCGACCTCGGCGCCCGCACCGCCACGCCCTGGCGGATTTGGAGGACCATCCTCTCCAGCCGGCGCGCGCACCTGTCCGCGGAAGTACACCGTGCGCCGGTCCGCGGTCGGCTGCATACCGGCGAACGTGCCCGACGCGATGCGACGACGATCGCGTCCGTCGATCGAGACGGAGTAGAGTCCGTTCTGCGAGTTGTCGCCGGCGGCGCCGCGTCCACCGCCCCGTCCCCCGCCGCCGCCGAATCCACCGCCGCCCACCGCGTAGTAAACGGTGCGACCGTCGCGCGACAGGAAGTAAGAACCGACGCCCGACGTCCCGCGCGTGAGCTGCGTGACACGGCGGTCGATTCCTTTCATGTCTATGGACGTCGGACCGACGCTGGTCGACGTGCTGTCGCTGCCACGTCCCCCGCGGCCGCCGGCTGTTCGGCGATTGCGCTCGCGCACGAGCGGGTCGTTCGGATCTTCGCTGAGCCGCGCCAGCGATACGGCGAAGAGCTGATTCTGTCCGCCGTCGCGGTTCGACGTGAAGATCAGCGTCTTACCATCCTGCGTGAGCTGGCCGGTTGTCTCGTTCCACGCGCTCTGCGTGACGTTGTACTCTTTCTTCGCGCGAATGTCGAACAGGTAGACTTCGGCGTTTTGCTCGTCGTCGCGTCGGCTGTAGACGAGCCAGTTGCCGTCGGCAGAGTAGCCTGAAACAGTGTAGCCGCCCGCCGGGTTGTGCGTGACTTCGCGAGCGCTGCCGCCGGTAGCGCTCAGGTCCACCTCGAAGATCTTGTTGTCGTTGCCGTAGGCGAGCTTCTGCGAGTTCGGCGCCCAGACGACGTTGTCTTTCTCGCCGGCGGTGCTCGAGAGCTTTTTGTGCGTTGCCGTGGCGATGTCGTAGAGCCACACCTGCTGATCGCCGCCTTCGTCGGAGACGTAGGCGATCTTGCGGCCGTCCGGCGAATACGACTCGGAGCGCTCGCGCCACGGGGAGCTCGTGACCTGCGTCCGCTCGCCGACGCCCTGCTCCGTCGGCACGATCATGATCTCGCCATGGTAGTCCACCGCCATGTACTCACCACTCGGCGAGACACTGAACCCTTCGGCGCGGCTCTGCGTCGAGAGCACGTCGACGTCGAAGTCCTTCGGATCGAATGCGAGCGTGAGGTTGAGCTTCTTTGGTTTTCCGCTCGGCACGTCGACGGTGTAGAGGTCGAAGTCGTGCTGGAAGACGATGTGCCTGCCGTCCGGCGAGATCGACGGGAAGAAAACGCCGCCGCTCTTGAGACTGGTGAACTGCTGCGCGGCGCCCGCGCCGGCCTTGGGCGACATGCGCCAGAGGTTGAACGTTCCGTCTCGCTCCGACGCGAAGTACACCATCCCATCGGCGCCCCACATCGGGAATACGTTGTTCGCGAACGTCTTGTACTGCTTGAGATCGGCGTTGGTCGCTTCCTGAATGTCGCCGTTCGAGACATTCATCAGCGCGATCGTCGCCGCGGCGTTGCCGCGATACTCCTTGCGCCATGCCGACGGGAGGTTGCGATTGAACGCGATCATGCCGCCGTCCTGACTGATCATCCCGGACCGCGCGATGCCCATGCCGAGCGGCTTGGCGATGCTGCCGTCGAGCGGCTGCACATAAAGAGGCGAGCCCCAGGCGTTCGCGCCGCGCTGCGTCGAGATGACGATGCCCTTCCCGTCGGGCGTCCAATACAGCGCTTGATCATCGCCGGAATACCAGGTGAGCTGCTTCGGCTCACCACCGGTCGCGGGGATAACGAAAACGTCGTTGTTCCCCGTGCGGTTGCTCGTGAACGCGATGAACTTTCCATCCGGCGACCAGCGCGGCGAGAAGTCGCGCGCGACGTTCACCGTGAGGCGGCGCGGGTTCGACCCGTCGGCGTCGACCACCCAGATGTCGTCCTGGTAGGTGAACGCGACGCGCCCGTCGTTCGCGATGCCGGCATTCCGGGCGAAGCGGATTTGCTCGGTGGTTTGGGCGACAACTTGGAACGCGGCAAGAGACACCGCGAGCGACGCGAGGGGAATGCGCGAGAACAGCCGGGCCATGGAAATGCCGTCGGGAAAGGGTCGGAGTCGAGTCTACGCTCGGTGAATCGAGGCACAAGGGGCGAGAGGCCACGCTTGTAGCCTTCACATCCGACCGGAATCGGCGTCTGCCTATGAGTGGCCGATCATTTGGGGGCGGGATGACAAGGTTTTTTGCTTCAGGGCGAGTGATGCTCGGAGTCGTTGCGGCGCTGGCGTGCGGTGGCTCTCCTGACGCGTCGAGCTCCGGTATCACGCCGCCGGTTCAATCGGGCAGCGACACACTGCGCGTTCCGTTGACCGACCTCGGAACGGGCACGTACAAGGGCTTCGTCGGCGGACTGTATCCTGGCGGCGCGAACCAACCTCCGACGAGCCATGCCGCTCGCGGCCTCGCTGCCGCGAAGCTCATCCAGCCGCTCGACACGCAGGGGCGGCCAAGCCCAAACGGCCGATACGTGCTGCTGTCCGTCGGGATGAGCAACGTAACGCAGGAGTTCTGCGCCGAGGCAGGTACCGTGTGCAACCCGTGGACGCTCTCCGGCAAAGCGGCCGCCGATGCCGCGGTGAATCACACGACCCTCGCCATCGCCAACGGAGCGAGGGGCGGGCAGACCGCAGACCTGTGGGATGATCCGACTGACGCCAACTACAATCGTGTTCGCGATTCGGTGCTGACACCGGCAGGTCTCTCCGAGGCCCAAGTGCAGATCGTCTGGTTGGGAGCGGTTCGCGCCAACCCAACCGTCTCTCTCCCAAATGCAAACTCCGACGCGTACGTCCTCGAGGGATGGCTCGGCAACGTCGTGCGGTCGCTCAAAGTTCGGTACCCCAATTTGAAGCAGGTATTCGTGTCGAGCCGGACCTACGCGGGCTTCGCGACGAGTACGCTGAATCCCGAGCCCTACGCGTACGAGACCGGGTTCGCGTTCAAATGGCTGGTCGAGGCGCAGATTCGTCAGCTCGACAACGCCACGGTGGACTCCCGCGCCGGCGATTTGTCGCTGGCAAAGACCGCGTGGCTCGGTTGGGCGGCATACTTCTGGGCCGGCGATGCCACGCATCCGCGGAGCGACGGCTTCTTCTGGGTTCGCACCGATTTCGAGGGCGACGGCACCCACGAAGCGAGGCCGGGGGAGGAAAAGGCTGCGACTCTATTGCTAGACTTTTTTAAATCGTCGCCTCAGGCGCGTTGCTGGTTCCTGGCCGGGCTCACCTGCTGACGTTTCTAGAAGTGATACGTTCCCGCTAGCACGAACCCTTTCATGTCCACGTCCTGCGTGAACGAGGTCTTCGAGTAATCCACGCTGAGGAAACGGTAGGCGACGCCGACCGTCCACCGGCTCGACACGTCGTATCCGACGTCGCCGTGCAGCTGCCAATCGCTTTTCGCGCCACCGCCGCCCGCGTCGCCGCCGGCCGTGAAACGCAGGCGCGGGACGATGATACCCGTGAGGCGCAAGCCGCCGAGCGCGTCCCACCAATCGATCGTGCTCGTGAAGTCGCGTGATTGCCCGTTCGGACGATCGACGGTCAGCCGGTCTTTCGAACGCCAGTACCGGGTGCCGGCGAGCACGTCGAGCGTCCACGTCGCGTTGCCGACCGAGTACCCGACGAACGGATTTAGAATCGTCTGCCGGTTCGCGAGGTTGAAGCTTCCCGTGTCGCCGCGGAAGACGATCGCCTTCGCGCCGCCCACGGAGACATAGAGCGCGTCGACGCCCCCGACGAACCATTGGCGGCGAACCTCACCGTACAGCGACGCCGCGAATTGGAGGTGATCGAGGATGTCGCTCGGGCTGAGATCGATGCTGGACACGAGCGGTCCAACGCCCACGTCGCCTTTGAGCCCGGCAAGCCACAAGTACGGCGTGACGGCGAAGCGCCACCCCTTGTCGGAAGGCGAGCCGCGAGTCGTCCACTGTGAATGGGCGCTCGCGCTGAACAGACTGTTGAGACAAACACTCATCAACGCGCAGACGACGAATCGCCTGCGCCAACCGACTCGGCCATGTGAACGAAACACTTCCCCCCCCCCGCGCCGCCCGTTCGTCGTGGGCGATAAGTCTCGTCGCAAAGCGGCGGTCGACCCATTGGCCCTTGGCATTATGGCCAATGTCTCATGGCTGCGCGCGCCCCGATCGATTCGCTTGTGGTCAGCGCCACGAGGCGCGCCGAACACGTTACGAGCGGGATATGAGGCGGGGGGGCTTCAGAGTGCGGTCGGACCGCGACGTCGCGCGATATCGACGGCGCATGGTCGTGCTGATCGTCGTCGCGACCGCGATGGTGTGTGTAAAGCTCGTCGCGATGTCGTGGAAAGGCGGCTCAGCCGCGGGCCCGGACATCGCCAAACAGGGGATCGGCGCGCCGGCGAGGTTACGCGCGGCGCACCTTCCTCGGCCTTCTACCGTGCCCGCTGAGCTGCCACGTAGTCCCTGAGCACGCCGGTTTCAGTCTCCAGCTGCTCGAGACGGTCCTTCACGATGTCGCCGACAGAAATCACGCCGACGATCTCCTCATCGTCGCGCACCACGAGATGGCGAAGCCGCTCGGCGGTCATGCGCCGCATCACTTCCATCACACGGTCGCTGGCGTCGCACGTCGCCGCGGGCCGCATCACGTCGTGCACGCGAAGCTCGTAGAAGGTTCCGGCGTGCAACCGAACCGCTCGCACGATGTCACGCTCGGAGACGAATCCGACGAGTTTGTCGTCGGAACTGACCACAGGAAGCCCACCGACGTCGTGCGCCATCATCTGGCTGATCGCGGCATCGACGTGGGCACTCGGCGCGACCGTATACACTTTCGTGGGCTTGCGCTCGAGTAGATCACGAACCCTCACCTTCACCTCCACGTCCAGATATCTGAACATACACTGCGGACGCAGCGGAGCGGTTTGACCAAGGTCTCTTTGTGAGCAGCGAGCGAACGCTTGGGCTCGTCTCGCGATTCGTCGCGCGTCTAGTCCAGGACGACGATCGTGCCCGCGACCCTGTCGCCGAGACGCTGATGCTTCTCGCCAAAGATGAAGAGCCAGTCGATCAGGCCGAGCGCTCCGAAGAGGTTGCGCACTAGCGAGTCACCCCACGTGCACGGCTCACCACTCTTCTCGTCGATCACGTACATCCCGATCCATTTCTTGCCGAGGCTTTGCCCGCCGGGAAAGCCGTCCGCGAACAAGTAATAGAACGCCGCCCACAGGCCCGCCGGCACCATGAGGACACCACCCGCGTGGAACAGCCGCGTGAGGAGCATTACCAGCAGCAGCGGCAGTCCTCCGACGAAGCCGTCGATACATTGCCCGAACAGACGATCGGAGCGTGACGCAAGCGTGAGCGTCCTTGCTCTATCCCCGAATCTCAGGACCATGGAAAGACGCGGCCGACGCTACCAGTTCGCGACACGAGTGAACGATGCGGCGGGTTTGCCGAGAAAACGCGCGAGTCGCATCACGCCTCGAAGGCCGATGCGACCGCCCGTGCCGAGGTTCTGAAGCATTCCGGGGGTAAAACCGGGAATGGCGCGCGCCAACTCCGCCCAGGTCAGCGACCGGACCCGCCGGTATTCATCCAGAGCGGCGAATAACGCGCGCGTGTCCCAGCGAAGGATGCTGCCCGACGTGATATCCGGCTGCACGAAGCACTGCGACCTCGGATCGACCACGCCCGGCACGAAGCTCTCCGGCGTCCGTCGAAGCCAAATGAGCATTTGGATAATTCCGTCACCCTCGCCGTCCAGCTTGGTCTCGAGGCTCCTGATGGTCGACGGAGAGATTGGATAGCCGTCCGTGCGTTGCTGATTGACCTCGGCGGTCAGCGCGGTCCACGTCAGCTCTCGCGCGCGACGCTGCTCGTCGAGCGCGGCGTACAAGGCTCGACAATCGAAGTCGGCGGAACGGAAGCTTGTTGGGTTGGGGTTCACCGATGTTGAAATTCCGGCGATGCGAACGCGATTGCAAGCAGTTCGCGCAAACGCTTCTCGCCGTCGGCTCCGCCGGTGGCTGTGCCGGAGGGGCGGATACCGATCATTGTGGCGCGCGTGACCGAGTCGGCGACGTGTCCCAGAACACCGTTGACAACACCGTCGACCTGGTCGTTCAACGAGGCGGCGGTGAGCGTCGGCCAGTCGCGCCACGCCTTGGGAGCGATGGTCGGTACGCGGCCTTCCGCGATGTCGCCGCCGAATTTGATCCTCGTGTACATGGTGCCGGGGGTCATCCAGGCGATGCCCTTCTCCGGCCAGCCGTCGGGTGTTTGCCAGCCGAAGCTGGCTTGGCCGAGCCGTGCGATCAACCGCGCGGTTTGCGGCGTCGTATCGGCCGGCGCGTTGAGTGCGCGACGCGCGCTGATCACGAGCTCGTAGGGCGTCTTCACCTTGGCGCGGAACGCCGCGCGCGAGAAGAACTCACGGCTCGTCACGATCGTGCGCACGACTTCGGCGATGTCGCCGTCGGTGCGCGCGAACGTTTCTGCCGCGCGGGCGACGAGCGCCGGAGGCGGATCGTCGCTCACGAGACGGCGCGCGAGCTTGTACGAGATGTATCGCGCGGTGGACGGATGACGTGCCAGGATGTCGAGTACCGCGTCACCGTCTTCGATCCCGCGGCCGGCGGGGAGAACGTGGCCGAGCACGACTTTCTCGTCCGTGTCGTGCTGCTCTCGCCGAAAAATGAACTTGACCGGCGGATGCGAGCGGTCGATCGTCCAACCGGTCAGCGCCCGCGCGACTTCCTGGACATCCTTTTGGGTGTAGCCACCATCCACGCCCAACGTGTGGAGCTCCATCAGCTCACGCGCATAATTCTCGTTCAATCCGCGGCGCGTGCTGAGGTGGTTGTCGAGGTAGAAGAGCATCGCCGGGCTGTGCGCGACCGCGCCCAGGAGATCTCTGAACTTGCCCAGCGCGTTCGGACGCAACGCGTCGCGATCGAATTCGACGAGCGCGGTCGGCGCCGGCATCTTGGCGCTATACACCGAAAAGTGATTCTCCCAGAAATCCGATACGACCTCGAGCAGCTGACGGTCGCTTAGCTGTGCCCGGGCCACGCGTCCGGCGTAGAAGTTGTCGCTCACGGACGTGGCCTGAATCACCCGCACGGTGATTTGTTTGACCTGCGCGCGCGCCAGCGAGTCCCTCATCAAGTTCGTGAGCGGCGTCGCCGCGAGCTTTGGGGAGAAATCAACCTTCCCAAGTCCGACGGTCGGCTGATTCCACGCCGTCATCGACGCAAGCACCTCCTCGAGCGCGTTGTCGTTGATCGTCCACGGGTGCAGCTGACGATCGATCCATTTCGACACGCCCAACTTCGCGACCTGCTCGGCGTCTCCCGGCCGCGCGCCGAACGTGAGTCGCGACAGTACGTGCGCGACGCGTTCGGATTCGGTCAGCGGTTGCAGGGATGGCGTGGCGCTCGTGGAGCGCGACGTTAGCGAGGAGCAGCCGGGAATTCCGGCGAGCAGGGCGACGACGGCGATGGCGCGTCGCGGCACACGGGCGAAGGACGGCACGGGAGTACCTCCACGGTCTCTCCCCCGTTAGAGGATACCACCGCCACAAAAGGTTCGCTAACCCTCGGAGTCCCGCGACCAACCATTCTGGCGCGCCTTTGCTCTCGATCCAATATTGGCGACAACATGAGTCCAGCGTCGGCCTTTGACTGAAGACGACGATCTATACCGTTTCGCGTACGATGAGCTCAAGCGCGTAGCGCGGCATCACCTCCGCGGGGACGGTGGATCAGCGACGCTGTCCACTACCGAGCTGGTCCATGAGTCTTTTCTCAAGCTCCGAGGTGGGTCGTCGACCGACTGGCAGGGGCGTGCCCACTTCTTCGGCGCGGCCTCACGCGCGATGCGACAGGTACTCGTCGATTTCGCGCGTCGTCGTCAGGCGGAAAAGCACGGTGGCGGAGCGACGCGCGTCTCGCTGAGCGACGGTGACGCCGCGCTCGAGATCGAGCTGGACGAGATCCTCGCGCTCGACGCCGCGCTCGAGCGGCTGGCCGCGGTGGACGAGCGCCTCCGCCAGATCGTCGAGCTGAGATTCTTCGGCGGATTCTCTGAGCGCGAGGTGGCCGAACTCCTTGGCGTGACGCCACGTACGATCGAACGGAACTGGCTCAAGGCGCGGCTCTTCCTCCTTCGCGAGCTCAAACCGGGGGCGCCGCCGTCCGACGGAGCGGGGTGATGTCGGGTCCGCTCCGGTTTTTTCGCATGTACTTAGAGACGTGCGATGCGTTGGGCCGCCGCTGGCTTGCCGCCCGTCATTTGTATGGCTTGGAGGTACTGAGGTTCGACATGCCCCGAACGATCCCCCCCCGCAAGCGCATGGCGACGACGGTAGCGACGGCATTGATCCTCGCGTCCGTCTCCGCCTGTTCCGACCGGCCGACTGCGCCACACCCTAGCTCCGGCGCGCGGACCGGCGACGTCGTCTCGACGGACGTCATCACGCCCCAGCTCATTCGGCAGCTCGCCGCCGCGCGCGGAATCGTCCCCCTTCCAGCGCCACCGACCGTGCGGCCCGCGCTCGCGAAGCTCGGACAGGCGCTCGCCTTCGACAAGATTCTTAGCGGCAATCGCAACATCTCCTGCATGACGTGCCACTTGCCGAAGTTCGCGACCGGCGACGGCAAGAGCCTCTCCGTCGGGCAGGGCGGTGTCGGGCTGGGGCCACCTCGCGAGCCGCCGAACGGCAACTTCATCCCCCGCAACGCTCCGCCGTTGTTCAACCTGTTCGCGATGCGCCATCTCTTTTGGGACGGACGCGTCCAGATCGATGCGGCGAATCAGTTCCACACCCCTGCGGGCGTTCAGCTCACTCCCGCGATGCAAAACGTCCTCGAGTTCGGGCCCGTCTCCGCGCTCGGCCTCTTTCCGGTCACCAACCGCGCCGAGATGCGCGGCGCTCCGGGAACGGACCTCGGCGACGTGGCCGACAATGACTTCACCGGGATTTGGGCCGCGCTCATGCGGCGCCTCGGCGCCATCCCGGAGTATCGCGCACTCTTCCTGGCCGCGTATCCCGCTACTCGCTTCGAGGACATGACTTTTGCGCACGCGTCGAACGCCATCGGCGCGTTCATCGTCGACCAATTCACCTTCAACCACTCGCCGTGGGACAACTTTCTCGCCGGTGACGACCGCGCCCTCACGGCTCGTCAACTCGCGGGCGCGCAGGCCTTCCTCACCCTCAAATGCTCGATTTGCCACAACGGGTCGACATTCAGCGACGAGCAGTTCCACAACGTCGCCTTGCCGCAATTCGGGCCGGGCCAGGGTAACGGCCAGTCGCTGCTCGACGATTTTGGCCGAATGAACGTGACCGGCGACCCAGGCGACCAGTATCGGTTTCGAACGTCACCGCTTCGCAACATCGATCTCACCGCTCCGTATGGGCACGACGGCGCGATCGTCTCGCTGCGCGATTTCGTGGCGCACTACAGTGAGTCCGATCTCAAGCTCCAGGGGTTCGATCCTCTTCAACTCGAATTGACCCTTCGCGGTACGGTTCTTCCAAACGCGGCGGCGATCCTCGCCACGCGGGATCCGTTGCTCCAGGGCGTGGTGATTCCGGACGATCTCGTCGACCAGTTGATGGACTACATGCATGCGCTGACCGATAACGCCGCACGCGATCTCGCGAAGTCGGTGCCGGTACGTGTACCGAGCAAGCTTCCGATCGACCGGCCGTAGCGTTTCGGGTGACGGGCTAGCGGACGGCGGCGATCGCGCGATGGCGCGCCGCCTCGGCGTGTTGTCCGCGGGCTTCTTCCAGGTCCGCGAGCCAGCCGTACAGCTCACGCACATCGGGGTGTTCGCGCCCGACCTGTCGCTCGATCGTCGCGATCGAGTGGCGCAGCAGCGAGTCCGCGGCGGCATAGTGGTGCGCGCGCGTGAAGAGCATGCCGAGGAGTCCTGTCGCCGTCATCGTGTTCGCCGAGCTCGCGCCGCTGGCCCGTTCGCGTATTCTGATCGCGTCGCGCAACAGCGACTCGGCGCCGGTCATGTCGCCGCGTTCGATGCGGACACGGGCCAACCCCATCTCGAGCCCGGCGATCGTCGTGTGGTCCTGGCCGCGCGTGCGTCGATCGATGGCGATGGCGTGACCGAACAGGGTATCAGCCTCGTCCAACTCGCCTGCTCGGTGGAGAATCTCGGCAAAGCGGCCGGCGAAATCGGCGACCGCGGGATGTTGCGAGCCGTACGCTCGTTGGGCGATGCCGATACCTTGCCGGGCGGTTGCGACGGCGGCGGACCGATCACCGCGGCGCGAGAGGAAGCCGGCGACGTCGATAAGAGTCGCCGCGACCATCGGACTCCCCTCGCCGTACGCTCGACGACGGATCTCCAGCGCGCGGCGGTAGAGCGGCTCGGCTTCCGCGTAGCGAGCACGATCCTCGTCGAGGAGATAGGCAATTTTCAGCATCGCATCGGCGACGCCTGCACTGTCCGGCCCGGCGGTCGCTTCCTCGATCGTGAGCGCCCGGCGAAATTCGCGCTCCGCGTCGCCAATGCGGCCCTCGCGTCGCAGAATCGACCCGAGAGCCATGTGGTTGTCGACGGTCAACGAATCGTTTGGCCCCAAGGCTAGCTCGCACGCGGCAAGCGCTCGCCGGGCGTATGCTTCGGCCGCGACGAGATCGCCGCGGTAGATGGCGACCCTGGCCATCAGGCCGAGCGTCGCCGCAACCGGGCGGTTCGCCGGCCCCAGTGAGCGTTCTTGAATTCTCAATGCCTCACGGGCGTTCGAGTCGGCCGCCGCGTACGCGCCATGCAGCAGCTGAAGATCAGCGAGCTGCCCGAGCGTGGCCGCGGCGGCGATCGTGCCGCGCTCGCCCGACGCTTCTCGAATGGCCAAGGCGCGGCTCACGACGCCGCGAGCCTCGGCGTACCGACCGAGGCTTTGATACAGACGACCCGTCACCTCGAGCATGCGCGCCTGCGCCGCTGGTTGCCCCCACAGGAGCTCCGCCCGGGCCGCCGCGCGCTCGACGAGCTGCACCGCGGTCAGCGTATCCCCGCGCGCCTGTGCGGGATCGCTCGCCTCGAATACGCCCATCACGAACGAAGTGACGGCGTTCGATTCGCGCGACGCCAACGCAGCCAGATCTCGTTCAGCGGCGGCGCGGCGCGCTTCCCACAGCGACAAGCCGGCGCCCACGAGCAAGGAGATCGTGATCCCCACCGCGGCAACTGTCTCCACGCGATGCCGCCGCACGAAGCGCCGCGCCCGGTACGGGACTGTCGATCGCCGGGCAAGAACCGGGTGACCCGTGAGATGGCGACGAAGGTCGTCGGCCAACGCATCAACCGACGCGAACCGTTCCGACGGTTCCGTTCGCAGCGATTTCAGCACGATCGCGTCGAGGTCACCGTGCAGAAGTCTGGCGCGCGCGGGGTCTGTCTCACGCGCCACGACCGACGGCGGCGGCGGATCCCCGCGCAACACCGCCGCGGCGAGCTCGCTCAAACCACCGGCAGCGGTGAACGGGAGGCGACCTGCCAATAAGCGATAGAGCACGACGCCGAGCTGGTAGACGTCAGTCACCGTCGTCACAGGCTCGTGGCGAAGCTGCTCCGGCGCCGCGTACTCGGGCGTCATCCACCGCGCTGCCGTGTGAGTGGTCGACGCGTCATCCGAGAAAGGGCCCGGCTCGAGCAGCTTGGCCAGACCAAAATCGAGTAGCTTCACGACGCCGTCAACGCTCACGAGGATGTTCGACGTCTTGATGTCGCGATGGACGATCAAATTCCGATGGGCGTACTGCGTCGCCTCGGTGGCCATGAGAAACAACTCGAGCCGGCGACGCACGGAGAGCCGCCGCGCATCACAGTGCGCGTCGATCGGCTCGCCTTCGACGAACTCGAGGACGAGATACGGCTGGCCGCCGTCGGCAATTCCGCCGTCGAACAGGCGCGCAATGTTCGGGTGATTGAGCGACGCAAGGATCTGGCGCTCCGCTCGGAAGCGAGCACGGTCGACTTCGGTATCGAGACCGGGACGCAGGAGTTTGAGCGCGACGTCCTGCTCGAACGCGCCGTCGGCGCGGTGCGCGAGGAATACGCGTGACATGCCTCCGCGACCGACCTCACGAACGAGCGCGTAGGCGCCGATACGGCGTCCCGCGTGCGAGTCCGTACCGGCGGTCCCTTCGGCGAGCGCCGCGGCGGCGGCGCTGGACGGCGGTGCCGCCAGGAATCGACGCGCGTCATCGACGTGGCCGAGCAGCTCCTCTACTTCCCGGCGCAGCTCCGGTGCATCGGCGCACATCGCATCGAGGAGCTGCGGCCAGCGTTCCGGGGCGCAACCAAGCGCGGCGTCGAGCACTTGTCCGACGCGCTGCCAGCGATCGCGATCGACTGCCGTCGACATGCGGAGACCGAACCGCCGGAGAATCCTGGCGCGGTTGGGCTCTTCATTTTGGCGCGCGGCTCCGATTTCTGCGAGAGCCGGTCCGAACCGGGGATGAGCTTGGCAGACCCGATTTAGATGATATCGATGCTCCGTTCGGCGACGATCGGCACGTCCTTGCCCGACGTCAGCATCAGGCGCACCGAATAGCGCCCCGGCCGGAGGCGAGACAGGTCCACCGTCAGGCCTCGCGACGCGATACCGTTCGCCGCCGACGGAACCTCCTGCCACTGCAGGCTAAGCGACTGGTCCGCGTCCACGACGTGCAGCTTGGCGAGCGCGCGGTGAAGCAGGCTTTCGTCCTCCGGCACCACGACCAAGGCGTACTCGAAACGTTCGCCCTGCGAACGAACGCCATACGTCTCCCAAAACACCCCGATCTGTCGGTTCAGCGGCGCGCGTAGCGCGTGCAGCACGCGCGGAATGGCGTCGCTGAGCGTCTTCGGCGCGGAATCACGCGGCGCATACAGCAAGAGGTCGGACAGACCCAATCGCGTACCGGCGATGGGTAGCTTGGGAGCGAAGCGCGCGCGCCCGGCCGACCCTTTCGCCTTGTTCAGCATCTCGAGGCTGATGATCAGCGGCCGCCACGGCGCGACCAGCGTCGAGGTGACGACTCGGCCGGCCTGGTCGATCGTGTTTCCGATCGGCGTGAGTACTCCGCCACGATCGACGACAGCCGCGAACGCGCCGGCCTGTCGCGTGTCGGTCGGCGGCGAGCCGTCGTCGGCATCGAACGCCGCGACGATGAATGCGGAGTCGCCACGACGGAACAGCGCAACCTGATGATCGGTGATCGGCAGAAAGCTCACGGCCCACAGCGGCGCATAGGTCGGCCGATTCTCGGGACTCGCGAAAGACCAGTCCGACGGTGCGAGCTCGTTGGGTTGGCCGAAGACGTGCGCGTCGGGGAAAAAGTTGAATGCGGGCTCTCGCCGAAACCCCGCGATCTGCGGCCGGTACTGACCGCGTGGCGCCTCGCCCTGCGCGAACCACAGCGGCACACCGTAGCGGAGCAAGGCGTCGCGATCGTCTGATCCCCACCAATCACTCATCGGCGTTCTCGTGCCTTCCTCGATGTACATGCGCGTGATCCGCGCGAAGAACTCCGTGCGCAGATCGTTCACACTGGTGAGGTAGAGCGGCTGTACGAGCCGCCAGAATCCGGCGGTGACCGTGTCGCGTGCCTGGCAGCCACCGCGTCGGTAGGGCCCCGCGTCCGATCGTCCGATCAGGACGGCGAGATCCTGCCATTTGCATCGCTCCGCCTCGGGCATCTGCTCGAGCGCGGAATTGAACGCTGCATCCGCGCGCGGATAGTTGCCGAGCTGCTGCGCCGTGTAGCCGGCGAGCGCGAGACACCAGCTCGCGGTCGACGCGACGGACGATCTGCCCGCGCACTGAACGGCAATGCTGTCTGCACCGAGCGGTCGACCCGCTTCCATTAGATAGCGAATGCGCTGGCCCAGGATCCACCGGTCGCCGGGAAGCAGCGCACCGAGACTGTCGAGCGTCATGAGGAGGCGCGTTCGCGCCGCAACGACAACGGGCGCCTCGGGCGGCGGCGCCGTGATTTGTTGCCGGTAACAGTACTGCCCGACGATCGCTTCGCATCCGGCACCCTGGATGTTGTCGAACGGCAGGAGTCGCCGGCGCATGGATTCGAAGTCGCCTTGCGCGCGGCGCGCGACTTTGAGCGCGCGCGTGGAGTCGCGGCCGGTGAGCGAACGCACAATGGGTTCGGCGGTCGGCGCCGACTGTGATGTCACGGCGCTCTGGAAAAGCGTCGGCATCGCGCCGACGAGGAGCACGGAAAACGTGAACAGCATTGTTGTCACCTGCCCTTCGTCTGACGCGGAGAACTGCTCACCGCTCAGGTGTTGGGGGGGCAGGTGATGTGCCGAATAAGGTGCGACGGCCAGCGTGGCGCGGTGTGTGGCACCAATAGCCAACGCCGATCGCGGGTGTGTGCGTAAGACTTACGTCTCACCCGTCGACGATGCGGGGCTGGCAACGGCCCGTCCCCGCGGCGAGTTTCAGGACGGTCCCAGCACTCTCTCAACCACTACGCTTCGAAGGATTTCATCATGCGCTTTCTCGTCGCCCTCGCCGCTGTGGCGATCTCCTCAACGGCGGCCGCCGCTCAAGCAGTCCCGGTAACGCTCACAGAATTCAAGATCGAGATGGGGCGCGACACGGTGCACGCAGGCACGGTCAAATTCAACATCAAGAACGAAGGCTCGACGACGCACGCCTTCTACATAAAGGGTGAAGGCGCCAACAAGGGATCGCGTGAAGTGGCCGCGGGAGAGTCCGCATCGTTCAGCCTGCCGTTGAAGGCCGGAACGTACGAAGTCTACTGTCCGCTGGCGGACCTGTCGCACAAGAAAGCCGGGATGAGCAAAACGCTGGTCGTGGTGGCGGCGGCGGCTCCAGCGGCCGCGCCCCCGAAAAAGAAGCCTCCGACTTCGCAGCACTAAATCGGACAGCGCGCGTGAGCGGCGTCGGTTGACTTCCAACCGGCGCCGCTCGATACTGCACTCAGCGCGCTCACAGGGCGCCGCCCACCCGCGGCAAGGGAATAACTCCCACCTGGTTCGACTGAGTCGCGTGCGTTCGCACCTTCTTTCAGCCTGGCTTCAGCGGGGTACAGGCGATTCATGAAAGGAGGTTGCCATGAAGTCGCTTCCCGAGCGCCCGTCGCTCGACTCTCTCCGTAAGCAGGCCAAGAAACTGGCGCGCGATGTCACGGCCGGCGATGCTGCGGCGATCGCGCGTGTCCGCGCCCACTTGCCGCGCGTCGACGGCCCGCTGACCCAGCGCAACGCGCAGCTCGTCGTCGCGCGCGAGTACGGCTACCCGGGCTGGCAGGACCTCACCGCCGAGGTCCACAAGCGAGTCGGCAGTGGTCTCGACTGGGCCGCCGCGCAGGCGCGCGGCGCGATTCACAACAACGACGTCGAACGACTGAAGCAGCTGCTGACTGAATTCCCGGCGCTGCTTTCGTGGAAGGGCGACGACGAGCACCACGGCCTCCTCGGATTCGCCACCGGCGCGTACGGTGATGCGGGCACCGAGGAGCGAGAAAAATGGTTCACTCGCGCGGCGCCGGCGGAGCTTCTCATCGATGCCGGCGCCGTCGTGACCACAGGAGTGGTCGAAGGGCTTCTCTTCTCGCGCGCCAAGGGATTGCTGGAGCTCTTTCGTCGCAAAGGTCTCCTCCCGCACGAGCTCAAATTCCTGGCGGCGCTCGGCGATGCTGACGCCGTTCGGAGCACGCTGGCCGCAGACGCGAATGATCTCACCACGGTCAATGGCGCGCTCATCACCGCGTGTCGCTTCGGGCACGAGGCTGTCGCCGCTCTCATCCTGGAGCGCGCCATCGCGCTCGATCCCGAGCTCGGCGCAAACGTCGACGAAGGACCGGGCCGGGCCGGGTTTATCAGAAAACTCATCGACGAAACGCCGATCGACCCCGCGCGCGCGACCGTGCTCGGTCCCTGGAAGTCGTTCGTTACCGGTCAGGTCAGCCGGGCGCTCAACGAAGGTGATTTGACAGTGTTCGTTCACACGCTGAAGCAACATCCCTGGGTCCTTGGTGAGGACCATATCGACTTTCAGGGAGGACTCATTGGGACCGCTGCGATGCATGGCAGGGAGGATTTCATCGTCGCGCTGCTCGATCTCGGACCCGCGTTACTCCACGTCCACCCGAGACCTCCGTCGCGGTCGATCGAGTTCGCGATCACTTACGGCCACGCGGATCTGGTTCCTTTTCTCACGCGTATCTGGCCGCTTCCCGATGATTTGCCACACGCGGCGGGCACCGGGAACCTCGCGCGCGTGAAGCAATGGTTCGACGCGTCCGGTGCGCCGGCACTCGGCGACGTCTACAAACACTTTCCGCACAACGGCCTGCACATCGAGGCCAACGATCCGTGGACCGCGACGCCCGTACAGAAGGTGCTCGACACGGCCCTCGCCTGGTCCGTCATCAACCATCACTTCGACGTGGCGGACTTTCTCCTCTCGCATGGCGCGGACATCAACACGAGATGGAACTCCCACGAGCCGGCGAGCATCCTGCACACGTTGGTCTTCGAGGACGACTACGAGGCGATGCAATTCCTCATCGATCGCGGCATCGACATGACCATCAAGGACTACCGCTGGGATAGCGACGCGCGAGGATGGGCGCGATATGGGAAGAGCGATGAGAAGATGGCGATTTGGTTGGAGGAGGCGGAGCGGCGGCGGGCGGCAGGAGTCTGATTCGTGGGCGAGCCACTCTATCGGGACGCGCTTGGAACTACCTAAGCGCAGAGACGCAGAGGCGCGGAGACGCAGAGGGGTTCCGTTGTCACGTACAGCACCTCGCGCCACGAGCCGGGATTTTCTTGGGAACAGCCGCTCGGGCTGCTCCTCGTGGCTTCCCGAGCGGCGGTCACAAAGAAAAAGTCGTCCGGGCTCGTTGTGCGCGGAGGGAGGAGCGCCTGCGGCGCCCTCTGCGCCTCTGCGCCTCCGCGTCTCTGCGTTTGGGTAGTTAAAAAGCGCGTCCCGATAGAGGGCCGTCAATTGGACACGCCGGAAATGGTACCTCACCTCCGGACCTCATAACAAAGCTCCACCATCCCATTCCTGTACGCCTTGACCTCCCCTAGATGAAGCGCGACGTCCCGGTCGAGCTCCTCGAAGAACCGAACCCCGTCCCCAATCAGGATCGGCAAAATCGAATAACGAACCTCGTCCGCCAGCCCGCGACGAAGGCATTCGCCCGAAACGACACCGCCTCCGACGAACCAGATGCTGTGAAAGCTCGGTCGGAGGCGATCGTTGACGAGATCCGCGAGATCGCCGGAGTAGAACTCCACCGTGTCGCGAATCCGCGGCAACTCGCGGCGCGTCAGGACGAAGGTCGGTTTGGTGCCGTACGACCATCCGTAGCCCTTCGACTCGAAATTCAACGCCGTCTCGTACGTGCGCGAGCCCATCACATAGCAGTCGATTGTCTCGAGGAACGACGCGATGAACGCGGGATCCATCGTCGCTCCGTCCGCGAACTCGTCGGACGTTTCCAACCAGTCGACGCTGCCATCCTTGCGAGCGATGAAGCCGTCGAGGCTTGCCGCCATGTGGATGGTGACGCGCGAATCGCTCACTGTTTGACGCTCGTTCGCTCGAGAATGGCCTTTCGTCCGTCGACACGCACGACGTAGAGAACACCGCCGGTTCCGAAGCCGGCGAGCGCGTAGCCCGCTGGAAACTGGACCCGATACTCGATGTCGCCTTTGCGATTGATCACGTCGTAGAGCAAGCCGCCCTTCGCACCCAAGGACGTGCGCGGGAGGATCCACAGGTGCGCATCGAGATCGGCTTTCACCGCGCCGGTCTGCACCGGTTGCTCGTAGTCGCCGAACCGCTCGGGTGGAAGGAACTCGAACTGCTGCCGCGCCGTGCGCGGTCCCATCGGCGTGTTCATCGTGCGCGGCGTGACGTTATTTCGTTCCTCGAGCATCGGCCGAACCGAATCCATCATCCGCTGCTTGTCGACGTCGGTGAGGCGCCTCCAGTCGAACGGCATCTTTGGACTGGAGCGGTGCGTGCCGTCCGGATCCGTCCACTCGATATGGTAATCGTGCACGCTCAGCACCGCGATCGTGCCGTCGCTCAGGTACGCCCATTGGTCGTCGACACCGGACAGGTTGACGTACATGTGCATGATCACGTTGCCCTTGTCGTCGACCTCGAGATTCTTGAACGGTGCACCGAGGTTGAGCTTGAGCGCGGCGAGGGTGTCGATCTTCCGGGTATCAAAGTCGGCGCGCACGATCGGTGACGAGTCGACCTGCACGGGGATCGGCGGCTGCCATGGTCGGGCGGAGTCGATGACCGGCGGCCGCGGGCGATACACGCCGTGATAGACGAGGCGTCCTTTGCTGTCGATCCCCGGCGTGCCTGCTTCGCCTCCGGCCCCGACGGTCGCGATGTCGCTCTGCCGCGGCAGCGACATGACGCGCGCCACTTTGCCCTTTTCGTCGAGCACGAGGAGCGATTGTGACAGGCGAAATGGGTACAGCGTAGAGTCGCCAAAGTATCGAATGAGCACCGCCGAGGGCTGCGGCACCTTGAACGGAGCGTCCGGTTCGGTCCCGCCGACGGTATCGATGACGACTTTCGCCGTGCCGAGCGGCGGATCGAACAGCAGCACTCTTCGGCCGGCGAGGTCGTTCACGAGGACGCTGCGGTTCGAGAGCTCGCGAACCGCGAGCACTGGACCAACGGTGTCTTTGGCGACAGCCGTGATCGGTCCGAGAGTCTTGACGGGAATTGTTCGAGCCGACTGCGCGCTGACCCGAGTGGCCACACCGGCCACGACTGCGAGACCGGCAACAAAGCAAGCTGTGCCGCGGGAATGGGAGGTTCTCACGGAATGGGGGGAGGCGGGTGGGTGGATCGGCGTTGAGGCGCCGACGGGAACCATCACTACGCGGCCGACCGCCTCAGGATTCGCTATCGGCGGTGAGCGGCAAGGTGCCCGAGAAGCTTGGACGCGACAGGTCGCAATAGAGGCTTCACCGGCTGCAGTAACCCTCGCGCGACCCGTCGTGCGAGCCCTTCGGTCGCACGCCGTCGCGCCGCCTCCTCGACGACCGCTGGGTCGAACGTCACCTCGACCGCCGGCAAGCCCGGCGGCACCGAGTCGACATCGATCCACGCTTCGCGAAATCTGTCAAAGAAGAACTCGCGAGTCTCCGTCCGAATCGGCCATAGCTCGCGCGGACCCAATCCCCCTCCGGGCTTCACGCCGCGGCCGATCGTCGGACTGACGTTGATCTCCCATGGCTGAATGCTGCCCCTCCCGTCCTCGTCGCTTCGTATCGAATAGTCCATCTGCCCGAAGTCGATATTGGCGAGCGCGAAGAACACGGCCAGTTGCTGCTCGTGCGGATTCTCCATCACGTATCGCTGATCTTCCATCACCAGCTCTCGCGTGTACTCGGAGCTCTCCAGCTTGAGCATCCACTCGCGCCCCGCGTTCAGGCTTCGACCGAGAATGCGGCCGCCGACGTTGTACGCTGCGTATTTGCGAAACACGCCATGAGCGTCCGCCGTCGAACAGAATTCGACCACCATGAGATCCCGCGGTGAGTGCCCGTGCAACAGGAGGCCACCTACGGCGTCGCGTGTCTCGGCTGGATTGGCCAGCAACGGCGACAGATTGCCTCCGTGTTCGCGTTCGCTGCGTACGAAGACCGGATACCGCAGAGCCTCCAGGTCCTCGTTCACCCGCGCGACGCGCACGTCGCTCTTTCCGGCGGCGTGCAGTTGCTTCAACAGATCGAAGCGACCCACCGTCATCCGCGGCCAGTTGAGAATTCGGCTGCCGCCCGCGGCATCGAGCTGATCGCACAGGCTCGAGATCAGCTCCTTCATCGCCGGTTCGGCTTGGTCGATGCCGGCAATGACGTACGTGCCGGGCTGGAACCGTCGTATCGCCGGCAGCTGCTCGAAGTCGATGACACTGAATCGATTCACGAACGACGATTCTTCGAACGAAAAGAACTCGTCCATCGTGAAGCGACTGTGCTTCGGCAGCACATAGTAGATCACGAAACGATCTCGACCGACGCGGGTGACGGAACGGACTGCGAAACAGGTTCGAGCCGAGCAATGCGACGCGTGAGAATCGTGGCGACGCTCATCTGTCCGGTCACGTTCGCCAGCGTCTCGAAGACGTCGGGAATCGTTTCGACCGCGTCGAGCATGACCACGCCTTCCGCCGGAATGCCCGCCGCCATGAAAACGGGGAGCATGCGGAAGCCGCTGCCGGCCGCCCCACTGTTTGGAATTCCCGCCGCGCTCAGGCTGAATGCCACTTCGGTCAGCACGAACAGCACAACCGTCTCCACCCGCAGTCCGATGCCGTACACGTGAGCGAGGAACAGCAGCTTGATCGGATTGGCCATCACCGTGCCGATGCGAAACAGCGAGACACTCAACGGGAGGACGAAATCCGTCGCGGCGGCGGCGAGACCGATGTGCGTTCCTCCGCCGGCGACGAGCGCCGGCAGCGCCGCCAATGAAGAGCGCGTGCTCACGGCGACCACCTGCGCCGGGAACACCGCCCTCGCGAAAGCGCGCGCCGTCGTCCGGCCGAGCACGACGCTGATCGGGTAGAGCAACGCCACGCAGAGTAACGTGACGCCGATACGCAGCAGGAGATACGCGCCCAACGCGCTCGCCCACGACGTTCCCGTTCGCAGCGCGATGATGAACGTGAGCGCGAACACGCCAACCGGTGTCGCGGCCAACAGCCATCGCACGACAGTCATCATCGCTTGCGACGTCGCCGAGAACACGCGTGTCATCGACGCGCGCTGCTCCTCGGGAAGCTTGGCGACGGCGACCCCGAAGACGATCGCCGACAGCAGCAGCGGGAAGATGTCGCCGCGCGCCGCCGCCGCGAAAATGTTGCGCGGGATGATTGCCAGCCACCACGACTGATTTGTCGAGGGCGCAATCGCCGCCGGATCGGCGGTGAGCGGAATGGTAGAGAGCGAAGCCACCGCACCCGCCGGCACGTCGACCGCGGGCAACGCTATCCGCATGACGACGATCGCAAAAAACGCCGCCGTCGCGAGCGCGACCACGAACACGATGATCGCGCGCGCGCCCAACGCTTTCGCCGAGTCTCCGGTCGCACCCGCTGTCGCCGCGAGGGTGAGGAACAGCGCCAGCGGCAGCGCGACCATCTGGAGCGCCGAGATCCAGAGATCCCCGACCGCAGTCGCGAGCGTCGGCATCGGCCCGAGGGGCGCCGCCGACCCGTGCGCCGCGACGCCGAACGCCAACCCGGCTGCCATCGCGACGAGGGACCACGTCGTGAAGGACAGGAACTTCAATGCCGATCGTTCTGGCGCGGTGGGGGTCGCCATGCCAATACGATCATTCGGACCGGCAAACCCGGCAAGGACTGAATCTGCCGGGTCAGCTTAGCATCGCACTCCTATTCCGACTGTAACGCGCTTGCCGGATTCAGACGTGCCGCGCGGGCCGCCGGAATCGTGGTCGCCAGGAAGGTGATCGCGATGATCAGTACGGTAGACATCGTCAGAATCAGCGGGTCCGACGCACTGATCGCGTATACACGACTGGAGATGACCTGACCCGAGAAATAGGCCAGTCCAACACCGACCGCGGCGCCGACCAGACCCAGCATCACACCCTGTTTCATGACGAGCAGGAACACCGAACCTGGAGACGCGCCAAGCGCGAGTCGCGTGGCCATCTCGTCGCGGCGCAGCGAGCCGGCGTACGAGACGACGCCATAGATGCCGACGGCCGCGAGCACGATCGCGATGCCTCCGAAGATGAGCATCAGCGTCATCCCGAGCTCCTGCCGCCGCAGTGTGCCGCCGACGACGTCCGACGCGAGCTCGAAATCGAGTGCCATCGTCGGGTTGAGCTTCCGCACTTCCGTGCGGATCGCTCGTTCCACGGCACCGACGTCCGTCTTGGCGGTCGCGACCACCACCGTCAACCGTCGAAACGGCGCCTGCGTCAGAGAGATGTAGAACGCAGGCTCCGCCGGGTCGGCGAGTGACTTCTGCCTCACGTCGTCGACCACGCCGACGATGGTCACTTCGGGAGCGTTCGGATTTGGCGCCGGATACCCGGCGGTAAACTGCACGCCGATCGGGTCCTGTCCCTTGAGATAACGTTCGACGAAGACCTTGTTGACGATCGCCACCGGTATGGTGTTGGGGGCGTCCGCCGTGGTGAAGTCGCGGCCCTTGATCAGGGCTGTGCCCATCGCGGCGAAGAGTCCCGGCCCGGCGAACCGCTGGCGCATGCCCGGCGGATTGGCCTCGTCGTAGGCCTGGCCGTGGAATTTCCCGAGGAGCGAGCCCTCGAGCACGCCGCGCATCGGGTACGCCGACACGAGCCCGACGCCGGTCACACCACGGACGTTGCTCACGGCACTCACGAGATCGAGGTGCGCCTGGCGCACCACCTCCGGCGAGTTGAATCGCGGGCCGAGGAACGACGCGTCGAAAAGGATGCGGCGGTCCGCCACGAATCCGGCGTGGGTGTTGCGAAGATTCGCGAACCCGCGAACGAGCCAGCCCGCGCCGGCGACCAGCATGATCGCCAGCGCGACCTCGGCCACGGTCATCGCCATGAGCCAGCGTGCCGTACCGCGCCCGGCGCTCGCCGAGCGTGAGCTGTCGTTCATGAGCGTTTTCATATCGCTGCGCATCAGCCGAACGGCCGGGGCGAGCCCGATGATCAATCCCGTCAGGACGAGCGTGGCGAGCGCGAAGAGGAGTACGCGCCCGTCAAATGACACCGCATCAAGGCGCGGCAACTTGGACGCGCCGATCGCGAGCAGAGCGCGGAGTCCCAACGCCCCGATAGCGACGCCAAGAATCGTCCCCACCGTTGCCAGCACGAGCGATTCGGCGAGGAGCTGACGCACCAGGCGGCTCCATCCCGCGCCAAGCGCCGCGCGCACGGCCATCTCGCGCGCCCTCGCCGCGCCGCGCGCGAGCAAGAGGTTGGCGACGTTCACGCACGCGAGGAGAAGCAGAAGCCCGGTCGCCGACATGACGATGATCAGGATCGGGCCGAGATCGCCGACGATCGACTCGACGAGCGGCCGCGTAACGTAGACGCGATTGCGGTCCGACGCGGGGAAGTCACGCGCGAGGCCGTTCATGACCGTGGTCATCTCACCCTTCGCGCGCTCGATCGAGCGGCCGTGCTTGAGACGCACGTACCCATCCTGCCCGTGGTTTACATCGGTCGACGGCGTCCGCTGTGCGGCCCAGAGGTCGGCGCCGTGCGGCATGTCGAAGTCACGCGGCGCGACTCCGGCAACCGTTCCATTGAATTCGGCAAAATGGATCGGTTTGCCGACCACCGCGGGATCACTGTTGTAAAGCTGCTTCCACAGGCGGGACGAGATGACAATCGTGACCGGCGGTCCTTGCTGCGGCGGCGCGTTCGGCTGCGGAGGCGGCAGCGGCGTGAAATCGTCGTGCTTGAAACCGCCGACCGTCATCGGAAGACCGAACAGCTCGAAGAAGCCCTCGGTCACTCCGTGGATTTTCACGTGCGACGGCGTCCCGTCTGCCGCGAGCAGAGTGAAGTCGCCGGCCTGGACACCCGCGGCGCGCTCGATGGACAGACTCGGGTCGTTCAGCCGATAGATCTCGCCACCCGAGAGGAGCCCTGTCGTGACACGGCCGTCGGTGAGCGCGGTTTTCAGGCCGTAGAGGTCCTGCGAATTGGGATACGGGAGCGGCTTGAGAAGGACCGCGCTCAGCGTCGTGAAGATCGCCGTCGTCGCACCGATGCCCAGGGCGAGGGTAACGACCGCCGTCAGGGCGAATCCCGGCGAGCGGCGGAAAGCGCGGAGGGCGACCCGGATGTCCTGTAAGAAGATTTCCATTCCTCGGATTCCTGACGGCTATCGAGCGTTGGGGGACGGGGGCAGAGCGTGCCAGGATCGGCGTCTTGATAGTAGTAGAGGCGAGCGACGCCGCAATGGAAATGGGACGAACACAGCCGCGAACGGGCGCGACCCGGCGCGACCCGGCGCGGGCGCACAGATCGTGCACAGTCCGCCTCGGCGTGTCGTTTTCGCACTCGTCTATCAATGCCTCGCAACTATCTATCGCTCCGCGCTCTCGGCGTGCTGCTTCTCGCCGCGCCCAAGCTCGCCCACACGCAGGACACCACGAAGACCTTCTTCACTCGTCGAGACGCCTACTGGGCCGGGGCAAGCCTGGCTGGCGGCGCCGTCATCTCGATCTTCGACAAGCGGATCGGCTACTGGTGGCAGTCGCCGTCGGTGCAAGGCTCGTCGTCGCGCCACGACTTCGTGAAATCGCTCACCATCGTGAATGAGACACCGCTTACGATCGGAGCCTTTGTCACCTACGGCGTCGGCCGGCTGACCCGCAATCAAACGGTCGCCGACGTCGGACTCCACGCGACGGAGGCCCTCGTCCTCACCGTCGGACTGAGCGAAGCGATCCGCGGACCCGTCGGCCGCCTGCGACCGCGGAATTCGCAGGACGACCAATACAATTTTCTATTTTGGGGCGGCTTCACCGACTTCGCTCGTCGCGCTTACCCGTCGCTGCACTCCGCCGTCGGCTTCGCCACTGCCTCGGCGGTCGTGCAGGAGATCCACTTCCGGCATCCGCAGAGCAACGTCTGGGCGGCCCCCATTCTATATACCGCGGCGCTCATCCCGGGTGTGACGCGCCTCTACCTCGACGAGCATTGGGCGAGCGACGTCTTCTCCGGCGCGGTCCTCGGCGCGGTGCTCGGCACCAAGGTCGTGAACTACGCGCACACGCATACGCGCAATCGGCTCGACAAGTGGATGCTCGGCGCGATCGTGGTGCCGAGCGCGAACGGGCTGATGGTCGGCGAATCGATCCACTTCTGATCCGGCACAAACGGATTCTACTGAACGCGAAGCACCCACGCGTCAGAGCGTTTCTCGCTTCCGTCCTGCAGCTTCGCCCGAATCACCCAGCGATTCTCTCCGACGGCTGTCGCCGCGATCGCTGCGCGGAACGTGGTATCGCGAGTCGGCGACGAGAACAGCACGGTGCCATCCGTCGCATCGACCTCCAACGTGTACTGAATCACTTCGGGGATGGGCCGCCAGACGAACTGAACGAGGCCGGGCCGGACGGCCGCTCCGTTGGCCGGCGTAACGAGCGCGGGCCCCGAGGCGGCGCCGGCGCGCGTGATCTCTTCCCCGCCACGATTGCGCAATCGCGCCACGCTAACCAATCCGACGGCCAACACGAGCGACGCGGCGAGCGCCGCCGGCATCCATCGCCTCCATGAGAGCTCTCGCATCGCGCGCGGTGCGGCCACCGTCTCGCCGCCCCCCCCCGACACCGCGTGCAGCAGCGCCATCTCACGCCGGCAGGCCGGACATTTGAGCGCGTGGTCGAGCACATGCAGCCGCTCGGTGGGATCACCGTCGCCGCGAACGGCGCTCAGCAGCTTGGTCTCGCTCGGACAATCCGGAGTGTGCGTCACCGTCGATTCACGCAACGCCGGCTCGTAGGCGGCTCGAAGCGCGTCGTCGTCGAAGTCGCGGTTCATCCTGTCCTCCTCGGCGAGATTCCCATGTCGGTGAGTCGGCGGCGCAAATCATCGAGGCCACGATATATGAGATTTCGCGCGCGCGCTTCCGTCCAGCCGAGCATGCGCGCGATGTCGTTGCGATCGTAGCCGGCGAGGTGGAAGCGGACCGCCACGCGCCGGTCGATCGACAGCGTGTCGATGGCCGCGTCGATCTGCGCCGCGAGCTCGCGGGCTTCCACGTCGTCGTGGGGTGACGCGTCGTGCGTCGTCAATTCCGTGCGCTCATGAATGTCTTCAGTGTCGCCTGCCCGGCGGGCACGACGACGGCGGAGTAAGTCGAGCGCGGCGGTGGTTGCAACGTGATAGAGGTACGACGATCCCAACTCCTCGAGGGCCTTCCCCCCTTCCCCGGCCTGCCAGAGTCGGATGCGCACGTCCTGCAACACTTCATCGAGATCCGACTCGACGAGCCCGCGACGCGCGCCGACGCTGCGCACCATCGTGCGAAAGCGCGCGATCACCGCTTCGATCGTCGACGAGACGCGATCCAGTCCGGGGCCGGCCATGCCGCGAACGTACGACGCCGCCGTGGCGGCGGGCAACTCGTCGGTGCGGATCAGTCGCAGATGAGTGCCCGTCGTCGTCATTGCGCCAAGCTCGGTCAGCGCCGGCCGTACGTCGCGTTTCGCCATAGGAGTTCCACGGGTCCGTACTCAAAGCGATTGAGCCACCAGACGCTGAACGGGATCTGAATCGACATCACCGCGAGCGCGAGCAGAACGCCACGGCTCGGGGTGACGGTGTCGAACCAGCCAAAGACAAGGCAGGCCGGCACGACAAGCGACGCTTGCAGCAGATAGTTGGTGAAGGCCATGCGTCCCACTGACCGCAGCCAGCCGAGACGCGCCAGCCAACCCGGGCGCCGGCACAAGAGCGCGAACGCGGCCGCATAGGCAGCGGCCAGGCTCCAAGCCGACAGATAGAACGTCTGGCTGAGCACCGGCATGCGCACCATCGGCGCGCGTTCGGCCTTCCAAATGAATGCGATGACGTACACAAGCCCGTACGAGACGACGGCGACCGTCGCCGCGCCGATCAATACTCTCAGCGCGAACCGGCGACTCATCGCCAGGCGGTCGATGAACCCTGTCCGCTCTGCCCAAACGCCGGCGATCATGACGGCGAGAATTCGTGGCCATTCGGTCAGCGTGTTCGTCGCATACCAATAACGCAGCCACACAAAGTTCGCCGCGAGATAACTCTGGGACCGTTGGAGCTCTGGCCTGCCGATGAAGGAGAGTCCCGCCGCTTTCATGACCGGCCGCACGCCGTACGGTAGGAGCGCCAACAGGATCGCGATGACGATGAGCTGGCGAGCAGTCGCCTTTCTGACGGCCAGCAGCATCAAGCCCATCAACGCGTAGGGCGCGAGGATGTCGCCGTTTCGCAGCAGCGCACCGTGCGCAAGTCCGACGACGAGCAGGAACAGCATTCGTCGCGCATGAAATCCCGCCACGTTCACGCCGCGCAACCGCGCGCGCCACCACTGATGCGCGGTACCGGCGCCGAACAGGAAAGCGAATGTCGTGAGAAACTTCGTATCGACGAATGCGGCGCCGACGAAGTCGATCGCGCGATCCAGGGCGCTCCATTGCTCGGCAGGCGGCGAGCCGAGGTTCCACAGCGTGTAGGCGAGGAGCACACCGAGGATGGCAAACCCACGCAGTGCGTCGACCAGCGGAAGCCGCTCCTGACTGGAGAGCGGCCGCAACGCGGTTGGCGAGGGCGCCGGCGTATCGTACCAGTCGATTTTTGGGAGCTCGAGCTGGTCGAGAGTCATGGCGTTTTCTTCCGCGACTTTGACTTGCATTTGGCGGAAGCCGGATCGGCGAATTTGATGTACGCGATCGAATCGAGATCGACTTCGGCGCCGCGCTGGGTGACGATGCCCGCCGAGTACTGCACGCGCGTCAGCGCAACGTGGCCGGTCGTTTTCCGTCCGTCGCGGAGCACGATCAGGTCCTCGCACACGCGGCCAGTGGGTCGCGGCGGGAGCGCTGCGCCAGGTATTGGCTCACGTCGCGGACCAACTGTCGTCGGCGCCGCGATCAGCGAGACGCGCCGGCGCGTGATGGTCTTGTCGTGGTTTTCCATTCCGCCTATGGAAATGGCGATGTGAGCATCGTCGGGCGCGCCGAGCGGATTCGCTTCGACGCGAGATCCGTCACGCAGATAGAGATCCCACGCACGCCATCCACCCTGCGCGGCCAACGGCAGCGGCACCGCCACGCAGAAAGCCACGGCGGCGAACAGCTCAACGCCAGGAGATCGGCCCATATGGATAGACTCCGAGATTGCGAAAGACCATCGATTTCTGATCGCCCGGGCGAAAGAGCGCCATCGAGCGCACGGGCATGCTGATGTCGAACATGAGCGCGGCGATCGAGCTACCGTCCGGCGACCACGCCGCCGACGTGACCGGCTTCGACAGCGCCGTGAGTTGTGTGAGCGCCGGCTGTCCGACCAGCTTCAGCGACCAGAGTTGGTTGTTCCACACGAACGCCAACGTTCGGCCGTCGGGGCTCGCCGCCGGTGACGCCGCCGGCGTGTTGACCTGCTCACCGTCAGCGCGCGACAGCGCGCGCAGCGACGCATCGGCGAGCCAGATGCCGCCGCGGCGGCACTGCGTGCCCATCATGAGTAGCCGTCCGTCCGGCAACCATTCAGGAGCGGTGTATCCCTCGAACCGCGCCACTTCGCTTCCGCGCCGATCGGTAACGAGGACGAAGCTTCCCCACTTCATCCCGTACCCACCGTCGCACACCGTACCCGAACCGACCGTCACGAATGCGACCAGCCGGCCGCCTGGTGCGAGCTTTGGAATGGCGCAAGTTCTGTTGTCTGAGAATCGGAAACCCTTGCACAGGAATACCGGCGCTCCCGGAACGCCGCGCGAGTCGACGACCACGATGCCATGATCGGCATAGATGCCCGGGCCGAGACGCTGAACGAAGGCGAGCTCGCCAGAGCGCGTGCGCGACGCGTCGAGGCCATCGAAGCGCACGGTGAGCTCGCCGGTCGCGAGATCGAGCTCCTGAACCACGCCCGGGTGAAACGGATCGCCGTTGCCCGTGGTCGCGAAGGTGATCACGCCACGATAGTCTGTCGCGCCGTGCGAAGTGCGCGTGTCCGGCTCGCGATGCGCGAGCCGGACAGCAGCGACCAACAGTCCGACGCCGAGGGCGACGTACTTCACCATCCGATGCAGCCCGCGACTACGCCAAGGTTGAAGCAGATCTTGCCTGAGGTCAGCTTCGCCTCCGTCTTGCCGGCGAACGACGCGAGCTTGTAGACCGACTGCGTCGACGCCGTAGTCGTCGCAGCTGCCTGATTGTCGTCCCCGCCCGGTGCGCTGCCCGGCGTCACGGAAATACTCGATTTTGCAATGCCCGTGACGGACGCCGCGAGTGAGGCTGCCGCATCGTAGTTACCGCTCCCCGTGGCCTTGTCGAACTGCGCCGCGAACTGCGTGTCTTCCGCCAGCTTCTTCGCGAACGCGAGCTGGGCGTTGTTCAGCTTCACGACGGCCTGGACCAACTGACCGCGGTTGCTCTGCTGCGCATTCGACACGGCCGGCGCCACGGTCGCGGCGGTGACGGCAACGAAGGTGGCAAGCTTGAGAAAACCAAAACGAGTGTTCATGATGCCTGATCCTCCTCCCTACTGAGTGTGTTGTTCGAGACTGCGGTAGGAGTGTCACGCGGGGATGCCGCGAAGATTCTCACTTGCCTCGCCTGGGGTCCCGTCCTATCGTGTCGGTCCACCCCCCCGACTCCGCCCGCACGTGCTCCGCAGCCTTCTGCTTTTTGCGCTCGCAACAGCACATCGCCAACCGGTGCAACCGGGAGACGATCCCCCCCCCCGCTCGATCGTGCGCGCGGCTACTCGCGCGGTCGAGGGCGACAGCGCCGCGCGGGTCGAGTCGCGATGGCGTGCGCGCCTCACGCGAAATGCTGGCGACCGCGCCGCCCAGCTCGGACTCGCCACGCTCGCGCGGCTTCGGTACGACTACCCGGCGTCGGAGAGCACCTATCGCCAGCTCATCACCGGTACCCCCGACCGGTACGTGGTCTACGCACTGCTCGGTTTGGCTGACGGCGACGAGACCCGAGGCATCGCGCGTCAGGCAATGGAGGAGCTGGATCGTGCGCTGGCGATGGCGCGACGAGTCGGCGACCGCGTCGCCGAGTCGGATGCGCTGCTCACCCTGGCATTCTCGCGCGGACGTCTCGCCGGCGTGCGCGTGGCGACGGCGTATATCGATTCCGCCGCGGCTCTCATCCCGGACACCGCATTCGATCTGCGAAGCCGGCTGCTGAGTCGCCGCGCGATCACCTACGCGCTCTACGGACGTGCAGCGCCGGCGTCGGCGGCCGCCGATTCGAGCGTTCTGTTCGCGCGGCAGGCAGGTGATCGTCGCCTCGAAGGCGACGCCTACCGCGTCATCGGCCAGGTGCTCCAATTCCGCTCGCAATTCGATTCGGCGTTCGTCGCGCTCCATCGCTCCGAGTCACTTTATCTCGAGGCGCGCCACCGCTCGGCGCTCGCCCGCTCGCTGATCTGGCACGCTCAAGTCCTCGGCAGCCGCATGCGCTACGGAGAGATGCGCGACGTCGCCAAGCGTGCGCTCTCGGAAGGCGAAGCGACGCACAATCCGGCTGCGATAGGTGACGCCCATCGCGCGCTCGGAGTGCTGGCGACAATGCTTGGCGACTGGCCGGCGGCATCGGCGCATTTCCGGCGCGCCGTCGCCATCTCGGCATCTGCGGGCGATTCGTCGGGCGTGATGACGAGCGGAAAATACGTAGCCCAGGTCGCGCTCGCGGTGGGGGACGTCGCGACGGCCAAGCGGCTCGCCCGCGAGCGCCTCGAGTGGGCGCGACTCACCGACGACGCCAATGCCCGCTACGAGTCATACCGTCTCATGGCGAACATCGCCGAGCGCGAGAACGACATCCCGGCGGCGCTCCGATCACTCGACAGCGCGCGCGCGCAACTCCGCCGTCTGCCCGGCGGCGACTATCCAGTGTGGGTGCTGAACGACGAGGGTCGTCTCGCACTCGCCCGCGGCGATCTCGCGGCCGCCGAGCGATCGATCAATGCCTATCTCGACCTGGCGAAGCGTGGGACGTGCGACGTCTGCATCTTCGACTCGCGCATGCGTCTCGCCGACATCTATGCGCGGCGCGGCGATCTTGCCCGCGCTGAGCAAGAGTTGGTGAGCGCCACGGATGACATCGATCGATTTCGTTCCGGGATGACTGACGCCGAGTTGCGAACACTGGCGTTTCAGTCGGCGGTGACTGTGGACGAGGCTGCGGCCGAACCCAACGCGAGCGGCATCCGAGCCGCCCGGGTGCTCGCCGCGCTCACGAACGGCGGGCGAATCGACGTCGCCTTCGCGCTCGCCGAGCGCTGGCGCGCGCGCGAGCTGACTGAGCACCTCATTCGCGGCGCCGTGTTACGCACCGATCAAACACGGGGCGCTTCGCCGGTTTCGAGCTCGCCCGCGCGCAATGCGCGTGAAATAACGACTGCGCTGCCGGACGACGAAACAGCCCTCATCGAGTTCGTGGCCGCCGAGGGTACTCCCATCACCGCCTTCGTCGCTCAGCGCGGCGGTATACGCGCACGTGTGCTCCCGCCGATCGATTCTTTGACGTCGTTGGTCTCTCGCTTTACTTCGCTCCTCGAGAGCGGCGCTGACGCGGCGCGACTCGGCCGCACCCTCGGCGCCGGTTTGCTGGAGCCGGTGTTGCCCCTCCTCGGCGCGCGGGTGAAGCGCGTCGTCATCGTGCCCGACGGAGCGCTTCATCGTTTGCCCTTCGACGCACTCCGTCTATCTGATGGACGGTACTTGTTCGAACGGTACGCGGTCGGCATGGCGCCGTCGGCGTCGGCGGTGATCGCGTTGCGCGCGCGGCCGCGGCGAGGACAACCGAACGCGCCCGTTCGGCTCCTCGCCATTGGCGATCCCGCGATTGCCACGAGCATTCGTGACACCTCGCGCGACGCCGAGGCGGGCGACGATCTCTCGGCCCCATCGACGATGAGCGGCGCGCCGAAGCTGGTTGGCGCCTCGCGCGAGGCGCGTCTCGTTGCCCGCTACGCTCCCGCGGCCGACGTGCGGCTCGGCGGCGACGCCACCGCCGCGTTTTTGTTGCACGCGGACCTCAAACAGTATCGCGTCCTCCATTTCGCCACGCACGCGCTCGTCGATGAACAGTCGGTGGCGCGCACCGCGCTCGCGCTCGCGCCGAGTGAAGGCGAGAACGGCCTCGTTGGGCCCGGCGACCTCGCGGCGCTCTCGCTCGACGCGGATTTGGTGGTGCTTTCCGCGTGCCGTTCGGCGGGAGGCGTGCTCGTCGGCGGCGAAGGTGTGCAGGGCTTGACCTCGCCGCTCCTTCAAGCGGGCGCGCGATCGGTCGTCGCAACGAATTGGCGAATCAACGATCAGCGCGTCGTGCCGTTCGTCGCGCGATTCTATGACGGCCTCGCTCGCGGGCTCACCGTCACCGACGCGCTGCGAGCGGCGAAAATCGCCGCACTGCAGGCCGGCGAGCCGCCGCGAATGTGGGCGGCGTTTCTGGCAATCGGCGATCCGCTCGTCACCGTACCGCTGCGCACGCCGTCAAAAACATGGTGGTCGTGGATACTGCCTTAGGGCCGGGCCGGCTCGAGTTCCCCGAATGGATCGAGCCGATGGCCGCCACGCTCACCCAGGAGCGTTTCACGGGTCCGGAATGGACCTTCGAGCGAAAGTACGACGGCATCCGTCTCATCGCGTTCAAGCAGGGCGACGTCGTGCGTCTCTACTCACGCACGCGAAAAGAGAAATCACTTCCCGGCATCGCTGCCGCGGTCGCCGCACTGCCGCATACCGACCTGATTCTCGACGGTGAAGTGGAGTGGGACGGCCAGACAGCGTATCACGTATTCGACGTGATCTGGATCGACGGCCGCGACGTCGCGCGGCTCCCACTCACCGAACGCCGCCGGCTTCTCGCCGAGCTGCCGTTCACGGCGCCGATGCGTCGAGTGCGCGAGATCCACGACGACGCGCCGTGGGATCGCGCGTGCGCCCAAGGATGGGAAGGCGTCATCGCGAAACGCCGCGATTCGCCGTACGAGCACAAGCGATCGAAGCACTGGCTCAAGATGAAGTGCGAGCTGACGCACGACTTCGTCGTCGGCGGGTTCACCGACGCCCAAGGCACACGGGTCGGGCTCGGCGCGCTGCTCGTCGGCTACTACGAGGGCGATGACTTCGTCTTCGCCGGGAAGGTCGGCACGGGCTTCGACACGAAGCTGCTCACGGACCTTCGCGCGCGTCTCGACGCGATGGAGCTCGAGAAGACGCCATTCACCAAGGCGAAAGGGCTGCCGCGGGTGCGCGCGCATTGGGCGCGGCCCGAGATCGTCGTTCGCGTTGCATTCATCGAGTGGACCGTGCACACCAAGCTGCGCCACTCGCGGCTTCTGAGCGTACGGTCCGATGTGCGCCCGCGCGACGTCGTGCGGGAGGCAGGCCCAGGCGAATGAGTGACGTCGCGATCTCGCATCCCGAAAAGGTGATGTTTCCCGACGACGGGATCACCAAGGGCGAGTTGGCGTCGTACTACGAGCTCGTCGCTCCGATAATGTTGCCGCACGTAGCGGGACGACCAGTCACCCTCGAGCGATTTCACCGCGGCATCGGTGAGAAGGGCTTCTTCCAGAAGAACGTCACGAAGGGCGCTCCGGCCTGGCTCGAGCGCGTCGCCGTTCCGAAGAAGGATGGCGTCGTCAATTACCCGGTCGTGCGCGACGAACGCGGCATCGCATGGCTCGCCAACCAGAACTGCATCACACCACACGTGTGGACGTCGCGCGCACCGGACTTGTTTCATCCGGATCTTTGCGTGTTCGATCTCGATCCGCTCGACGACAACGAAATCGCCTTGCGCGCCGCCGTGCTCCTCGTCCGCGACACGCTGGCGGAGCTCGGCGTCGAGAGTTGGGTCAAGACGTCGGGCTCAAAGGGATTTCACATCGCCTTCGCACTCGACGAGAAGTCGGATAGCGGTCAGGTCGCACACTTCGCGCACTCAGTCGGCCGAGAGCTCGTTCGACGCGCGCCGCATCTCTTGACACAAGAGTTCTACAAAGCCGATCGCGGCGGCAAGATCCTCGTCGACACCGGGCGCAATGAATTCGGCGCGACCTACGCGGCGCCGTACGCCGTCCGTCCAAAAACCGGTGCGCCCGTGTCCGCGCCTTGCACGTGGGATGAAGTCGAAGGCGGTGCAGTCGGACCGCAAACCTTTACGCTGCGTACGATGGCCGAGCGCCTCGCCGCGAAGGGCGACCTGTGGGCGACACTGTTCGAAAGTCGGCAGCCACTTCCAGCCGCACGGTAACGAGTCGCCGAGCC